>NZ_ADHJ01000017.1:0-331597 GCF_000193415.1 Paenibacillus vortex V453
AAGGTCGTAGGTTCAAATCCTGCCCCCGCAACCAATTTTATCACTAGAATAAGTGATTAAGTCTCATGGAACTGTGGTGTAGAGGCCTAACATGCCTGCCTGTCACGCAGGAGATCGCGGGTTCGAATCCCGTCAGTTCCGCCATTCTTACAAGCTTCAGGGATGAGAACTCATATACTTGGGTTCGTCGAAGCATCATCTTCGTTAGCATAGACTTCGCAGTCTCGAACGAAGAGAGAGTATCCCGTCAGTTTCGCCATTCTTTACTCTTAGTAATAAGAGCCATTAGCTCAGTTGGTAGAGCACCTGACTTTTAATCAGGGTGTCGAAGGTTCGAGTCCTTCATGGCTCACCATTTTTACCAATGTGAGTACAGGATGGAATACATATTACATTGCGGACGTGGCTCAGCGGTAGAGCATCGCCTTGCCAAGGCGAGGGTCGCGGGTTCGATTCCCGTCGTCCGCTCCATTATGCGCCCTTAGCTCAGCTGGATAGAGCGTTTGACTACGAATCAAAAGGTCGGGAGTTCGAATCTCTCAGGGCGTGCCATTTTTCTTAAAAAACTATTAAAATATTTGATTCATACGAAATTTCATTATGCCGGTGTGGCGGAATTGGCAGACGCGCGCGACTCAAAATCGTGAGGGAAACCGTGGGGGTTCGAGTCCCTTCACCGGCATTTATTAACGGGATGTAGCTCAGCTTGGTAGAGCACCTGGTTTGGGACCAGGGGGTCGCATGTTCAAATCGTGTCATCCCGATTCAAATAGAAGGACTGCTTTCAGATCATCTGAAAGCAGTCTTTCTTTGTTGTAGGTAGAAAATAATTCTAATTATAAATGCTTTGCTGAATAATTTGGCAGTGTCCCGGTCACAATATGAAAAACATTGAATAGAAGGGGATTACCTTGAGTGTTTTTCATTTTTTCAAGAAACTGTTCAGAAAACGCTGGAGACGCTGGAGACGCGCCATTTGGTCTTGTGCGATCGTTCTGATCGCAGGTGTCGTGATATGGTCCGGCCAGAATATAAAAGATCAGATGAAGAAGCTGCTCACGGCTACATCAGATGAAACACCACTGGCTGTGGAAACGATGCACTACCTGAAGATTGAAGACGACAAGCAGGAAGAGCGCATAGAGGATCAAAGGGAATTCATGCAGAAGTTGAATACGTCAAAGGGTAAGAAACATGTTCACGTTCGCATAACGTATGTGTGTGGCACCGAAGAACAAGATTTGGGACGGCTCACGCCAGACGGTATTTATGAATTGATGAATAAAAATCCTTTATGGCAGGGACGGTTGGATGATAAAGGCGAAGTCTGGCTGGAGCAAACCATTTCAGATCTTTCGCCAGCTTGTAAGAGACAAGCATATATTAGCGTCGATTCCAAAGGCAATTTAACGCTGTTTGATGGTCCGCCGGAAGAGGAGAAGGTCATGCGAACCTTTTTTCAGCTCGATGTCGGTTCGATGGAGTCTTCTTTGCCTAAGGATGTCATTAAGCAATTAGAAGACGGTATTCGTATTCAGGACATTGAAGAGTATAACAGTGTACTGTCAACCTTTAGCGACTACGCTCGGGATATGGCCGAGAATGTCATGAAGCCAAGCCCTTAAGTAGTTTCTGTTTTTGTATTTGCCGAATTAAGATAAAAAACTGCCCGAATCATTCGGGCAGTTTTTTGCGTTTCCGGGACAGCCGGAGAGAGACAAATATGAAAGTTATATTACGGCTAATCAAAGGTTTAAAGTTTTTCCTCAACTGAAGTCGATCTTTTGTTATAATGAGAGAACGATACATATGTTCGCTTCATCAGAGGAGAGATTGGTTTTGCGTATTTTAGGGATCGACCCGGGGATTGCGATTGTGGGTTTCGGGTTTGTAGATAAGGTTGGGAGCAAGGTGACTCCGGTGCAGTATGGCTGCATCCAGACGGAAGCCCATACTCCGGATGAGGAGAGGCTGCTTCATGTATATGAAGGCATGCAGCAGCTTATTGATAAATACGAGCCTGAGGCTGTGGCATTTGAGAAATTGTTCTTTAACCGCAATGTAACGACGGCCATGTCGGTATCCCAAGCCAGAGGTGTTCTCATTCTTGCTGCCATCCAGCGGGGACTTCCGATTGCAGAGTATACACCGATGCAGGTGAAGCAGGCGATCGTCGGTTATGGCAAGGCAGAGAAGAAACAAGTTCAGGAGATGGTCAGGATGTTCCTAAAGCTGCAGAGCATCCCTAAACCTGACGATGTGGCAGATGCATTGGCGGTAGCGATTTGTCATGCGCATTCATATACACTTAATTCCAAGTTAAATGAGGTATTGCGAAAATGATCGATTTTTTTACGGGGACAGGTTGTCCACTTAGAAAGTGAATATATTGTACTGGATGTTCAGGGAGTCGGATACCGCGTGTTCTGCCCGAATCCGTATGCTTTTGCGAAAACCGAAGGGACAGTGACGGTGTATACACACCATCATGTGCGTGATGATGCGATCCTATTGTTTGGCTTCCCGTCAAGGGAGGAGCAAAAATTATTCCGTAAACTCATTGAGGTTTCGGGGATCGGACCGCGCGTGGCCCTTGGCATTTTGGGTGGGGGGTCTCCGGACCATGTTGTTTCAGCGATCTATCAGGAGAACGTATCCTTTCTCGTCAAACTGCCAGGAATCGGTAAGAAAACAGCGCAGCGCATGATTCTGGATCTTAAGGATAAACTCGAAGGATTCGGCAATGCGACGATGATGACAGGACTTTTTGCAATACAGGAACCGGAAGCGGAGAATGATGGTTCGGCATGGTCAGAGGCTCGCGAGGGATTGAAGGCTTTGGGTTACACGGATAGTGAACTGGACAAGGTCTGGCTCAAGATTAAGGATTCTGGGGCCAGCGGTGAATCCGTCGATGTGCTGATGAAACGGGCGCTGCAGCAGCTATTTGCTGGTTAGATAGAGAAATCGCTGCAGGAAAGGAGTTTTGTAGATGGACGATCGAATTATTTCCGCCAATCTGATGATGGACGAACAGGCTGTCGAGCTTAGTTTGCGTCCGCGTTATTTGGCTGAATATATAGGACAGAATCAGGTTAAGGAAAATCTCAAGGTATATATCGAAGCTGCAAAAATGCGCAACGAAGCGCTTGATCACGTGTTATTGTACGGCCCACCGGGGCTTGGCAAAACGACCCTGGCTAATATTATTGCCAATGAGCTTGGTGTTAATCTACGGACGACGTCCGGTCCGGCAATCGAACGACCGGGAGATTTGGCTGCACTTCTTACCAATCTGCAGGAAGGGGATGTCTTGTTTATTGATGAGATCCATCGCCTGCACCGGACGGTAGAGGAAGTGATGTATCCGGCCATGGAGGATTTTGCGCTGGATATAATGATTGGCAAAGGGCCAAGCGCACGCTCTGTGCGTCTGGATCTGCCGCCGTTCACGTTAATAGGCGCCACAACCAGGGCTGGGCTGCTCTCTGCGCCGCTTAGGGACCGTTTTGGAGTGGTTAGCCGGTTGGAATTCTATACGGTGGACGAGCTAAGTTACATCGTGTCACGCAATGCGGATCTCTTGGGGATTGAGATACTAGGTGATGCCGCTGACGAGATTGCCCTGAGATCGAGGGGGACACCTCGTATCGCTAACCGGCTCTTGAAGCGAGTACGTGATTACGCCCAGGTTCGCGGCGATGGGATGATAACGCCAGCCATTGCTCAAGAGGCGTTGAAGATGCTCCAGATTGACCCGATGGGTTTGGATTTTATCGATCATAAAATGCTTAATGCTATGATTCGAAGTTTCCGAGGCGGGCCAGTGGGTCTGGATACGATTGCGGCAACGATCGGAGAAGAGAGTCAAACGATTGAAGATGTGTATGAACCGTATCTCTTGCAGATTGGCTTTTTGCAGCGGACACCGCGGGGCAGGGTCGTTACTCCCACAGCATATCAACATTTAGGCATTCCTTTTCCGGAGGACCGCCGTTAGTTTATAGAGTCATGAAATTCATACTACATCCTAAAAGCTACAGGAGGAAAGACGCAAATGGATAGGAACTGGACGAAATCATTATTCCGCTGGTCCGCAAAAGGATTCTTGGCACTGACAATTGCAGGAAGTGTATGGAGCGCACCAGCCGTGCATGCGGCTGCTCCTTCATTGGATACGATACGAGTCGCGATGTTTTTGGATCTGGGAAGTCAGTATAAGTCAACAACGAATGCAGTTACTCTGCAATCCATGGAAGCTTTAACGGCTTCACTGCTTGCTGCTGGCACTCTGGAAACACTCGTAAATATTCCTGCCAATCAGCAGGTTCGGATGAGTGTGGATACATACCGCGTCAAGGTGCTTGAGACAACGGATTGGAAAACAGCTTCAGAAGCAGCGAAGAAGCTGCAGGGCACGAGCGACAAACCGATGCTGTTTATTGATGGCAAGGTATATAAACTGTATGCCGGTATGTATGGAACCGAGAAATCAGCTATTGAAGCAGCAGCGAGAACAGCAAAGACTGCGGCTGCTCATCTGAACGGACAGACCCCTTCCGTCAAAGGCGGATTGCATCTGTCGGCTGGATCGTATGGCTCAGAAGCCCAGGCGGAGACGGTTCGTAAATCGTTTGCGGATGCAGGCATTGATGCATTCAACGTGCTGGTGCCGGCGGGAGGAGCTTCTACTTATGAGGTATGGGTAGGGGAAGCCGCGAACACATCGGATTTGGCAGCAATCAAACAGGAAGCGGGAAAAGTTTCTGCTGCACTTGTCGAACAGGGTGCTAATACTTCAGGACTGATTCTGAGACGCGATGTCAGCCTGAACCTGGCAACCCCTCAAGAAACACAGCATTACATGTTGGCGGGCGCTCAGTCCACACTGCGCCTGGAAGGGAAGACAGGGGCCGCAACAAATGTGAAAGAGCGCACGGATCGTTCTTATCGAGGGATATTTGAGATCGGGCAAAAGAACGGCCAGCTCTATCTTGTGAATGAATTGCCGTTCCAGCAGTACCTGTATTCCGTTGTCGGCGCCGAAGTGCCGTCTTCCTGGGGAGCAGAGGCTCTGAAAGCTCAAGCCGTTGCAGCGCGCAGTTATGCTCTATTCCAAGGCAGCAAGTTTGAAGTAGCACATGTGGTGGATACAACATTAAGCCAAGCCTATTATGGAACAGCCTATGAGTATGCCAGCATTATTCAGGCTGTAGATGCCACTGAAGGCGAAGTTGTTTTGAAGGACGGCAAGCTCGTGGAAACCGTATTTTCCTCCAACAGCGGGGGGATGACGGCGGACTCCACTGAGGTATGGGGAAACCGGAACGATCTGTTTACAGCAGTGGAAAGCCCCGGGGATTCTTCGTCCCAAGCTGCGCTCAAGTCATGGTATCATGTGCTCCTTCCGAGCGGGGTTACCGGTTATGTCCGTGAGGACAATGCAAAAGAAACCGGCAATAAAACCTCGGCAGGGCTTCTGTACATGACCGTCACTTCCAAGGATACGAATGTGCGGCAATTGCCGTTAATCCAATCGAACGTTGAGCCTGTGGGCAAGATGAATCCGGGAGACACTGCCGTTATTCTTGAAAAGGTGGCGGAGTCCAACAGTTATGATTGGGTTCGCGGTCCTTATACTTCAGACGAATTGCTGGCCTCTCTAAAAGGAAAAACAACTAACAGCCTGCCAGCCTCTATTTCTTCATTGGATGTAACGGAGCGAGGCCCATCCGGGCGTGCCCTTACGATTAAAGCTAATGGACAAGTGCTGGACGTCAAATATCCGGATATGTTCCGCTCTGCTTTCAACGGTCTGCCAAGCACGCTGTTTGATATTGAATCGACCGGAAGTTATACTGTATTGAGCGCGAATGGTGCGGTATCAACGGTTTCAAGCGGTCAAACGGTATCGGTCATCTCTGGAAGCGGAAACGGAAATGTTAGAGGCTCCGGGACCGTTGTGATGAATGGAACAGGGAAAGCACGTGTAATCGAGAACTCTTCCGGCTTCAAATTTACCGGCAAAGGCTTCGGTCATGGACTCGGCATGTCGCAGTGGGGTGCCAAAGGAATGGCCGATGAAGGGTATGATTATAAGCAGATACTCCAACACTATTACCGCAACACGATTATTACGAAGGACTGACCGACATGAATGTAGATTTGTATGATTTTGAATTACCCGAACAATTGATTGCGCAGACACCGCTGCTTGATCGAAGTTCGTCAAGACTTCTCACCCTTAACAAAGAGAGCGGGCAAATCAATCATCAAACGTTCGCAGATATCATAGACAGCCTGAATGCGGGAGACACGCTTGTATTAAATGATACGAAGGTGATTCCTGCACGATTGTTCGGCGAAAAGGAAGATACCGGTGCCAAGGCAGAGGTCCTTCTGCTGAAGAGTATGGGGCAAGACCGATGGGAAGCACTGGTGAAACCCGGCAAGAAGTTGAAAAAGGGAAATGTGATTTCCTTTGGTGATGGCAAATTAAAAGCGGTTATTGAGGAGGAAGGAGAGATGGGTGCTCGCACCCTTTCCTTCTCTTATAAAGGGATTTTTCAGGAGATTCTGGATGAGCTGGGTCAAATGCCGCTCCCGCCTTATATTAAAGAGAAGCTGGATGACCGGGATCGTTATCAGACCGTATACGCGAAGCACGAAGGATCCGCAGCTGCACCGACAGCAGGCCTTCACTTCACAGAGGCACTCCTGGAACAGATCCGTGCCAAGGGGGTGGACATCGCCTTCATCACCCTGCATGTGGGACTGGGAACATTCCGTCCGATGTCCGTGGATGTGGTCGAGGATCATGTCATGCATGAAGAGTATTATTCTCTCTCTCAGGAGACGGCAGATCTGCTTAATGAAACGAAGCGGCGCGGCGGCCGGGTCATAGCTGTTGGAACGACCTCATGCCGAACGCTGGAAACGGTAGGCTCACAGATGAACGGCGAGCCTCTCCGGGAGAGCAGCGGCTGGACAAGTATTTTTATCTATCCCGGGTATTCGTTTACGGTCGTGGATGCACTGATCACGAATTTCCATCTTCCCAAATCCACGCTGGTTATGCTGGTCAGTGCGCTGGCTGGACGTGAACACATTATGAAAGCGTACAAGGAAGCAGTTGAAGACAAGTACCGCTTCTTCAGCTTTGGCGACGCTATGTTTATCTATTAACTTCGGAGGTTGGTAATCACAATGGCAGCAGCTGTTACGTATGAACATATTAAAACGTGCAAACAATCAGGCGCTAGGCTTGGCAGGGTGCACACTCCTCACGGTGTGATCGATACACCGACTTTTATGCCGGTCGGAACATTGGCAACTGTAAAAACCATGAGCCCGGAAGAACTCAAAGCCATGGATGCTCACATTATTTTGAGTAATACCTATCATCTCTTTCTTCGTCCCGGGCATGACATCGTCAAGGAAGCAGGCGGACTTCACAAATTCATGAACTGGGACCGGCCGATCTTGACCGACAGCGGCGGCTTTCAGGTATTCAGCTTGGCAGAAATGAGGAAAATAACGGAGGAAGGCGTACATTTCCGTTCCCATCTGAACGGTGATAAACTGTTCATCTCTCCCGAGGTTGCCATGGAGATTCAGAACGCGCTGGGATCTGATATTATGATGGCCTTTGATGAATGCCCGCCTTATCCTGCGGAGTACGAATATGTGAAACAATCCACTGAGCGTACTTCCCGCTGGGCTGAACGCTGCCTTAAGAGTCATGCCAGACCGGAAGATCAAGCCCTGTTCGCGATCGTCCAGGGAGGCATGCATGAGGATCTGCGCCGCCAGAGCGCCCGGGATTTGACTTCCATGGATTTCCCGGGTTATGCTATTGGTGGACTTAGTGTGGGAGAATCGAAGCAGCTGATGTATGAAGTGCTGGATCACACGGTACCCCTGCTGCCGAACAATAAGCCTCGCTATTTGATGGGAGTCGGATCACCCGATGCGTTGATTGAGGGCTCGATTCGTGGTGTGGATATGTTCGATTGCGTGCTTCCGACTCGGATTGCCCGCAACGGGACAACGATGACAAGTCAAGGCCGTCTTGTCGTTCGAAATGCTCAATATGCCAGGGATTACGGACCGCTGGATCCGGAATGCGACTGCTACACTTGCCGTAACTACTCGCGTGCTTATTTGCGTCATCTGATCAAGAGCGATGAAACGTTCGGAATGAGATTGACGACGTATCATAATCTGCATTTCCTGCTCAATTTGATGCGGGGCGTACGCCAGAGTATTATGGAAGACCGTCTGCTTGATTTCCGCGATGAGTTTTTTGATAAGTACGGCCTACATGATAATAAAAAAGGGTTTTAAATTAAAATCATGGCCATCATGATAAGTTTTATGAAAGGGGTGAAAGATATGATAGAAACTTTTGATTTAGCAGCAGCGGCGAATGGCGGCAGTGGCGGCATATTAGGTCTGATCTTGCCATTCGTATTGATGTTTGTTATCTTCTATTTCCTGCTTATTCGTCCACAGCAGAAGAAACAGAAGACTAGAAACGCAATGCTTAGCGCCTTGTCCAAAGGCGACAAAGTGGTAACAATTGGAGGACTTCACGGCACGATCGTGGAGATTACCGACGATATTGTGGTCTTGAAAGTGAACGATGTAACGAAGTTGACGTTCGACCGCAACTCGATCAGCCACAGTGTAAGCACGGATGCATAATCACGTCTCACCTACATACGGGATGTAATCGTGAAGATATGACAGCCATAACAAAGGCCGGTTCCTGATGGAATCGGCCTTTGTTTTTTTGTGAGTAAAAGTGTAGCAATGGACTGTTCATGGAAGATTTAGGAAGTGTGTTATTTCTTCAAATTGACCCCGAACATTCCCCCGATTGCGCCAGCAGCAAAAACCATGGCAATCAGTGTCAAGTCTCCAAGAGACAAGGAGCTATCCAGGGCAAGAAAGCCAATGACGAGCAGTGTAACGCCGTATAACAGCCCTGTGAGGCAGCCGTAATACCAGCCTTTGTTTCCTGCTCGCTTCCCGCTTACACATCCACCGATAAACGCTGCGATAGCATGTACGAGAAACGTATAAAAGGATAAGTCGTCTTCAGCCAGCCCGCTGCTCCATAGCAGCAGTGATAAAGCCAGTGCACCCAGAAACATCCAGAAAAAAGAATACAAAAGACCTGAAAGAATCGGATTGGAGATCCTAAAGGTAAATACTCGCCGGATTGGTTCCATGAATCGTCCCCCTTAACTAATCTTGATTATTAAACATTGTATGGCCAAGCCTGTACATATAGTACAAACTGAACATTTTGCAACCGGTTTTGCATGATTACCATTAATTAAGCAATTGTAATCGAATGGGAAGAGGTGCAGCAGGCCAGAATAGCTGTACATGAGAATGTTCGACAAGCTAGGGAGGGATTGTTTATGTCTCATATGACTATTCTGATTCTGCGGACCATTCTGATGTATGTGGTCATTTTTGTCACCATGCGAATCATGGGCAAAAGGGAAATCGGAAAGCTGTCCATCTTCGATTTGGTCATATCCATCATGATCGCTGAAATTGCCGTTTTTGTACTGGAAGATGTCAATAAACCGATTTGGGAAGGGCTTGCTCCTATCGCCGTTCTGGTGGGCATTCAGGTAGGGCTTGCTTACATTGGCTTGAAGAATCGAAAGATACGCCTGTTTGCAGACGGAAGGCCAAGCGTATTGGTGTCCCGTGGCAAGCTGCACCGCAAAGAGATGACAAAATTGCGCTATAATCTGGATGATTTGATGCAGCAGCTAAGAGGCAAAGACATCGACAGCCTGGCGGATGTGGAGTTTGCGATTCTCGAAACTTCCGGCCAGCTCACCGTCATTCCAAAGGATGCTGACAGCAGTTCGAATAGCTCCAACAGCAGCAGCCACTCTTCAAGTTCATCAGAGACCCCGAGTTCCGCAAATTCTTCCGGTTCTTCTTCATCCAAATCCACATCCAAGGAAGTAGATCCAACCGTCGTCGATATTCCATACCACAAAATTACGTACGAAGGGCTTCCCATTCCGCTTATACTGGATGGAAAGGTACAGGACGAAAATCTGGAATTAATTGAAAAGACACGATTCTGGCTTAAAAACGAGATTCAAAATCATGGTGCCAAAGATTTTAAAGATATATTTTTGTGCTCGATTGACCATAAAGGACGTATTTACATTGACCGCAAGAATCGGGATTAACGGCGGCTCAATCGGCTGAACCAGGAACCAACGACGGGAACACGCTCCAGGTCACGAGGAGTGACCAGCCTGGTCATAAAAATCACGATCAAATAGACCATGACTCCAACCGTCGCAGAGGCCAGGAATTGCAGCCACGGTAAGGATGCAAACGGAAGATGTTTATAGCCATACAGAACACAGGCGCCCATAATGATCATAACGGCTCCGATTTTCACATAATCAAGCAGGCGGAACCGAAAGCCGATCAGTCTCGACAGGCTGAATCCATGCAGCAAAGTGACAGCGATGCTGTTTACGATGATGGCGATCACGGCACCCTTGATGCCGAAGGCCGGATTGGATGCCAAATAAACGATGAGGCTCATTTTGATGATAGCTCCGACCAGAGTATTCAATAGAGCACGACCTGGTCGGTCGAGTGCCTGCAGTGCAGCTTGCAGGGGGGACTGCACGTACAAAAACAGAGCGAAGGGCGCCATGATTTTGAGCATATCGCTAATCTCGCTATTGTCGTATAAGAGCAGACATAGCGGCTCGGCCAAAACAAACATGAGGATAGCAAAGGGAGCGCCTGAGACAAGGGCAAGCCTAAGGGATTGGTTCATCCGTTTGTGTATGGTAGCCCGATCATTACGCGCGGCTGCTTCTGAGAGTGAAGGAACAAGGGAAATGGCGAGAGAGACGGTCAGGGCACCGGGCAATAGCAGAAGCGGGATAATCATGCCCTGGAGAGCTCCATACTGGGCGGTAGCTACGGATGTCGCAATACCTGCCATGGCCAGACTGCGATTCGTCAGAATGGTCTCCAGCAAGTAAGAGAAGGAGCCAACCATTTTACCGCCGGTGACGGGTAAAGCGATACCGAATAAACGTTTCAGGATGCCTTTATTGGTGGGGGGCGTTTCCTTCACAATCGGTGCCGGGATTGCCTCTTGTGGTGATCTCGGCATCAGTTTGTTGGTTCTGCGTCCCTCACCAGAATATTGCAGCAGCAGTGCAATCATCCCGATCAGCTCTCCGACAGCTGTGCCGAGCATGGCTCCTGCCGCGCCGTATGCGATACCTTTGGGCATCAACAGATGGGCAAACCACAGCATGCAAATAATTCGGACAATCGTCTCGATCACAGAGGAGCTTGCGGAGGGAATCATGTTTTGTTTTCCTTGGAAGTATCCTCGATACACGGACGAAACGGCAATGATGATCAGCATGGGTGTCATGCTGATGAAGGTTTGATATACACGCTCGTCCGGCAAAAGAACACCAGTTACCCAAGGAGCAAGCAGTAGACTGAGTCCCGTAAAGAGGGTACCTGCTATCAGGGTCAGCATAAGGCTTACATGAAGAATCTGCTTGGAGGCATCCTGCTTCCCGGCTCCTTCGGCTTCAGCAACCATTTTGGCAATGGCCAGCGGAATTCCGCCCGTAATGATAGTTACGAGCACGATAAAGAAGGGATACCCCAACTGGTAAATGCCGACACCCTCGGGTCCAATGATCCGGGGGAGGGCGATACGGGGAATAAACCCGAGTAGGCGGTTTAATATGCCGGCTGCAAGTAAGATCAGCGTTCCTTTAATAAATGATTGCTTGTTCACTGTCCATCCCACTCCCTGGTTAAGACTGAATACGATGACACAACATGGCTATTCTTATGGATATGCCCTACCTGTCCCATCTGATGACTTTACTTTTTTTTCAGGACATGGTAGGAATAGAAGGAAAGCAAAGTAGGATGTCGAATGTATTTTAGGGACAACAGGGAGTCAGTGAGGAGGCCATATGCATGGAACTCGAGCAAATGAGCGAGGAAGAATTGATGAGCACCATTGAGATGGTATGCTTGAGCAAAGTTGAAGAAATGCATCTGATCGGGTACGAATATGTGACCAGCGATGATATTTGGAACTGTGTCAGCAGCAAGTATGAGAAGGAAGGCGTCCCATCCCTCCACAAACTGGTCAACGACATTCTGTCCTTGAAGGCAACAGCATTAATGAACTATATGACAATATCAGCATATAAGGGATCTTCTTTCGATTAATCGGAGAGGTCCCTTTTGCCTTGCGGAATAAGGGTTCATCCATAAGCCCGACAAATTTTGATAAATTGACTGGGTTTTATGACATCGCTATAATAGGAATATTGAGTAAAAAGGGGGAACAAGGGACGGCATGAAGAGAATTATCAGTTTCGTTGGAACCGTGCTCGTGATCACTATTTTAATGGCCGTTACAACTCCAGGCTTGTTGAAAGAGGTCCGTCTTGGTTTGGATCTAAAGGGTGGATTTGAAATCCTTTATGAAGCCGAGCCATTAATGGAAGGTCAGCAAGTCACAAAAGAAGCACTGCAGGAAACAGCGAAGAGCTTGCAAAAGCGCGCTGATGCGATGGGAACGTCAGAGCCGGAGGTTACGCCGGAAGGGACAAACCGGATTCGCCTGAAAGTGGCGGGCGTAACGGATGAGGCCGAAGTTCGAAAAACAATGAAAGAACCTGCAAACCTCACATTCCGAAGCAATGACGGCTGTAAAGAAGGCGAGGAGTTTTGTAAAATAGAGCTCCGCGGCGACGATTTTGTCGAGAATGGCGCATCGGTTGCCTATGACACGCTTAATCAGCCTATGATAGATATTAAAGTGAAGGACAAAGGGAAGTTCGCTGAAATTACAGAACGTCTTCTTGGTCAAGAGCTCGCTATCTTCATGGATGACCAACTTCTGTCGGCTCCGACGGTACGAGCTGTATTGACAGACGGCACTGCGCAAATTACAGGGAATTACTCCCTAGATGAAGCAAAACAGATCCGGGATACGATTAATCTCGGTGCTTTGCCACTGAAACTGGTAGAGAAATACTCCCAGAGCGTAGGGGCAACACTCGGTATGCAGTCTCTTACTAAAACGCTGCAAGCAGGTCTTATAGCGTCTGCTGCGATTCTGTTATTCATGATCATTAGATATCGTGTACCAGGTTTGCTTGCAAGTTTTGCACTCATTTTGCATACATGGCTGCTGATTCTTATTTTCGTATGGGCTGACTTTACCTTGACGCTTCCAGGTATCGCGGCATTCATACTTGGTATTGGTATGGCCGTTGATGCCAACATCATTACCTATGAACGTATTCGGGAAGAGATCAAGACAGGTAAGAGTGTGCCATCCGCAGTGAAATCGGGCGGTAAGTCGTCCCTGCGGGCGATTATGGACTCTAACTTGACAACGATTCTTGTTGCCGCTGTAATGTTCGGGTTTGGTACCGGTGCGGTTAAAGGTTTTGCGCTCGTATTGATCTTGGAGATTATCGTAAGTATTGCCACGAACGTTTATTTCTCCCGTTTCTTGCTCAATCTGCTTGTGAATATTGGTTGGGCCCGCAAACCGAGCCATTATGGCGTAAAGGAGCGTGACATTCGTGAGCTTTAAGAAATACGATTTCGTAAGCAAAAGCAGATTTTTCTATATACTATCCATAGCTATTACGATTCTGGGGTTGGTATTTCTCCTGACTCGAGGGCTTAACTACGGGGTTGACTTCCAATCAGGCTCCAACGTGGATATCTCACTCTCCAAACCGTTGACAACGGAGCAGATTGAATCCGTGCTAGCAGAAGCAGGGATCGGTGAAGATGCAAGTGTTACGCCGGGTAATGATCGTGTGAACATCCGGTTCAGCCAGGTACTCACCGAGGATCAGGATTTGAAGCTGAGATCCGGCATCGAGAAGCTGGATGACACGGCAACATTCGAGATCAATACGGTTGACCCCGAGATGGCTAAGGAGCTTGGGCGGAACGCAATATATGCCGTACTTCTCTCATGTATCGGGATTATCATCTATGTCAGCATTCGCTTTGAATGGCGGTTTGCGATTGCAGCGATTGTAGCGCTCCTGCATGATGCATTTGTGGTTATCAGTATTTTCTCGATTCTCGGGTTGGAAGTGGATTTAACATTCATCATTGCCGTTCTGACGATCATCGGTTATTCGATTAACGATACGATTGTTATCTTTGACCGGATACGGGAAAACTTAAGGTTTGCCAAGATTAAAAGATCATCGGATCTAAAAGATCTCGTAAACAAAAGTTTGCACCAGACGCTCGGTCGTTCGATTTATACGGCTTTGTCCGTATTCATCGCTGCGTTCTTCATGCTCTTGCTTGGCGGTGAGTCGATTCAGATGTTCTCGCTGGCGATTTGTATCGGTTTGGCTTTCGGTGCGTATTCTTCGATCTTTATTGCGAGTCCGTTGTGGCTTGTGCTTAAAAAACGTAATGTCAGCAATAAACCGAATGCACCTAAACCAAACAAAGATAAAATTGAAATTTAATCCAATGGGCTGATGGCGTTGCAATCTAGACAGCAGAGATCCTATACAAGTGAAAGCCGCGTCGTAGGCGACGCGGCTTTCTAAAGTTAACAGCATGATCATGTGCAGGATTGACTGGACACGATTGAGGGGGGCCTCAAGTGAACAATGAACGATTGAATCATACCGAAACTATCGTCTGGACAGGGATTGTAACTGATTTTGCATTGGCATTGTGCAAAGGCATTGTCGGTTATTTATCCGGCAGCAAGGCTCTAATCGGAGATGCTATGCACTCTGCGGCGAACGCAGTAACTTTATTGGTGAACCGGATGCCAAGCACAGGAATCTTTGGCTATAAGAGTTCCATTCGGAGCAAACGGGATGCACCTGAAACGGCGGAGCCAGTAATTTCGATCTTGTTTGCCGTATTGTTTATTATGGGCGGCATCCAAATTGCTATTTCAGCCATTCAGCACATGGCATCAGGCAACCTCCAGCCGCCAACCAAAGGCGCAATAATTGCAGTCCTTGTCTCACTGGCAGTAAATGAAGCCGTATTTCAGTACCAATACCGGCAGATCAAAAGAAACAATGATCCAAGGCACGCGATGCTGTCCGCTGACCACCGATTCGCACTATATTCTTCTCTTACGGTCTTGGTCGGGGTGTCTCTTTCCATGGGAGGCTTTTATTTCGAATGGGCTCCGCTGGTATACATGGACTCGATTGCAGCTCTTATTGTGTCTTGTCTCGTAGTGAGAAAAGGGTATATACTGATCGTTCATTCCGTTTATGGAACGCTTTTAGAAGAGAAGCGACATGAGCATGAAGCGGAGTTTATGGATACGATTCAGCGTGTGCACGGTGTCATAACGGTCACGGAACTGAAAGTTCAGGAATACGGACAGTTTCGCCATGTGAACATCGAGGTGAAAATCACCGTGAATCCGCGTACTTCCGTATTGGAGGCACAGGAAATTGCCGAGCGGATCCGAAAGCTTTTAACCCATCGCTTCATTCAGGTTACGGATGCCAAGATTGCCGTAGTTCCCTATGAACCGGGTTATCCGTATAAATCGAATTATGACTTGATGGACAATGATATGCCGACACTGACGCAGTAACGGATGAGTTACAGGCTAAGACAGCAGGAAAAAGGCAGGAAAAGGAAGGTGAGTCCCTGTGCTGTATTCCAAATACGAATGGCGAATACACCCGGCAGAGTCATCAATCACCGATAGGCTGGTTCAGGACCTGTCGTTGTCGCCCATTGTGGCTTCACTTATGGCTTCGCGGGGGATACAATCGGCCGAGGATGGACACAGATTTCTACATGGTACCTTTGAGCTGACGCATGATCCTTATCTCATGCAGGGAATGCAAGAGGCAGTACCGCGAATACGCAAAGCGCTGGAGGATCGTGAGCATATTCTGATCTATGGCGATTACGATGCAGATGGAGTATCCAGCACATCGTTGATGATTCATCTGATGCGTCACTTGGGCGCATCCTATGATATTTATATACCTCATCGTTCCAATGAAGGTTATGGTTTACATAATCATGCACTGGATTGGGCCCATCAACAAGGGGTGAGTCTGGTGATTACCGTAGATACGGGAATTAGTGCAGTCGAGCAAATTGCGTACGCGAACAGCTTGGGCATCGACGTGATTGTCACAGACCATCACGAGCCGCCTGAGACGCTGCCTGAGGCTTATGCACTGATCAACCCGAAGCTTCCCACATGTCCTTATCCTTTTAAGGGTTTGGCGGGCGTAGGCGTGGCGTACAAGCTGGCTCAGGCTCTTGTGGGAGAGCCGCCTGAGGAATGGCTCCAGATCGTTTCCATCGGGACGATAGCTGATTTGATGCCGCTCACTGGAGAGAATCGGGTGCTGGTGAAGCACGGAATTGAATCGATGCGGAACACTCGTTATGAAGGCATTCGATGTTTGCTCGAGGTATCGGGGGTTCACGTGGAGCAGGTAACCGCAGTAAACGTGGCTTTTTCTATGGCACCACGAATTAATGCCAGCGGCCGCCTCGATCATGCAGGTCGTGCGGTTACGCTCCTCACAACAGAGCACAGGGAAGAAGCGGAGCGTTTAGCCTGGGAGCTGGATGGACTGAACAAGGAACGGCAGCAAGTGGTTGAGACCATTGTTGAGGAAGCCCTTGGAATGGTGCAGACCCGCTGGGGAGGGCGGGAGATTCCTCCTGTCATCGTGCTGGCCGGTGAAGGCTGGAATGTTGGTGTTGTTGGAATTGTGGCTTCCAAAATATTGGAGCGATTCTACAGACCTGTTGTCATACTCGGGATTGACCCCGATACGGGGAATTGCAAAGGCTCTGCCCGTTCGATTCCAGGATTCGATATCTATGCGGCTTTACACTCCTGTCGGGACGTGATGGACCATTTTGGCGGTCATCATTCTGCTGCCGGCATGAGCCTCCAGCGGGACCGCTTGGAGGAGTTTGAACGGGGACTTCATGTATATGCAGTAAGAAGTCACTTGATGCAGAGCTATCTCATTAGCCGTATGTGATGCAGACCTCGAAGCCAGCATGTCGGAGATATCTGTGCCTGTTTTGGAGCAAATCGAACAGTTAGGACCGTTTGGGATGGCGAATGCTGTACCCAAGATTGTCTTTCGTGATGTTGTCATTAAGGATGTTCGGAAAATCGGCAAGGAAGGAAAACACCTGAAGCTTCGTATCCAGCAGAAGCGGGACGTGATGGATGCCATCTCATTTGGATGGGGGCATCTTGCCGATATTTTGCCCGTAGGTACTGTCGTGGACGTGTTGGGAGAGCTCTCCGTGAATGAATGGAACGGCAGCCGCAAGGTGCAGCTGATGGTTCAGGACATTCGCGCCTCCTATCAGCAGGTATTTGATTATCGGGGAATCCAAGAGCCTTTGAAAGAAATTCAGAGGTGGAGAGCGGATCTGGAACCGCATCTCCGTTGTCCGGCTGCCCGTTCGGCAGTGGTATACGCAAAAGATTCACACCCGGAAATAAAAACCCAATTGTATGATATGTGCCTTTGGGTATATGATAGGAATGCTGGCGTCTTGCCGGATAATGAAATTGCTGAGAACCACAATCAAGAAGACATTTCCGTTTTGTTCGTACTGGACGTACCGGAGACGGCTGAACAGCTGGATGGATTCATGTCAGCCTTCCATTCCGTTCCCAATATATTCATGTTACATCCGACCCGGAGTCAGCGTGAACGATTGCTAATTCCGGACCGGGAACAGTTTAAAAAGCTAGTACGTTTACACTCGACTGGAATGACGTCCAGTCCCATGGCCGGAGGAACGAGGTTGTTGCGCGTCTGCAGCAGCAGGCTTCCTTGTCTCCACGCATGTTAGTCAAAGTGCTGGACGTGTTTGAAGAATTGGCGTTCATTCAGCGTGTCGAGGGACAAATTACTTTTATACCGAAGCCGGAGAAAAAACCGCTGGATGCTTCCCGTCACTTCAGGGAATTAAGCGATTTGGCGGATATGGAGCAGCATCTGCTTCATGCCGGTACCGAACAATTAACCCAGTGGATGATGTCCCGCACAAAAGGTGTATCTTAGCCGCAACCATACAGGAGGAGATTATTTTGGATTTTAAAGATTATATTCGTGTCATTCCCGATTTTCCGCAGGCGGGGATCAGCTTCAAAGATATTACCACACTGCTGAAGAACGGTGAGGCATATCGCAAATCCATCGAAGAATTGAAGGTCATGGTGTCCGATCTTAAGATCGATGTGATAGCTGGTCCCGAAGCTCGTGGATTTGTCGTGGGTGCACCGCTGGCGTATGCCCTTGGAGTCGGATTCGCTCCCATTCGCAAAAGCGGAAAGCTTCCATACGAAACGATTGAAGTGGGATATGACCTCGAGTATGGAAAAGATCGCTTGGCGATGCATACCGATGCCATCGAGAAGGGGCAAAATGTTCTGATTGCGGATGATCTCCTTGCAACTGGCGGGACCATTGCAACTTCAATTAACCTCATCCGTCAATTGGGCGGCAATGTGGTTGGAGCTGCCTTCATGATCGAACTTGCCGATTTGAATGGCCGTTCGAAGCTGGATGGAATCGATGTATTTACACTCATGAAATACGAGTAAACGACAAAGATCTTCCTGATTTTCCCGGGAAATATTAACGCCCTGAGCTATAAGCTCAGGGCGTTTTTTGATTTGAGATCCAGTTATGATGAAATCAATCTGGTGTTTTCTCCACGATCGGTCCATCATTTTTTTCATTGGAGAGACCGGTAATTTCGAATACTTTAAAGAGCAGAGCCATAACGACACCTACGATGGTTGCCAATGCCATACCCTTCAGTTCGACGGTATTGATCTTCAAAGTTACGCCGCTAATTCCTGTTACCAACACCAGTGTAGCCAGAATCATGTTGCTTGCTTTGGAGAAATCGACCTTTTGCTCAACGAAGATTCGAAGACCGGAAGCTGCAATAACTCCGAAGAGCAACAGGGATACGCCGCCCATTACGGGTGTAGGAATGTTCGCTACAACGGCAGAGAACGTTCCGGAGAAGGAGAGTATGATCGCAATAACGGCTGCTCCGGCAATCACGAATATTGAGTATACCTTTGTAAGCGCCATGACACCAATATTTTCACCGTAGGTGGTATTCGGTGTTGAGCCTACAAACCCGGACAGGATAGTGGATATACCGTTGCCAAGCAGTGAACGATGAAGGCCGGGATCTTTAGAGAGGTCTTTGCCCACAATATTGCTGGTTACAAGTAAGTGGCCAATATGCTCAACGATAACAACGATCGCAACCGGAATGATGGTCCAGATCGCTCCGTTATCGAACACCGGTGTGGTCAGCTGCGGTGCTGACAAGAAGGTTGCATTCGCAATTTTCTCTGTGTCTACCACTCCAAGAACGAAGGAGAGTGCATACCCGACTACGATTCCGATCAGGATGTGAATGATTTTGGAGAAGCCGCGGAACAGGATGGAACCGAATACCGTGACGCCGAGCGTAACGAGCGAGATTGTAATGATTTTAGGATCAATGGCCTGTCCCTCTTCCGGCAAAAAGCCGGCCATGCCAGCAGCAACAGGAACAAGCTCAAGTCCGATCATCGCGATAATGGCACCCATAACCGCAGGCGGAAATACGAAGTCGATCCATTTGGTTCCTGCATATTTAACGATGAGAGCCACAAGACAGAAGATGAACCCCGTGACGATGAAGGCTCCCAATGCTTTGCCATAGTTGGCTTCCGGGTCACCGGCCAGTACGATCAGAACCGGCGAGATAAACGCAAAGCTGGAGCCGAGGTAGGCCGGGATTTTTCCTTTACATAAGAAAATGTAGAGCAGTGTACCAATACCGTTCATCAGCAGGATCATGCCGGGGTCCACGCCGAATATGTTCGGTACAAGCACCGTGCTTCCGAACATGGCAAACAAATGCTGCAGACTCAGAAGGAAGCCTGGACCAAACGGAAGTTTCTCATCTACTTGAATTTCACGTTGCAAACCAATTTCACTCCTCTTAGTAGGACTTTTAAATATAGGACCGTTTCGCGTACGATCTTTAATAGATTAAACTACAATACGTTCGTTTTTTCGAACAATAATTTTTACAGTTCGTCAAAATATCCAATTCATGTCAAGTTTTGATGTCTCCGCGCCGGAAACGGGCATACTATAAGTGTCAGGATGCTGCACATGTTGACGTATAACGCCACAAGCGTCATAATGATAGGAAAACAATCACGAGGGAACCTGCACGTTTTGACAAGGGCGGGTTCCATTTTATATAGAAAGGGAAGAGAAGGACTCCAAAATGGGCATAGAGCGATTACTCGAAAAGGCCAGCGCCTATATAAAAGAACCCGATCTTCTCCGCATTGAGGAAGCGTATGTATTTGCGGAGCAAGCCCACCACGGACAAGTGCGGAAATCGGGAGAACCTTATATTCTTCATCCGCTTGCGGTTGCAGACATCGTGGTGAACATGCAGGTGGACACGTTGTCTATTATTGCTGCACTGCTTCATGATGTCGTTGAGGATACAACTGTATCACTTGAGCAGATTCGCGAGCGCTTCGGGGATACGTGTGCAATGCTGGTGGATGGTTTGACTAAATTAGAACGTATCCAATTCCGGTCCAAGGAAGAGCAGCAAAACGAAAATTATCGTAAAATGTTTATCGCGATGGCACGGGATATCCGGGTGATCGTGATTAAGCTGGCGGACCGTCTTCATAATATGCGCACTCTTAAGTACCAGTCCGAGGAAAGCCAGCGCCGCATTTCCTATGAAACACTAGAGATCTTCTGCCCGATTGCCCATCGTCTCGGTATTTCCGCGATCAAGTGGGAAATGGAGGACATCGCGCTTCGTTACTTGAATCCGCAGCAGTATTACCGCATTGCGAATTTAATGCACAAGAAGCGGGCTGAACGGGAGCAGTACATCGACAACGTCATTGTCTGTATCCGGGAGAAGCTGGATGAAATGGGTATTCAAGCCGACCTGTCCGGCAGACCCAAGCATATCTACAGCGTGTTTAAGAAAATGACCGTAAAGAACAAGCAATTCAACGAAATCTACGATCTCCTTGCAATCCGCATTATTGTGGACAACATCAAGGATTGTTATGCTACGCTCGGCATCATTCACACCCTCTGGAAGCCGATGCCTGGCCGCTTCAAAGATTATATCGCCATGCCAAAAACAAATATGTATCAATCCCTCCACACGACCGTGGTTGGACCGAACGGGGAGCCGACAGAGGTTCAAATCCGCACCTGGGAGATGCATCGTACGGCAGAGTTCGGTATCGCGGCACACTGGGCCTACAAGGAAGGCTCAGGAGGCAACGGAGGCAGCTTCGACAACAAGATGACGTTCTTCCGTGAAATATTGGAGCTGCAGCATGAAACGAAGGATGCCTCAGAGTTTGTAGAATCTTTGAAAATGGACTTTTTCTCTGATTTGGTTTTTGTATTTACACCCAAAGGCGAAGTCATCGAGCTGCCTTCGGGCTCCGTACCGCTTGATTTTGCTTACCGGATTCATACGGAAGTGGGAAACCGCACCATCGGTGCCAAGGTTAACGGAAGGATCGTTCCGCTGGACTATCAGCTTAAGACCGGCGATATCGTGGAAATTTTGACCTCGAAGCATTCGTACGGCCCGAGTCAAGACTGGTTGAAGATTGCCCAATCCTCTCACGCCCGCAGCAAAATCAAGCAGTGGTTTAAGAAAGAGAAGCGGGAAGAGAACGTGGAGAAGGGACGCGAGATGCTGGAGCGCGAGATCAAGCGTCTGGGTCTTGAGGTATCCGAATGGATGACCGATGATAAATTAATGGAAGCGGCCAAGAAGTTTGCTTTTAATGACATCGAGGATATGTTGTCGGCCGTTGGCTTTGGGGGTATCACCGCCGCGCAGATATGCACCAAAGTGACCGAGAAGCTCCGCAAGGAGCAGGAGGAAGCCAATCAGCTTGAATTGACTTCTGAGATGAAGGAGATCAAGCCGGCAGAGAAACGCAGCCGTCCGACCAACGGGGTACGGGTGAGGGGCATAGACAATCTGCTTGTGCGATTTGCGAGATGCTGTAATCCTGTCCCGGGAGACGACATTGTCGGTTATGTTACCCGGGGACGCGGGGTATCGGTTCACCGATCGGACTGTCCGAACCTGCCAACTACGGATGAAGGCGAAGATGCCGCACGTGTGATTGAGGTTGAATGGGAATCGACCATTGAGGCTAATTACAGCGTCGATATCGAAGTGACCGGTCACGATCGTAACGGATTGCTGAACGAGGTCCTCCAGGCCGTGTCAGAGAGCAAGACGAATATATCTGCCGTAACCGGTCGATCCGACAAGAATAAGATGGCGATGATCCACATGACGATTTTAATACGCAATACGGATCACCTCCAATCCGTTGTGGAACGGATCAAGCGGGTAAAGGATGTATATACCGTTCATCGAATCATGCAGTGATTGGAATGTTGGCATGGTCGTTCTGTTAAGGGGGCCCGGGCCTCATGACAGCACGGATTATTATATGAATGCGGTCTGTTATCCTGCGGGAGACAGGCCGTTTTATTATATGGAGATAAGGAGATATTCCGATATGAAAGTTGTTATTCAACGATGCAAGCATGCACAAGTGACGGTCGACAATGAAGTTGTTGGCAAGATTGGAGCGGGCTTGATGGTGCTTGTGGGTGTGACCCACGGCGATGAAGAGAAGGATGCCAAATATCTTGCCGACAAGGTGGCAGGGCTGCGGATTTTTGAGGATGAGGACGGAAAGATGAATTTCAGTGTTCAGGACGTTGGCGGAGCCATTCTCTCTGTCTCCCAATTCACTCTATATGGCGATACCCGGAAGGGAAAACGGCCAAACTTTATGGCTGCGGCAAAGCCGGATGAAGCCAATGCCTTGTACGAGTTCTTTAATCGTGAGCTCTCGGCGAAGGGATTGCAGGTTGAGACAGGGGTGTTCGGAGCGATGATGGATGTGTCGCTGACCAATTGGGGACCCGTCACGCTGATTATCGACAGCAAGTCATAAATCTAGAATCGCATATGCAAATGCATGATATCAGAGAGATGGGGCATCCTGTGTGAGTAATCGCAGGTCCATTATTCTCTTTGGAAAAGGAGTCATGCTGCCTATGCGTCAATCCCCCAAATTCTCGATATGGAGCAGTTTGCCTGTGTTGGTCGGTTCAGGAGACATAAGGGAAGCAGCCAGCATGGAACGCATGGTTGCTGTTTCAGAGGAACCGGCACAGGAAAGAAACATTAAAGGAAATATTCGGAAACAGCTGCCGAGATCCTAGAATATAGCCGCAGTGAATAAGGATGATATTGCATTGATAAGCAGAGCCTGGGTGAGATAAACTCGGGCTTTTTCTGTTCCCTTCTAAAAAGGCACCCCCTTACCCGCTTCAATAATTCCACTGTTATAAAAAAGACATTACAGGGTAATAACAAATCGAGGACAATCATGAAGGGAGATATGCCAGATGAGTAAAATTGCATTTCTACTAGCTGACCAATTCGAAGATTCCGAGATGAAGACTCCTTATGATGCCGTGAAGGAAGCGGGACATCAAGCAGATATCATTGGATTGAAACAAGGACAAGAGGTAAAGGGCAAACAGGGCAAGGCCTCCTATACAACGGATAAGGCCATTGCCGACGTCAATATAAACGATTATGATGCGGTGGTTATTCCAGGTGGATCTTCTCCGGAAAATTTACGTCTGGATTCCCATATATTGCAGTTCGTCACATCAGCGGACAAGTCAGGCAAACCGATTGCTTCGATATGCCATGGGCCGCAAATTCTCGCAAGTGCCGATCTGCTGAAGGGACGCACCATCACTTCCTATCCTCCGCTTCAGGACGATATGGTGAACGCTGGCGCAACCTTTAAGGATGAAGAAGTGGTCGTAGATCGAAACTTCATTACTTCCCGAACGCCGAAAGACGAGCCAGCCTTCGTGCGTGAGCTGCTAAAGGCACTGTAACGGAAAAATAGCTGTATGGGTTGTCTATGTTATACCGCTCTTTCAAACAAGTTGGTTGATAAAAAGGAGGAATGGACATGTCTAGACAAATTCAAGCCTATTTCAGAACGGAAGACGACGCCGAGGGCGCAAGGACGACACTGTTGACCTACGGCACCGAGCAGCTTGAGGTAGGACAGCTGCAGGATTCGGTTCGAGGGGGAGGGAATATTCTTGTCCCGCTCGTGCCTTGGGGTAATTCAGGCACAGGCGGAGCAACTGCGGGTGCCACGACGATGGGTGCACCCGGCGGAGTAGTAGGCGCTCCAGGCGTCATTGTGGGCTCGCGGGAAGCAAGCCGCGACCGGGCAGAGGATCGGCCTGACAGCGATGATATGAACGGAGACGGCTGGCGCGAGGCGGATGTGACGGACCGCGACTATGATGATCTGAGATACGTATTGTCCGTTAAAGTAAGGGACGAGGATTACGATCAGATTGTGCATGATCTGCGGGCAAATAACGCTTACGTGGAGCGTTTTGACTAAATAATAAAGGATAGCCTGGCATTGCAGTCCTATTGGATGATAATGATTGCAGCAAGCGAAGAAGGCATATCCCATTAACGTAAAGGGGCTGTTCCGTCATTGGAGCAGCCCCTTTGAAGCCGTTTCAATAAAAGCGCTTTCTCGCTTGTAATATAACTGTAATGTTTGTTCAATGTTCCTTTAATATTCGCTGTTTATAATAACAGCATGACCCCCTTTTTTATATAATATATGTTTTGGACCTACAACAGTGGTTTGTAGGTTTTTTTCTTTTTTCGGGTAAATTCTACAAAGTTTCTTGACTTTAGTGCGGCGGTTCATTAGAATCTAAAAATATAATGTTTTGGGTATACTATATTTTATGAATAACGGATTTCATGACGGGAACAAGTACTCCATCCCCACAAGACCAGAGAAGAATCCCCTGGCTGTAAGGATTCGCTTGATGAGTGGACGAATGACCTCCCCGAGAACAGACGGCGAAGCAAGCACCGGGTAACCGGTGGGATAGACAGTAGCCGAACTGCGCGGCCGGGCGTTAAACGGATGAAGCGGATGCTTGAACACGCCCTAATGCGTGTCATATCCGGAATGTGGGTGGTACCACGGGTGATATCGTCATGAACATCTCTCGTCCCTGTTGTCTTAGGACAGCGGGGCGGGAGATTTTTTTGGTTTTATAACACAGATCAAGGCATGGACATGTTCAGTCGTGAAGATGTCAAAGGACGTGGAGGGATGAAGATGGCAAACGAGAAATTTGAAAAGCCGACTGGCACGCAGGACATACTTCCTGGAGCCGTCGAGAAATGGCAGTTTATCGAGGAGAAGGCACGGGATCTGTGCCGGAGATACAATTACCATGAAATTCGCACGCCGATGTTTGAGCAGACCGAACTGTTCAAACGCGGGGTAGGTGAAACCACCGATATCGTGGAGAAGGAAATGTACACATTCAAGGATAAAGGCGATCGCAGCATGACTCTGCGTCCTGAGGGAACAGCTGGCGTCGTTCGGGCTTATGTGCAAAACAAGCTGTACGGCGAACCTGACGTATCCAAATTGTACTACATCGGGCCGATGTTTCGTTATGAGCGGCCGCAGGCTGGCAGGTACCGTCAATTCCATCAGTTCGGGGTAGAGGTGTTCGGGACTGCGGAACCGGCCATTGACGCCGAAGTTATTGCACTCGGATACAGCTTCTACAAGGAGCTTGGGCTTAACGGAGTTAAAGCGGAGATTAACTCTGTAGGTACGCCAGAGGTTCGGGCGGCTTACCGAAACACACTTCTGGCCTTCCTGGAGCCGATGAAAGACAGCCTGTGCTCGGACTGCCAATCTCGAATGGACGCGCAACCCGCTGCGTGTGCTGGATTGCAAGAAGGATCAAGGGAAGTTCGATGATGCTCCTTCGATCCTGGATAGCCTTGATGAGGAGTGCAGCACACACTTCGAGAAAGTAAAAGGATATCTGGATGCCATGGGCATTGAGTATGAGATCAATCCAAGACTCGTTCGGGGATTGGACTACTATACGCACACCGCATTTGAATTCAAAGCACAGGGGATCGGCGCAATTGACACGGTAGGCGGAGGCGGACGGTTTAATGGACTGGTCGATCAGATCGGTGGACCGGATCAGCCGGGTATCGGGTTCGGGATTGGTCTTGAGCGGATTCTATTGATCCTGGAGCATCAAGGCGTCAACCTGTCGGCTGCGAAGCCGCTGGATGTCTACCTGTTGGCGCTGGGCGAAGCGGCTGAGCGGGAAGTGGCAAAATTGATCTACGAGCTGCGCAGCAAGGGCGTATCTGCAGAACGGGATTATCTCGGCCGCAAAATGAAAGCCCAGATGAAATCCGCTGACCGTCTGCAAGCCAGGTATGCTGCTATTTTGGGCGATGATGAACTGGCGCGCGGAGAAATCGCTCTGAAGTCGATGGAAACCGGCGAGCAGCGCATCGTGAAATTGGATAGTCTGGTTCAAGAGTTCGTTTAATCGTCGTGATTTAGCGACTTAATTATACTAAAGGGGAATGATAACCGATGAAAAGGACGCATCAATGCGGTCACCTGACAACCGCGCACATTGGAGAAAATGTAACACTGAACGGCTGGGTACAAACCCGCCGTGACTTGGGTGGAGTGCTGTTCATCGATCTTCGTGATCGCAGCGGCATTATGCAGATTGTATTCAATCCGGATTTCTCAGGCGAAGCTTTGGCAGTTGCCGACAAAGTTCGCAGCGAGTTTGTACTGGCTGTATCCGGTAAAGTCGTAAAGCGTGATCCTGAAACGTTCAACCCGAATCTGCCAACAGGCGAGATTGAGGTTCAAGTGACTAACATCGAAGTGCTGAACGCAGCAAAAACACCTCCGTTCTTCATCGAGGACGGTGTGGAGGTAGATGAGCAGCTTCGCCTGAAATACCGTTATCTGGACCTGCGTCGTCCGGAGATGCAGAAAACGCTGATGCTGCGCTCGAAAGCGTCAAAAATTTTCCGTGACTTCCTCGACGGCGAAGGCTTCGTGGATGTGGAAACACCTATTCTAACAAAGAGCACGCCGGAAGGCGCACGTGACTATCTTGTGCCAAGCCGCGTACATCCAGGCGAATTCTTTGCGCTTCCGCAATCCCCGCAAATTTACAAGCAGCTCCTCATGGTGAGCGGAATTGAGCGCTATTACCAAATTGCGCGCTGCTTCCGTGACGAAGACTTGCGGGCTGACCGTCAGCCGGAGTTCACCCAGGTCGACATTGAGACGTCCTTCCTGGAACGTGATGATCTGCTGACCATGATGGAGCAGCTGATGGTGAAGCTGTTCAAAGAAACCGCAGGTGTCGAGCTTGCAACGCCGTTCCAGCGCATTAGTCATGCTGAAGCCATGAGCAAATACGGCTCGGATAAGCCGGATCTTCGCTTCGGTCTGGAATTGATCGAAATGAACGATATCGTAACAAGCAGCGGTGTAAAAGTATTCTCTTCCGTCATCGAAAAGGGCGGCGAAGTGAAGTGTTTGAACGCTAAGGGCTGCGGTACTTGGACCCGTAAAGAGATTGACGATCTGGGACCCTATGCCGCCCGTTACGGAGCGAAGGGTCTTGCATGGATTCAAGTGAAGGAAGGCGAATTCAAAGGGCCTATCGTGAAGTTCTTCAGCGAAGAGGAGATTGAAGCCGTAAGAGAACGTACGGGAGCCGAAGATGGTGACTTGCTGCTGTTCTCCGCTGACAACAAAAAAGTGGTTGCGGATGTTCTCGGTGCACTCCGTCTGAAAATCGGACGTCAGCTTGGTTTGATTGACGATAACGAATACAAATTTGCTTGGGTGCTGGACTTCCCGCTGCTCAGCTATGACGAAGACGCGAAGCGTTATGTAGCCGAGCATCATCCGTTCACCCGTCCAAAACATGAAGATCTGGAGCTGCTAGACACGGACCCGCTTGCCGTACGCGCGGAAGCCTATGATATCGTGTTGAACGGGTATGAAGTCGGTGGCGGTTCTATGCGGATCTATCAGCGAGAGGTTCAGGAAAAAATGTTTGCCGCACTCGGATTGTCGCCGGAAGAGGCTCATGAGAAGTTCGGCTTCCTGCTGGACGCGTTTGAATACGGTACGCCTCCGCATGGCGGAATCGCCTTCGGTTTTGACCGTTTGGTCATGCTCCTTGCAGGGCGCACCAACCTGCGTGAAACGATTGCATTCCCGAAAACGGCCAGCGCAACGGATCTGTTGATGGATGCTCCTTCCCAAGTGGACGGTGGACAGCTGGAGCAGCTGCATATCAAACTTGCCAAGAAGCCGGGCGACGAGAAATAAGCCAGGTGTTCTCGATAAAGGAGGTTGCTTGAATTATGCTGCATCAGTTTTCCCGAACGGAATTAGCCATCGGCCCTGAGGGCCTTGAAGTGATGAAGAACAGTACGGTGGCTGTGCTCGGTATTGGCGGCGTGGGTTCCATCGCGGTGGAAGCCCTTGCCCGTACCGGGGTTGGCCGCATCATTCTGATCGATAAAGATGTGGTGGACATCACCAATATCAATCGTCAGATCCATGCGTTAACCACAACGGTGGGTCAGAAGAAAGCCGATCTGATGGTGGATCGGGTTAAACTGATCAATCCGGAGTGTGAAGCGATTGCGCTGAACATGTTCTACACCGAAGAGACATATGAAGAGCTGTTCAAGTATGAGCTGGATTATGTGATCGATGCTTCGGACACGATTATTTATAAAGTGCATCTGATTAAGGAGTGTCTGCGGCGCGGCATTCCGATCATCTCCAGTATGGGTGCAGCCAACAAAATGGACCCAACGAAGTTCCAGGTAGCTGATATATCCAAAACTTCCATGGACCCGATTGCCCGAATTGTGCGCACCAAGCTGCGTAAAGACGGCATCAAAAAAGGGGTCAAGGTGGTATTCTCTCTAGAGGAGCCGATGAAACCCCGTAAGGACGTTACGGAGAAGATTGTGCCCGAGAATGCACCCGAGATTCGGAAGGCGAAGCAGCCGCCGGCAAGCAATGCGTTTGTTCCTCCTGTAGCCGGTCTGATCATGGTTAGCGTAACCGTGAAAGAGCTGCTCGAAAAAGGCGGCGTATCCTTGTAAACGAGGCTTTCAGCAACAGCCGCAAAAATTTAAAAATATATAAAGACGCAGTATCCGAACAGGGGATGCTGCGTCTTTTGCTGCGATTGAAGGAATGCTTATGTAGCTGAACAAGCACTGCGTAATTCATGCGGCAGAGCTGTGCTAGTATATCCAGGCAAGTTGTGCTACAATGAAACTCCTTTTGTGTCGCGGTCAGTTATAAAGCCAGAATTCCGATGCGAAAATAATATGTTTCTTAGGAGGTAACTGAAAGTGTCAGAATCTTTTCAAAGTGCCTATCAAGAAGAAGAGTCAAGGCTAAACGAGGTTATTGTCGAGATTGACCGTCAACTTGAGCGTTTGCGCGGCATTCCCGTATACACGGGTCATGATTTTACGGAGCAGGTGCTCGAAGCAGGACGGGAAGAGAAACGGCAAGCCCTCGCCAAAAGTTTGCCGGAGCCTTACTTCGGAAGGCTGGATTTTCAAGAAAACGGAAACGGAGCGAAGAAACCGCTCTACATTGGGAAGATAGGCTTCGATAAAGCAGATGCCGGGGATCATCCGATGGTGATTGACTGGCGCGCTCCAGTCGCGAGTCTTTTTTATTCGTTTACGGGCGGTACCGATCCAGCATCATTCGAAGCACCCGAAGGAATCATCGAAGGTCTTGTGTATCTGAAACGCAACGTTGTAATCCGTAAGCAGATCCTGGAGCGGGTCTCCGACACGTACAATCGGGATAGCGGCGGACCCGCTGTATCCGATGAGTTCCTGGTCTACCGTCTCGGGGAAAACAAGGATAACCGGCTTCGGGATATCGTATCTACGATACAGGCCGAGCAGGACAAAATCATCCGGGCAGCGAAAAACACCGCCCTCATTATCCAAGGGGTTGCGGGAAGCGGCAAGACAACGGTAGCACTGCACCGACTGGCATATTTGCTCTATCAGTACAAGGAGCAGGTTACTGCGGAGAAAATGATTATTTTTGCGCCGAACCTGATGTTCCTGGATTACATATCCGATGTGCTGCCTGAGCTTGGGGTTGGCGACATTCAGCAGCGTACATTCGGCGACTGGGCTTCGGAGTTACTGGATATTCAGCTCTCCTCGGAAGATCATGCGACTAGACCGCTGAATCAATGGTTTGAGACAGAACCAGGGCAGGGAACGCCTGACATTGACGACCAAGTGTCAGCGGCCGCTACAAAGGTTCACTAAGGCTGATGGAGCTTATCCGACGCTGTGTGGAATCGTTGGAAACCGAGGCGCTCCCTGTTGACGATTTCTCCCCATGGGATGGAGCCGTTCTAAAACAGGAGACGATAGCTGAATGGTTCTACCAGGAATATAAGCCTTATCCGTTAGCGAAGCGCAAGGAACGGCTGCTGGCAAGATTACACCGCTGGGTAGAAATGGAGCTGAAGAAGTCCCCTTCGGCAGCCGTGATGAAAGAACGGAAGAAAAGGGCGGCTCAACGCGAAAAGGCTTATGGCAATCGATGGCCGAAGTTCGAGCCGGTTTCATTATATAAACAATTGTTCGGTGCGGCTAAAGCGGCCGGTACGTGGTTTGAAGAGCTGTCGGCCCTTATCCCTTCCGGCGTGCTTGCTGCAACGCGCAAAGATTTGAAGAAAAACGTGATCCGGGAAGAGGATCTCCCGGCACTGCTGTATTTCCACTGCCTGCTGAATGATATTTCCGGGGATCAGCGGTTTGACCATATCGTGATTGATGAAGCGCAGGATTTCTCTCCATTTCAGGTAGCCGTGCTGGACCTGTTCGTGAGAGGACATTCTTTCACGATATTAGGTGATTTATCGCAAGGTATCCATGCGTATCGTGGCGTTCATGCTTGGGAAGAGATGAGCTCCCTCTTCAAGGAAGAGGAGACGGCTTACTTTGCTCTGACGCGCAGCTATCGTTCCACGATGGAGATTATTGAATTTGCTAACGACATACTGGAGAAGGGGGTCAGCAGTGACCTGCTGGCTGTACCCGTATTCCGAAGCGGCGATGCCGTCCGTCTTATACCATATGATTCCAAGGACTCCAGAACAGGTGACTTAGCACGGGCGTTGGATACGCTCATCTCCAAAGAATACCGGACCGTTGCGATACTTACCCGCACCCTACGGGAAGCGAAAGATTTACATGAGCAATTAAGTGCCGATTGGCCCGACCTGAACCTGATAGATGGCAACAAAGGAACCTATCAGGGCGGCTATTCCATTCTCCCTGTGTATTTGTCCAAAGGGCTGGAGTTTGATGCCGTTGTCGTGGCGGATGCGGATGCGGCACATTATGCGGAGAAAGCTTGGGATGCCAAGCTAATGTATGTGGGCTGCACCCGGGCATTGCATGAGCTGTGGCTGCTGCATGGAGAGCCGCTGCCTTCCTATGTCATGACGGAAACGTCGGAGATTACTGTCAATGGTTGGCCTGTGGAGTAATGATGTAACATCACGGATGTTAAGGTGATCGAAATTAACAGAAAAAAAGCCTCTTTGGGGTGATACATGCATGCATCATGTGCTCATCCCGACGAGGCTTTTGCTGCGCTTATCCAAGCATTTGGTAGGAGGAACCCAACTGATCGATAAATCGAATCAAAGTCCAAACGATGAGAATAGAGAAAGCGGCAAGCAGCAGGATGATCAGAGTTATTTTCTTTCGTACAGGTTTACGGTTCATTTCATATCCTCCGGTCGTGGTTGATTCTAATCATACGTTGCTTAATCTTAAACGCTTTTAGAAAGATAAAAGTTTGACTTTTTGTCAAAGCAAGCAGTTATTCATCAGTGTTATCAGATCAACAAATTATGAAGTCATTGCCTTCCACAGGCACAGTTAAATCGAATATGATATGATAGAGCGTGACGGATTTTATTGAAACCGGCTTAGGATTGCATTGATATCAGACAAGGAAGTGTAGCAATGGATTTATTCAGTATCGGGCGTGAAGGGGACCGGGATTCCCGGCTGCTGGCCGATCGCATGCGCCCTTCGTCGCTTGATGAATATATAGGACAAGAACATATTATTGGACCGGGCAAGCTGCTTAGGCGGGCCATTGAGGCGGATCAGGTTTCTTCCATATTGCTGTATGGCCCGCCGGGTTGCGGCAAAACAACCCTCGCCCATATCATATCCCAGCAAACCAAGGGACATTTCGTTCGCCTTAATGCGGTGGAGGCGTCCGTTAAGGACGTTAGGGAAGTCATTGAGCAGGCTCAGAGCAACCGCAGTCTGTATGGGACCAAAACGATACTGTTCCTGGATGAGGTTCATCGCTTTAACAGTTCCAGGCAGGATGCGCTGCTGCCCGCCGTTGAGAACGGCACGATTATATTTATCGGTGCTACGACCGAGAACCCCTTCCATTATGTGAATGGGGCCTTGATGAGCCGATCGACCTTATTCCAGCTTCAGCCGCTGACCAAGGAGCATTCCATGATTGCAATGCAGCGTGCTCTGGCAGATCAAGACAAAGGCCTCGGATTTATGGATCTCAGAGCGGAAGAGGAAGCGCTGGATCACATTGCAACCATGGCGAACGGCGATATCCGGCGCGCGCTGAATGCGCTGGAACTGGCAGCTATGACTACACCTCCGAATGCCAGCGGTACGATCCATATTACGCTGGATGTTGCGGAGGAATCGATTCGCAGGCCCATCGTGCGTGCCGATGAGTCCACACAGTATGATGTGCTGTCAGCCTTTCATAAGAGCATTCGGGGGTCCAGTGATGCGGCACTGTTCTGGTTTTTGTACGCGGTTGAAAAGCTCGGGATGGATCCGATGGTTTTCATTCGGCGTTTGATTGCCGCCAGCAGTGAGGATATCGGCTTAGCCAACCCGCAAGCGATGGTGCAGGCGGTAAGTGCGCTGGATGCGTACCGGAATAACGGTTGGCCGGAAGCGAAACTGAATATCGCCCAGGCGATTCTGTTTGCAGTGGAGAGCCCGAAATCGGACAGCGTTGTATCCGCCATCTCCCGTGCCATGTCGGCCATGGATGAGGTGAAATCAGCAGAGGTTCCGCTTCATCTGCGTGATACACATTATCAGGGAGCCGTGAAATTGGGACATATCGGCTACAAATACCCGCATGATTATCCAGGCCATTACGTGAAGCAGGATTATTTACCGAAGGAGCTCTCCCGCAGGGTGTTTTATCAGGCGACCGAGCAGGGGAACGAATCGAAGATCGCCCACAATCAGAGACTACGACGCGAAGAATAGCGGAACGGCTGAGCAACAACCGCTGCGACCGCTAATTAATTGGAGGATAAGAGTAATGAGAACAGGGAAACAACGGTTTGTCATCCTGCTGCTGTCTGTTGGTGTATTGCTCAGCGGCTGTTCGGGAAAAAGCGTCCAGGAGCAGGTCACAAATGGGCAGGCTGCGGAAGCGGCGCATGAGCATGGGCACCAGATTCAGCTGACGAACGGGGATATTCAGGAGGCGACGGCTTCCATTGACGAGCTGCCTGATTTTTTGAAGAATCAGACCAGCGAACTTCAAACGATTTATGCGCTGTCTGCACAAGTGAGTGATGTGCTGAAATATATTCCTTGCTATTGCGGGTGCGGGGAAAGTGCCGGTCATGAGAGTAACTTGAACTGTTTTATCGATGAGATTCAAGAGGATGGGACCGTGGTATGGGATGATCATGGTACCCGCTGCGGAGTGTGCCTGGACATCGCCGTAGAATCTGCAAAAATGAGCAGCGAGGGCATGAGTTTGACGGATATCCGGACTGCCATCGACGAGAAATACAGCACCGGTTATGCCAAACCGACGCCAACTCCAATGCCGCCAGCTGCAAGCTGATCGGTTACTGGAATGAAAGGAATGAAAATTCAGAAGATGCCGCTTGCGATTCATGAATCGTAGGTGGCATCTTTTTCGTTCGCCGGATTTACTTCGGCAAGCTGGCTGCTTGGGCGGTCTTCTTTCTCATTTGTCATTTTCCCTACATGACTCTCTCCTGAACCGTGATCTATATCACAGCGCCAAACTATATATAGATGTAAATTTGTTTAACGAAACTATATATAGTGTGATAGTGATCTTGATCTATCTATAAGGAGTTGACCGAATTCATGAAAGTCATGAAGAGAGACGGATGCCTGGTGAATTTTGAGATGAGCCGGATTGTGAAGGCGGTGGATAAAGCATTTATAGCGGTAGAGGGTGCTTCCCGGGAGCAAGCTGCGTTAGAGATTGGCGTTCGGGCAGCCCATATAGCGGCGGGAATGGATCAGGTGACGGTGGAGGAGATTCAGGACATCGTGGTTGAACATTTGCAGAGCAGCGGTTATACAGAGGTAGCCGCGGCCTATCAGCAATACAGGGAAATCCGTGACCTGGAGCGGGTTCGCCGGGGGGAGCTGTACAAAATCAGCAGGGATGTGATTGGGGTAGCCAATCTCGATCTGCTGCGGGAGAATGCAAATCTGAACGGGGATTCCTTCAGCGGAAAAATGAGCCGTATCGGCTCCGAATATGCCAAGTGGATGGCAAGTCATTTCGTTCTCCCGGCGGAGCTTATGAGAGCTGTCAAGGACGGTTATGTATATGTGCATGATCTGGATCAGTATGCGCTCGGAACGACGAACTGTATATTCATCCCATTCAATCGTCTTTTGGAGCGGGGCTTTAATACCGGAAACGGATCCGTCCGGCCGCCGCAGAGTATTATGACGGCAATGGCGCTGGTAGCCATTATTTTTCAATCCCAGCAAAACAGTCAGTTCGGCGGTGTTTCGGGCAGTAAAATCGATTGGGATCTGGCACCGTATGTCGGTAAATCCTTTCGCCGGCATTTTCGCAAGGGTGTGGCCTATCCGGAGGAGGCAGCACAGAGAACATCGACGGCAGGTATTCTTCCGGACACTGAATTATACATAGACAATGAGCAGCTGAAGGAAACATACCCTCGAACTTACCGATACGCCTACAATGAGACGGTGAATGAAGTGAAGCAGGCTGCGGAATCCTTGATCCATAATTTGAATACGATGAGCAGCCGGGCAGGCGGTCAGATTCCCTTCACTTCGCTGAACTACGGCATGTGTACGTCCACCGAAGGACGTCTGGTGTCCCATGCCCTGCTTGACGCCACGATGAGGGGACTTGGCGGGGGAGAGACGCCGATTTTTCCACAGCATATATTTCAGTGCAAGCAAGGGGTCAATCAAAGGGAAGGAGATCCCAATTATGACCTGTTCCTGAAAGCTGTAGAATGCTCCAGCCGCAGGCTGTACCCGAATTTTGTCAATGTGGACGCATCGTTTAACCTTGCCTACTACAGCCCGGACGATCCGGATACAATCATTGCCACCATGGGGTGCCGAACAAGGACGATTGCAGACCGTTTTGGGCGAAATCGCCTGAGTGGAAAAGGCAATTTGTCCTTCAACACCATTAATCTGGTCAGGCTTGGCATTGAGCATGGAATACTCGAAGGGAAGCGGGACTTACCGGATCTGACCCACTTCTTCAAGCAGCTGGATCATTATATGGCCATTGCGGTGGAGGGGCTGATTCATCGTTATGAGCTGCAAGCGGATCAACCGGCTAAAGCATCTGATTTTATGATGCGGGAAGGCGTGTGGGAAGGCGGCGAAGTGTTGTCACCGGAGGACAAGGTGCGGGATTTGATCAAACACGGCACCCTTGCGCTTGGATTTATCGGGCTGGCTGAATGCCTGAAGGCGTTAACCGGACAGCATCACGGGGAGGATGAGACCAGCCACCGGCTGGGGTTTGAGATCATAAGGCATATGCGGCAGTTTTGCGATGAGGCCAGTGAAAGATACAATCTGAACATCTCCTTGTTTGCAACACCGGCAGAGGGGTTATCCGGAAAATTTACGAAGCTGGATCGCCATACCTTCGGCGTGATCAAGGGGGTAACCGATCGCGAGTATTACACCAATTCCTTTCATATTCCGGTTTACCATCCGATGGCGGCCTATCGAAAAATCCGCTCGGAAGCACCCTTTCACGAGCTCTGTAATGCAGGAGCCATTTCGTATGTAGAGCTGGATGGGAATGCGAGACAGAATACGGCTGCTTTTCGGGAGATTGTGCAGTTTGCCTTGCAGCAGAATATCGGGTATTTCTCTGTTAATCACCCTGTCGATCGGTGCCCCGCATGCAATTATGAGGGGATTATCGGGAGCGCTTGCCCCGGGTGTGGTGCTTCGGAAGCAGATGGGAACTTCCAGCGGCTGCGCAGGGTGACGGGGTATTTAACCGGCAATTATACCGAGCGCTTCAATTCCGCCAAGCAGGCTGAGGTCAGGGACCGGGTGAAACATCTGTGAATGTGTGCGGATATTTGCCTGAGAGCATCAATGAAGGAGCCGGGCTTCGGGCCGTTCTTTTTGTCAGCGGGTGCCGTCATGCCTGCGAAGGATGTTTTAATGCGGCTTCCTGGGATTTTGAAGCAGGGGAACCGTTTACAGAAGCGATGTCCATGAGAATACTCCAAGAAGTGTTGGATAATCCATTGCTGGATGGCTTGACCTTATGTGGCGGGGATCCGTTCTTCTCTCCGGAGGAATGCAGTGCATTTCTGCACAGCTTCAGGAAGCTGTGTCCCGGGAAAAATGTATGGGCTTATACGGGATTCACCTTTGAAGCATTGATGAGGCAGCCGAAGCGGCGTGAATTGGCTTTGCTATGCGACGTGATCGTGGATGGCAAATTTCAAATGGAGCTGAGAGATGTCTCCCTTCCTTTCAGAGGCAGCTCGAATCAGCGATTAATTGATGTAGCGGCCAGCGTGGAGCATGGAGACGTTGTGGAATGGGTTCTCCGATAATATTTCTTCTTATATAAAAAGAGCACACACTTCTCGGAACGGAAACCTTCCGGGTGAAGTGTGTGCTCTTCAAGTTTAAACCAGCCGATCAATAGGGCACTTTATCCGCTGTTTCGATCGTTCCACCGCCGATGCACTCATCCCCTTGATAGAAGACGACGGCTTGTCCAGGCGTGATTGCCTTTTGCGGCTTGGCAAAAGCAACATGAACGGTTCCATCTTCGCGCGGGGTTATGGTTACTTCCTGATCGGGCTGACGGTAACGGAATTTGGCTGTGCAGGTGTAGGCGTCTTTGGGCATAGCGTCTTGACCTGCAATCCAGTTGATTCCGGAGGCAGCGAGTCCGGTTGAATACAAACTCGGATGATCGCCTTGAACTACGTAAAGAATATTGTTAGTCAAATCCTTATCGGCAACAAACCATGGCTCTCCGTTGCCGGAACCGCCGATTCCCAGACCCTGGCGTTGTCCCAGCGTGTAATACATCAAACCGTCATGACGGCCCTTCACTTCGCCGGTTACAATGTCTACCATATCCCCGGACTGAGCGGGGAGGTATTGTCCAAGAAACTCTTTGAAATTCCGTTCTCCGATGAAGCAGACGCCGGTGCTGTCTTTTTTCTTGGCGGTATACAGTCCTGCTTCCTCTGCGAGACGGCGAACTTCCGGCTTAGGCAGATGCCCGATGGGGAACATCGCTCTGGAGAGCTGCTCCTGGCTCAGTGCATTGAGGAAATAGGTTTGATCCTTGTTGCTGTCGACACCACGCAGCAAACGGTATTGTCCGTTTTCTTCGATGACACGGGCATAATGGCCGGTGGCCACATAATCGGCTCCCAGATCCATTGCCTTGTTCAGAAATTCACCGAATTTGATTTCACGGTTGCACATGACATCGGGGTTCGGTGTTCTCCCGGCTTTATATTCATCAAGTAAAATAGGAAAATACTTTATCAAAGTATTCCTTCTCGAAATTGACGGTATAGTAGGGAATGTCGAGCTGCTCGCACACGCGGCGCACGTCTTCAGCGTCCGCTTCGGCTGTGCAGTAGCCAAGCTCATCGGTGTCATCCCAGTTTTTCATAAAGATGCCGATCACTTCATAGCCCTGCTGCTTGAGCAGGAGCGCTGTTACGGAGGAGTCGACTCCTCCTGACATGCCGACAACGATACGAGTGTTATGATTTTCATTTGCCATCGTTATCACCATTTTCATATTGAATTATGCCCATGGACGTATTTTAACATATTGGAACAAGGTTCACACGCTTCATTTTGTCCACTCAGGGTGAACATTTTTTGGTTTTCCAGCTGGAATATTACCCATTGAGGTTCAGGATATGTTACCATAAGCTGAGGGTAATGATCGGAATACGGAGAAAAACACAGAATTCGGTGTATCCTTCGCTGTGCGAGCCGTATGATCGCTTCACCCAACCACCTACAATTTATGTACAGGATGAACACAATATACAAATTACCGAAAGAGGTGTCACCCCCTTGAAGATATCAACTAAAGGAAGATACGGATTAACGATTATGATGGAGCTGGCTGCCAAGTTTGGCGAAGGCCCAACCTCACTGAAGAGCATTGCCGAGAAGAACCAGCTATCAGAGCATTACCTGGAGCAATTGATTGCACCGCTTCGGAATGCGGGTTTGGTCAAAAGCATTCGCGGCGCGTACGGAGGATATATCCTTTCTCGCGACCCGGCTACCATCACGGCGGGTGATGTGATTCGCGTGCTGGAAGGCCCGATATCCCCTGTGGATTTTACGGAAGAGGACGATCCGGCGAAGCGGGATCTATGGCTGCGCATCCGCGACAGCATTGCTGAAGTTCTGGATTCCACAACTCTGGATTACCTGATCAACTATCATGAACAGTCTGCTGCAGACAATTACATGTTTTACATTTGACAGGGATTTGAAATCCCGACTATTCAAAGGGATTGAGAGTTATTGAGGAAAAGCGTTACCCACAAGTTACCCACAACACTTAGTTTTTAAGGCCCATTCAAAATCATCTGCAATTTTTAACTGACGATTTTGGGTGACATGTAGATAGATAAGTGTTAAGAATCCCTTTACGCAGGAGTAGCGGTATCTTCCTCAGGTCCTGCCCTTTGTATTGCAGGATATCGAATACCACATAAGCACATAAAAAATATAGTACTTTGTTGTTGGTCTTTATTTTTTATGATTCATTTTTCACGAAAATTCTAGTAAGTATTATACCACTCAGTATTCCGAATATTATATTAACGTGTAATTTCATAAAGATGTTTGTGAAAAATGAGGGTTCAATATCTATAAAGAATGCGGGGAGCATTGCTAAAAATAATGAGACTAGAAAAGGAAATATTAATGAATAGTGTATGCTTATTTTCTTTTTTACAAGCTTAATGACATTTGACCAATCGAAAACAATACCTAGACAAAGACTGAGCAAAATAATTTTCAAACGCTCCATATTTGCTGCAGGGGACAGCTCATTAATATATTTGTTCATGGATACGTAGGAATGATCAATAGCGAGTAAAATAAAAAACATTACTACTCCGACAACAAGGAATGTGATGATTTTCCTCAATTTTATTTAACCCCTCCTTACGAATGAAATAAAAAAGCACCTCGGAAATCATTGTATGATTTCCGAGGAAAAGAGTTCATGAAGGTTGATATCTTAGTTGGTTGAATATATTCCTAACTTATTTTGCTTAAATACCTCATCTTGGACTTTATTCCATTCATCAGCTTTACCCGACCAGATTTCTCTACCTGACTCATCGTTTACTGTTACTTTTGGATTGATCGGTTTGGCTTGTCCTGATTCAATCGCTAAATCTAATTGTTTTCGTTCTTCTTTAATGTTCAATAATTCAGCATCTGGAAGATCGTTAGCATTGTTTTTTTCTGCTGAGAGTCTGCTACCAGTTTCCAGATACATACTTGATTTGCTCCCGATTTGTGCGTCCATTGCAAACAAGCCTGAGGCCGTCCATCCATTTAGAAATGTCCAATTCTCATTTCCATGAGCAAGCATTAGATTGCTGATTGAAGTATTTGATGTCCCCGTCCAGTTATAATCTACCCAAGCGTTTACACTTTGACCAGGGTTTATGAAATCACCGGTGTTATTATCTCCAAAAGTATACCGGTAAGTACTGGTAGTTCCACTAACAGAAATATTTACACTCCATGTTGATGCATCTGAATCATTTCCGCTAGAAGCGTACATGTTTTTAAACTGCAAATGAGTGTTTGGAAGTCCTATCCAGTGACTAGGGACAATCCCTCCACGACTTGTGTTCTCCATTGTGAAAAGTGTTGAAATAGTTTTTCCATTGCTTAAACCAACAGTGGGGGATAACAAAAATTGTGTTGTAGCATCGCCTCCCGAGCCACTTGCTCTGTACACATCAGTAGAGCTATTGTAGATAATTGAAACTGTTGAATCTGGATACGTAGTTGATGCGGAGGTGGCTATTGGGAACGAGAGACACATTACCATGGCAAGGGTAGTGATAATTGACTTCTTTTTCTTCAATGTAATTCCTCCTTATCTATAAGTTGCATAAACTTTACTAAATATTCCTTATACTCATCAAAGAGGATGAAGAGAAATAAGCTCTTATATCCGCTGAATAACTAGATTAGACTTTGAATAACTCCAAATAACTGGAAATTCAATTATTCACCAAGTTAACAGGTATTGTCGTACTGATCCACACGTTTAGTCGAGAAATCAAGTTGTCCATGCCTGAGGGAGAATGGCATTGGATTAAGATCGACGAGATTGTTTCGGCAAATTGATCAAAAAGAAATCGAAAAAAAAGGACTCCAGTTCTTAGCGGCGGAGTCCTTTTTCATTGCACTTCAATAAATATTAGTACCCACACCTCAACCACAAAAAGCTTGTAGGTTGTTGTTTGTCTTTATAGATTGTACTATTATAGAAGACACTAAAATCTTGAATCTGAAAGGGTTGTTGTAGAATGAACTTTAGTCTTGTAGATCCTGTCAGATATATGTTCTACATTTAAGGGTGACCTATTATGAAATCAATATATCTGGATCATGCCGCATCAACTCCGGTGCACCCGGAAGTTGCCCAGCGGATGATGAATGTGATGACAGGCCAATACGGCAACGCTTCAAGCGTCCATGCCTTTGGACGAGAAGCGAAGAAGATTATAAGCGGGGCGCGTGATCAAATCGCGGCCCTTTTAGGATGCCAGTCGGACGAGCTGGTGTTTACCGCAGGCGGAACCGAAAGCGATAATCTGGCTATTTTGGGAATGCTGGAATCGCTCGGAACGAAGGGCAAACACGTCATTACGTCAGCGATCGAGCACCATGCAGTGCTTCATACATGCCATGAGCTGGAACGGCAGGGCTGTGAGGTGACCTATGTCCCTGTAGACAGTACAGGACGTGTGTCCGTGGAGGACATTGTCGGCGCGATCAAGGACAACACGGTGCTTGTGACGATTATGTACGGTAATAATGAAGTAGGCACTGTTCAACCGATTGCTGAGATCGGCGAGGTATGCCGCAGCCGGGGAATTGTGTTCCACAGTGATGCTGTGCAAGCTCTGGGCTCAGAGGCAATCTCATGCCGCGACCTGCCGGTGGATATGTGGAGCTTCTCCGCTCACAAAATCAACGGACCGCAGGGCGTTGGGGCTTTGGTTGTCCGCAGAGGAATCAGTGTAACCCCACGCCTGTTCGGAGGGCTGCAGGAGAAGAAACGTCGTGCCGGAACCGAGAATATGGCTGGAATAGCCGGTTTTGCAGCGGCTGTGGAATTGGCCGTGAGAAACATGGAGCAGCGTATTCAGCATTACAGCGGGCTGAGATCAACCCTGCTTCAGGGTCTTCGTCAGGAGATTGGCGAGGATTCTTTTGTGATCAACGGAAACCTGGATCATTACCTACCTCACATCCTAAATATCAGCTTTTCTGGTTCCAACACGGAGTCTATGCTGATGAACCTCGATATGGAAGGGATTGCGGCAGCAAGCGGCTCAGCCTGCACGTCGGGATCTCTGGAAGTATCCCATGTACTCCAATCCATGAAACTTTCTGACCCTGTTTTGCGCTCTGCGATTCGTTTTAGTTTCGGTTTGGGTAATACTACTCAAGAAATGGAGTACACTGCCCAAAAAATTGGAACCATCCTTAATCGGTTACGTAAATAGATGTTAAGGGATTTCTTCTTCTAAGGAAAAGGGGGTATGCGTTCGTCCATTTCATCCTTTGAGATTGGCCGTTAGTCGGATGTCGTTTTGACCGGCGGTTGATTTTAAACCCATGGAGGATGAGGAGGTGTCCACCGTATTATGAAACTTCAAGAAATGATTGGACTGGCTGTATTCGACGTGGAGAACGGTAAGGAAATCGGCAAAATCCACGATTTTATACTAGATGAGAACTGGTTGATCACCGGATTGGAACTGGACGGCAAGGCTTTGTTTTCCACTCATGTGAAAAGCGTCTCATGGGAAGATATTGTAGCCTATGGGGAAGATGCCGTCATGATTCGCAACCAGGAGGCTGTCCGAAAGCTGGGCGCCAATGATATACCGCTTACGTACCTGTTGGGCAAGCGCAAACTGAAAGAGATGCAGGTCTTGACCGAGGATGGAATCCTGCTTGGACGTATATCGGATGTTTATTTTGAGCAGGAACAGGGCAATACAATACTAGGGTTAGAAATATCTGATGGATTTGTATCGGATTTGATCGAAGGTCGCAAATGGCTGCCTTGCACAGCGGAAATGGCTATCGGCGAGAGTGCCGTCATGGTACCCCCGATGAGCGAACAGCGTCTGGAAAAAGCCATTAATTCTGTGAACGGATAGGGTGAGGTAGGATGAAATGTCCAAACTGTAGTTCCAAAGATATCGGAAAGATTGGCTCCCACCAGTTTTATTGCTGGGGTTGCTTTATCGAATTGACAGTCAACGGAGAGAAAATGTCAGTATACCAAGTAGAAGAGGACGGCACGCTCAGCTCGCTGGATGACCTGTTCTTCGGCGATGAAATGCAGCCGGATTTCCCTCAAATACACGCGTCCTCTTAAAGTGCGCGTACATATTACAAGATAAACGACTCCTTGCCAAAGGCCGATGCGGCTGTATAGCAGGAGTCTTTTTTCATGTCCGCTGCTGGAAATCTTAGTTTATTTCTGGAAGCTTGTACATATACTACAGGATAGCTTGCGAAAAAGGAGGGTACCCTGTGGAACAGCTGACGGAGAGCAAGTGGTTTCGATTATTGGTATGGTTGATGCTTGGATTGATCTCTCTTTACTTTGTCTGGCTGCTGCGTCCGCTGTTTCTGGATGTCTATCGATTTCTCAAGGCTGTTCTGGCACCATTTCTGGTTGCCATGATCATATCTTATGTGCTCAATCCGGTTGTATGCATGCTCTCCGACCGCAAAGTTCCCCGCAGCATGGCCGTGCTGATCATTTATGCCGTCTTTCTGACCTCGCTCGCGGTCATTCTGATTAATATGATTCCGATGCTGATTCGGCAGCTGGAAGAGCTTAATGAGCATCTGCCCGAATTAACAATGAATGCTCAAAGTCTCATGACCAATCTGGATAGCAGGCTGCTGCCGCCTGGGGTTCGCACGGGGATGAACAGCTGGTTCTTTCAGATGGAATCGAGGCTCGCTGGCGGCATCACGGCTTTTATGGACAATATCGGCAACACCATCAACATCCTGTTTAATGTATTGATTGTTCCGTTCCTGATCTTTTACATATTAAAAGATTTTGAGGTGTTCCAGCGAACCGCCGTATCGTATCTGCCCCGGAGTCATCGCAAATCAATTGTCATGCTGCTTAAGGAGATCGACACGGCGCTTGGGAATTATGTCCGCGGGCAGTTTCTGGTGTGCTTGATCATCGGCGTTCTGGCTTACGTGGGGTATATTATCGTGGGCATGCCTTACGCACTGCTGCTGGCCAGCATCGTGGCGGTGTTCAACATCATTCCGTATTTAGGCCCTTTTCTCGGCGCGGCTCCTGCGCTTGTGATGGCATCCACCATTTCATGGAAGATGGTGCTGCTTGTGGTGGTTGTGAATATGATCTGTCAGACGCTGGAGAGCAACGTCATTTCACCCCAAGTGGTGGGAAAAAAGCTGCATATGCATCCACTGTTGATCATTTTTGCCCTGTTAGTCGGGGGGCAGTTGGCAGGAACAGTGGGCTTGATTTTGGCTGTGCCCGTTTTTGCTGTCATCAAAGTGCTGCTGCAGCATTTTTTTGCCTATTATGTAAGAAGGAAATCAGGCTGATTGCTCCATTTCAGACTTGCCATGCTCCTGCATTGACAGATAGATTCACCCTAGATATACTTGAAATGTTAGATCCATAACCGTACAAATCGATGAGAAAATCAAGTAGGCTTAGAGTACCTTGCTCAGAGAACAGGTTCCTTACGGGCAATCATCCGTCTGGCTGCGAGAACCTGGAAGTGTCCCAAGCTGAACAGCTAATTTTTGAGTGTGAGTCAAATTCACCGGCTGGCCCCCGTTATCAAGCTGCAACAAGGCGATCGTCACGTGCTTCTCCAGGGAAACAGTCTGGAGCTGAAATGGGCGATAACCAGGGTGGTACCGCGAGAACATCGTCCCTGAATTATTTCAGGGGCGTTTTTTGTGTTTGGATGCAAGTCAATCCGATCCCTATATTACGACTGGAGGATGTGTAGAGATGAAAGCTAGTGAAATCCGTTCCAAATGGCTGGAGTTTTTTGCTGAGAAAGGCCACAATATTGAACCGAGTGCATCGCTTGTACCGCATAATGACCCGTCCCTGCTCTGGATTAATGCAGGTATGGCTCCACTCAAGCCTTACTTTGACGGGCGCGTGAAGCCTGAGAATCCGAGAATTGCAAACTCGCAAAAATGTATTCGTACCAACGATATTGAGAATGTCGGCAAGACGCGCCGTCACCATACGTTTTTTGAAATGCTGGGCAACTTCTCCATCGGAGACTACTTTAAAGAAGAAGTTATCACGTGGGCCTGGGAATTTTTGACCGACAAGAAGTGGATCGGATTCGATCCCGAGAAGCTGTCTGTCACCGTTTATCCCGAAGACGAAGAAGCATTTAAATTGTGGAATGAAAAAATAGGTCTGCCGGAGAGCCGCATCATTAAGCTGCAGGATAACTTTTGGGAGATTGGCGAAGGTCCTTGCGGCCCTTGTACCGAAATTTTCTATGACCGTGGCGAAGAATACGGCAAGGGCACTCCGGAATCGGAGATGTTTCCTGGCGGAGAGAATGAACGCTGGCTTGAAGTGTGGAACCTGGTATTCACCCAGTTCAACCTGAACAAGGACGGCAGTTATACGCCGCTTCCCAACAAGAATATTGATACGGGCGCCGGTCTGGAGCGCTTTGCATCCATTCTGCAAAATGTAGACTCCAACTTCGACACCGATTTGTTCCAGCCTATTATTCAGAGAACGGCGGAACTGGCTGGCGTGAAATATAATGATTCTCCTGAGTATGATGTGGCGCTGAAGGTTATTGCGGACCATATTCGCACGGTTGTGTTTGCCGTAGGTGATGGCGTGTTGCCTTCGAATGAAGGACGCGGTTACGTGATCCGCCGTTTGCTCCGTCGTGCGGTGCGTTATGGCAAGGTGCTGGGGCTGGACAAACCGTTCATGTACACCTTGACTGAAACCGTGGGCGATATTATGGGAGTGTACTACCCGGAGGTCGTGGAGAAGCGGGCATTCATTGAGAAGGTGGTTGCGACGGAAGAGGAACAGTTCCACAAAACGCTTTCGGATGGGCTCGGCATCTTGGCGGAGGTCAGCGCTGAAGCCAAGAAGCAGGGAAAATCGGTGATCAGCGGCAGCGACGCATTCAAATTGTATGATACCTATGGCTTCCCGTTTGATTTGACGGAAGATTATGCTTCTGAGAACGGTTTGACCGTAGACCGCGAAGGCTTTGACGCTGCGATGGAGGAACAGCGCGATCGTGCGCGTGCAGCCCGTCATGAGACGGAAAGCATGAAGATACAAGGCGGCGTTCTTTCCGATTATACGGTTAAAAGTGAATTTGTTGGATATAATGACACCGTTCGCGAGGCGAAAGTACTCGCCATCGTGTCCGATGACAGTTTTGCCGACAGCGTGAGCGAAGGCCAGACCTGTCAAGTCATTCTGGATGCTACGCCGTTCTATGCCGAAAGCGGCGGTCAGGTGAGCGATCAGGGTGTTTTGGAGGGCGGATCTGTCCGTGCCCGAGTCGAAGGTCTCTTCAAGGCTCCTCATGGACAGCATGTACACTTTGTAACTGTAGAACTCGGCGAGCTTAAAGTGGGCGATACCGTGACAGCACAGGTGAATGCCTCCATGCGCAATGATATCGTCAAGAACCATACGGCGACTCACCTTCTGCACAAAGCGTTAAAAGAAGTGTTGGGCGATCATGTGAACCAGGCAGGTTCCCTGGTTGAGCCGCAGCGTCTGCGTTTTGACTTCTCCCATTTTGGCAGCATCACGCAAGAGGAGCTTGGCGATATTGAGCGCCGGGTTAATGAGCAGGTATGGAAGAGCATCCCGGTTGTCATCGAACGCAAGGGCATTGACGAAGCAAAAGCAATGGGCGCCATGGCTTTGTTCGGAGAGAAGTACGGCGACATCGTCCGAGTGGTTCAAGTCGGCGATTACAGCATCGAGCTTTGCGGCGGATGTCATGTGGGGAATACGTCCCAGATCGGAATCTTTAAGCTGCTGGGCGAGAGCGGGATCGGATCGGGCGTACGCCGGATTGAGGCGGTAACGGGCCGCTATGCTTACGAGCATCTGGAGGAACAGTTGGATCTGCTCAAACAAGCCGCCGGCCTGCTGAAGAGCAATCTTACGGATGTGCCGAAGCGGATTGAGGGCCTGAATCAACAAGTGAAGGATCTTGCCCGCGAGAACGAGTCCCTGCAAGGCAAGTTGGGAGCCATTGAGGCCAGCCAATTGACCGATAAAGTGAAGCAGGTTGGAAATACGCCTCTGCTTGCTGTGGAAGTACAGGCAGGCAGCATGGACGGACTTCGGGGTATCGCCGACGAATTGAAAGGCAAATTGCCGGATGCCATTCTGGTACTCGGTTCCAAGGCAGACGACAAGGTGAATTTTGTTGTAGCTGTTCCGCAGGATCTGGTGAAAAAGGGCTACCATGCAGGCAAGCTCGTTAAGGAAGTGGCTTCGGTATGCGGCGGTGGCGGTGGCGGCCGTCCGGATATGGCGCAAGCCGGAGGCAAGGATGCTTCCAAGCTTGCCCAAGCGCTGCAGCACGCAGAGGAACTTGTGGCCAAGGGCGTATAACCTTTCTTGTCCAGATTGTGTACAGCAAACCGGAATCAATATTTTTGCTGTACACAATCCTGAATTTTTTGGAACACTTCCTAAATATTTCGCTTTGGATTTCCGTAGAGACTTAGGGTTATGTTATGATATAACTAGATCAAGCTGGTAAATATTTATTCGACGAAGCATGGTAAATCATGTTCTTTGAAGAAGCGAGGTGTGTCACACATGGACTCCATGGATAAGACAGTCAAGTTCAATGTAAAAGGTGATGAGAAGGAGGCTTCCGCCCAGGACATTCTACTTTCGGTATATGATTCGCTGGTAGAGAAGGAGTACAATCCGATTAACCAAATCGTAGGGTATCTTTTGTCCGGGGATCCAGCTTATATACCTCGGCACAATAATGCCAGAAGTTTGATCCGGAAGAAAGAGCGAGATGAATTGATTGAAGAACTGGTCCGGTTCTATTTAGCCAGTCACCGTTAGGAGTACACAGGGATGAAGAAAATCATGGGATTAGATTACGGGGACCGCAGAATCGGTGTTGCCATAAGCGATGTGTTCGGATGGACGGCCCAAGGGGTTGAAGTTATCGAACGCCGCCGTGATGAAGGTGAGCTGGTCAGGATTGCCACACTCGTCAAAGAGAACGAGGTCGGTGAGGTTGTAGTCGGCTTGCCTAAAAATATGAATGGCACGATTGGTCCACGGGGCGAAATCTGCATGGAATTCGCAAATACATTGCGAGAGTCCCTATCCTTGCCCGTTCACCTTTGGGATGAACGGCTATCAACAGTATCCGCTGAAAGGACATTGCTTGAAGCCGATGTCAGCCGAAAGAAGCGAAAACAGGTTGTAGATAAGATGGCGGCAAGCTTGATTTTGCAAAACTACTTGGATTCTAAAAGGTAAAGGTGAGGGTGATAACAATGGCTAATGAGCATATTGGTATGGAAGAAGAACCGGAAATTATTTATATTCCCGATGATGAAGGCAACGAGGAAGAATTCGAAGTCATCATGAAATTCGAGGTTGATGGCTCGGATGCTAAATATATGATGGTTGTACCAAGAGAGTCCGCAGACGAAGAAACAGACGAGGTCTACGCCTTCCGTTATGAGGAAGATGGAGAAGATCTGAAATTGTTTATGATTGAAGACGATGAAGAATGGGCCATTGTTGAGGAAACCTTCAATACGCTCGTGGATGAGCTGGACGGGAGAGACGAATGATGACTGATTTTTCGGTTGAAAATATCGTATGGACCCAAGTACTTAAGGAAGCATTCGGTGAGAGTGTGGAGCTTGAGGACGACAAAGGCCATATCGAGGTATATGATATTGCCGCCGAATTTGAAGTGGATGGCCAAGGATATGCCATTCTGGTTCAGCCGGACCGTACGGATGAGGAGTACGAGGTGCTTCGTATCGTAAAGGATGCGGATGGCGGATTGGAACTCTCAACCATCGATGATGACGAGGAATGGGAGAACGTATCGGAGCTGTACGATGAGCTGACGTTTCCCGAGGGAGACGAGGATTAATTGTTCTCGTAAGAGGCACGTGCTTACGTTTTCAAATGAAAGTTCAGGAAGGGGCGGAGCTTGTCCGCCCCTTTTGGTGTGAAGGGATGAGTAGATTGAAGAAACTGGCTATTGCGGTATTGGTTCTGATCCTTATTGCCGGCGGAGGCTTGTTCTACATTTGGAACGGTTTACAGCCTGTTACAACCTCTGAAACACCGGTTGAATTCACGGTGGAGTCCGGAATGAGCACATCATCCATTGCCGATCTGCTTGAGGACAAGGGTCTGATCAAGAACGCCCTTATACTTAAAGGTTATCTGAAGATTACGAACGAAGGCAGCCGGCTTATGGCCGGCACATATGAGGCTACACCGGGAACCCCCTTCAAGGAGCTGCTGTCCAAGATGAGCAACGGTGAAGTGAAGGCGGAGGAAATGGTCCGGTTCACCATTCCTGAGGGTTACACCATTCTCCAGATGGCAGAAACCATCGCTCGTGAGAGCGGAATCGATGAGAAGGAATTTCTGGATGCTGTGGATCAGACTACCGGTTGGGACGTACCGATTGTAGGTGAGATCCCGGAAGGAACGGATCTCAGGCACCATCTGGAGGGCTATTTGTTTCCTGCAACCTACGATGTGCCGAAGAAGGATCTAACAGCTAAAGGCATTGTGGAGACCATGCTCAAGGAAACCGAGAAACGTCTTGCGGAAATTCCTGATTTGCAGAGCCAACTGGAGGCACGCGGCGTGACGTTCCATGAGCTCATGACCATTGCTTCACTGGTTGAGCGGGAAGTGGTTGCAGAACAGGAGAGAGCTCTTGTAGCCGGCGTTATCTATAACAGGCTGGAAGAAGATATGCGGCTTGAGATTGATGCGACTGTTCAATACCTGTTAGATAAACCGAAGGAACGGTTGCTTTATGCTGATCTGGAGGTTGAAAGCCCGTATAACACCTACCGACAAAAGGGGCTGCCGCCCGGTCCAATCTCGAGCCCGAGTTTGGAGTCCATTCAGGCCGCTCTGAATCCGGAGAAATCAGACTATTTGTTCTACGTAACCAAGAAAGACGGTACGCAAGAGCATTTGTTTGCTAAAACGTATAAAGAGCATTTGAAAAACATTGAGAAGAGTAAGAAAATGGCACAACCATAATATGACTTGATCAAAAGATCCGAATTCAATAGACAGGATCCTTTTTGGACAACCCCGAATAGGGAGGAAATATTTCATGAGTATCAAACCTGAATTATTGGCGGCTGCTGGTTCCTTGGAAGATGCTGCTGCTTACCTGGAAGCGGGAGCGGATGCTTTGCTGGTTGGTGAAGATCGTTTTGGCATGCGTCTGCCCGGCAGTCTGACCTTGAACGACATTCGTCAAGTAGTCCAGCATGCGCATGGACAGGGAAGTAAAGTGTATGTAAGCTTAAATAACCTGATGACCAATGATTTGCTGCCTGAGCTTCCTGCTTATGTCAAGGCACTGGGTGAAATCGGCGTGGATGCGGTGGAGTTTAACGATCCGTCCGTACTTACTGCGGTGAAGGAGCTAGCTCCTCAGATTAAACTGCACTGGAATGCGGAAATGACGGCCACAAACTACTCAACGTCCAATTACTGGGGGAGCAAAGGCGCATCCCGGGTCATTCTTGCGCGTGAATTAAATATGGATGAAGTAACGGACATGAAGCCGCTGCTTCAAGTGGAAGCACAGGTTCAGGTCCATGGCATGACCAATATCTACCATTCCAAGCGGCGTCTGGTGAACAGTTATATGTCGCAGCAAGGTAGACCCGTAAATGAAGGCAGTTTGGACAAGGAACGGGGACTGTTTCTCATTGAGGCTGAGCGCCAAGACGAGAAATATCCCATTTACGAAGACGTCAACGGAACTCATATTATGAGTTCGGAGGATATTTGTATCCTCGAGGATCTGCATCTGTTGATGGCAGCCGGTCTTGACAGCTTTAAGGTGGAGACGCTGCTGAAGCCGCGCCAATATAATAAGCTTGTGATAAGCATTTACCGCAAGGCGATTGATTTATATACTGCGGACCCTTCTTCCTATGCATTTCAGGAGGATTGGATGGATGAAATTCGTGCCATTCAGGATCCGGAGCGAGAGTTATCGTTTGGATTTTTCTATAAGGAACAAGTTTATTAAGGAGTGTACAGCATGGAAGCAATGGCACAGCCAAAATACAAGGGCAAACGCTATCGCCTGGACAAGCCAGAACTGCTCGCCCCGGCTGGTAATTTGGAAAAGTTGAAATTTGCGGTGCACTACGGCGCCGATGCAGTTTATATTGGAGGACAGAAATACGGTCTTCGTTCGAACGCGGACAATTTCAGCTTCGAGGAAATGAAGGAAGGCGTGGAGTTCGCCAAGAAATACGGTGCTAAAGTATTCGTGGCAACCAATATCTACGCGCATAATGAGGACGTAGAGGGGATTGAATCCTATCTGCGCAGCTTGGAGGAAGCGGGCATCGCAGCGATTATAGCCGCAGATCCGGCCATCATTGAGGTTGCCAAGCGTGCCGCGCCCAAACTTGAGGTTCATCTGAGCACACAACAGTCTACGCTTAATTGGCAGGCCGTGAAGTTCTGGAAGGATGAAGGATTACCAAGGGTTGTGCTGGGCCGCGAGACGAGCATAGAAGAAATTGCAACGATTAAAGAGCATGTTGATATTGAGATCGAAGCCTTTATTCATGGTGCGATGTGTTCCTCCTTCTCCGGACGCTGTGTGTTGTCAAATCATTTTACGGATCGTGACTCCAACCGGGGCGGTCTGCTGCCAATCCTGCCGCTAGGAAATACGATTTGTTTGAGGTATGGAAGAGAAGATAACGGCAACTGGGTATCCGAAGAGGTGCAGATGATGGAACAGCGGGCATCGAGGCCGTCTCCATTCAAGCCGGGCGTTACACAGATTCCGTTGTTTCAACCGGAGGACAACCAATTTACCATGGGGTCGAAGGATCTTTGCATGCTGGAGCATATTCCGGACCTGATTGAGGTCGGCATTGACAGCTTCAAGATTGAGGGCCGGATGAAATCCATTCATTACGTAGCTACGGTTGTTAATGTGTACAGACAGGCGATTGATTCCTATATGGCAGACCCTGAACATTACGTGCTGAAGCCGGAATGGATCGAGGAAATCAACAAAGCGGCCAATCGACCGCTGAATACCGGATTCTTCTATGATACCCCGGATCATGAGGACCATATCTATGAACCGGAAGAGAAGGCCGTGCCTTATGATTTTGCCGGATTGGTTATGGCGTATGACAAGCACTCAGGTACAGCTGTAATACAGCAGCGAAACCATTTTAAGCCTGGTGACGAAATTGAGTTTTTTGGCCCAGAAGGTACCTTCTTCAAGCAGGTAGTTGGCCCTATTCAGGATGAGGATGGAAATGAGCTGAACGCGGCACGGCATCCCTTACAGCTTATTCGCTTGCAAGTGGATCAGCCGGTGCGTAACTTTGATATGATGCGAAAGCGCAAAGGGTAAAAAAGATATAGTTCTATATAACTACACATATGAGAATCCGGGTCCGTGGATGGACCTTGGATTCTTTTTATTTTCAAAAAAATTAGGAGTAATGGATTATTTTTTTGCGAAAACCCAAAGGAAAACACCTCCAATTGTCGAAATAAAAAGTAACGAATACGTTCAAGAGATTAGCCGGCGTATTAATATTATGATTGTGGTAGGTGAACAGCTAATGTCAGAAGTCGAACAGCATGATAAGAAGCCGAAAAGAGACAAGAAGCTCGGGGGAAACAAAGAGAAAAAGAAAGCACCTTCGGCATCAACGGGAATACATAATGCAAAGTCGTTCATTTCAAACATGGGAACGGCCATCAGCCGAATGCCTGTGAACCCGGCAAAATCCGTAGGGATCCGGTTGTTTTTAATCTTTTTGTCAGCGATCGTATTTTTTGTTATCGTGTTGGGTTATCTCTCTTACAGTAAAGCGAAGAGCACCATTGAGAAGAATGCTGCCAACGGCAATCAGCAGACGATCATTCAAACTTCTGAGAAAATCGACATCATCTTGGATAAGTACGAGAACGCTGGACGGCAAATTTTCTATGATATTGAACTGCAGAAGCTGTTGTCAGAGTACTCGGATAAAAACTTGAGTGATTATGATTCGTTTACCGTAGAACGCAGCATTCGGGATAAACTATCTAACCAAATCACGTCAGATTCGTCCATCAGGGCTATTTATCTGATCCCTGACAAAGGTGAGAAGATGATCTCGGCGGGGCAAACCTCGGAGACCTCCAAAACCGTGCTTGAACAAAGCTGGTATACAGAGCTGAAGGATGGCGACAAAAAGATTGTGTGGCTGCCAACAACGCAGAACAGCGGAGCTCCGTACTTTACGATTGCACGCTCTCTTGGATCAATGAATGATCTGACTTCTACGTACGTTGTTATGTTTGAACTTAACGCTTCCGTACTGGATACGCAACTGAAGGGGATTGACCTGGGTGAAAACGGCCAGCTGCAGTTGATCAGCCCAGAGGGCACGATTGTATCCTCCAGTGAGAGTTCGATCGTGGGTTCAGAGACAGCTTGGGCATTTACAAAGGAATTCAAGGCAGAAACGAAGACGGATAACGTAAGAACCAAGGATGAGAACGGCAAGCAGGTATTGGCCGTTTATAATACGCTGAGCACCAATGATTGGAAGCTTGTGGGATCGGTTCAAACCAGTGAACTGACGAAGGATGCAACGAGCATTTTGACAATTACGCTGATAGTGGCAGCCGTTGACGTTATATTCGCCATACTGATCGGTATTTGGATGGTGAGAATGATTGCCCGTCCATTAGGCAAGCTCAACCTCCTGATGAAGGAAGGCGCAAAAGGTAATCTGAATGTTCGCACAGACCATAAGAGCCAGGATGAAATCGGTCAGCTCTCCGCAAGTTTTAACGATATGATGGAGCAGATTACCGGCCTCGTGCAGCAAACAAGCAATACGGCTCAGGAAGTACTCAAGACGGCTGCAGAGTTAAGTGATGCCTCGAAGAAAACGGCCATCTCTGCAAAAGAAATTGCCGTTGCCACCGAGGAGATTGCGAACGGAGCCAGCAGCTTGGCAGTTGAAGCCGAGCGCGGCAGCGATCTGACCAACAATATCTCGAAGCAGATGCAAATTGTTGTTACGGCTAACGATGAGATGGGCAAATCGGCCCGTCATGTGGAAAGCTCCAGTGAGCTGGGCACGAAGCATCTGAGCGACTTGCTCGACAAGACACACCAGACCGAGGATATGACACGTTCCATGATGCACAAGGTGGATGGCTTAAAGGAAACGACTTCTTCGGTTGTCAAAGTGCTGGATGTACTTCAGAACATCACGAAGCAAACGAACATCCTTTCCTTGAATGCAACGATTGAAGCGGCCCGTGCAGGAGCAGCGGGCAAAGGGTTTATGGTTGTCGCCGATGAAATCCGCCAGTTGGCGGACCAGTCCAGGCAATCCATAGATATGGTTAGCCAGATCACAGACCGTATCATGACCGAAATGAATGAAACCGTTCAGGTACTGCTGGATGCAAATCCGCTGTTCAAAGGCCAGATGGATGCCGTGAAGGAAACGAATGACATCTTCGTATCCGTCCAGCAGCAGATGGTAGACTTTATCGAACGTTTGGATTCTGTAACGCATTCCATTGATGAGCTGAACGAATCCCAGAATGTGCTCTCTGAAGCGATGAGCAACGTCAGTGCGGTTGCCGAGGAATCCTCGGCGACTTCCGAAGAGGTAGCTTCTCTCTCAACGGAGCAGCAAAGTGTTAGCAGTCAGTTGGTTAATCTGTCATCACAGCTGGAAAATGTATCGAATGAGCTTAAAGAGACCTTGTCTCGCTTTAGACTGTAATATTCCATTCATAGACTGCTCTATCAGTTAAGACTGATGGAGCAGTCTTTTTTGTCTACCCGGCTCACTCATTACCTTCTGATAATCCTCCCCTATCAGTTCAATGTGATTGATTCAGGTTCCACATGGAAATAATGGAGAAACAAAGAACTAATTGGAGGAGCAGGACATGAGGCTGATCCGAAATAAGCGAATTACATACGGATGGCTGATATTGACGATGCTTATCGCCATTTTGACCCTAAGACTCGCATGGGTGCAGCTTGTGATGAAACATCAGCGGGTCCCCGGCAGTCGGCATACGATGGTTGAGGCCTCCCTCATACAGCGCGAACGAGGCATTGTGCTGGATTCTGGCCGCGGTCAATTTACAGACCGGAACGGAAAGCCGCTCACGGGTAAGCTGGTTTGGACAGTGGTGTTGTTCCCGGTAAGCGAGAAAGAGCTGAAGGACTCCCATAATCAGTTAGTTCAGCTGGCCCGCATCCTGGGGACAAATAAGGATCATTTGGTACAGACATGGGGCAAACTAAAGGAGCCGAAGTTGTGGCATGGAGAGAATACGGTCATTCCTCGTACCCTAACCAAAGCTCAGATCCAGCAGATCCAAGAGCTTGAACTTCCCAAACTGAAGGTTCTTCCTTATGAGCAGCGCTACGGCAATCGCCAATCGGGCATGCAGTGGCTTGGTTTTGTATCCGGCCAGCGGAAGGAGAATCTGTTTTTTCGTGATTATCCGGAGGTTACGGGAACGAGCGGTTTGGAGAAAACGATGGATTCACTGATACGGGGAGAAGGTCCTACCATCGTTTATTTTCCAGTCAACAGTACCAATGAGGTGATACAGGATATCAAGCCGATGGTAAAGGCGCCGGATAATCCGTATTATCCCTTGAGGGTATCCACAACGATTGATATTGATATTCAAAAAGGGATCGAAGCTATAACGGAGAAAGCGGGCATGAAGGAAGGGGCCGTTGTTGTACTGGATGCGCACAATGCCGATATTGTTTCTATGGTCTCAAGGCCGTTCTATAATCCGGAGCAGATTCACCCAAAGGACGGGCAGTGGGAAAATCGTGCCTTGAAAGCGGCAACTCCTGGCTCCATTTTCAAAATTGTCACGGCATCTGCAATTCTTGAGCATGATTTAAGCTCCCCTGAAGAGCACTTCCATTGTGACGGCGAATACGGCAAGTTCGGACTTTCCTGCTGGAAAGAGGGAGGACATGGAACGATTGGGCTTCGCGAGGGTTTTGCCGAATCATGTAATGTCGTCTTCGCTACCCTTGCGGAAAGATTATCCGCACAGCAAATAGCGGATGCGGCATCGGCGCTTGGTTTTGGGCAAACTGTGGGCTGGAGATCACAGGAATTCTTAGGTCTTCGTTCTTTTGTTCCATTGGATCATGAGGAGAAGGGGACGGTATTCTCGGACTCCGTGGATGCTTCTGATGCAGGGGTTAGGGTACAGACTAGCATAGGGCAAAGGGATGCGGCCGTGTCCCCGCTGCAGGCGGCAAATGCGATTGTGACTCTGCTTCACGGCGGTGTAAAGACCAAACCTCGTATTCTACAACAGATTCGGTACGCTAATGGCCAATTGCTTCAGGATACCCATCCGCTTAAGGAGCGTAAGTCAGCACAAGGTATTTCCCGGGAAACCTCATCCATTCTGCTGGAATGGATGGAGGATGTGGTTCAAGAGGGGACAGGCAGTTCTTTGAAAAACCGGAAATGGACACTTGCAGGGAAATCTGGAACGGCTCAGGTAACCGTAAAGGGCCGTCCCCGAAACAACCAGTGGTTTGTCGGTTACGGCCCCGTGGAGAAGCCACGATACGCTGTGGCTGTGTTGGTGGAGAATCGGAGTCCAAGCAGCAGCAATCAGGCGACGGAGATATTCGGTCAGGTTTCTGACTTCTTGGCTTCGGTTGAATCGCCCTCGGGCTCGGGCTCCGCATAAGAGCGGGACATGTCCCAAGGAGACACATCGAATTCTTCTCTCGGCAGATGAATCCATTGCTGCAGGTATCCTTGTGTAAGCAATTCCTTAATGAGAATCAGCAGGATCGGAGCCAGAATCAAACCGGCTACTCCAAATATGGACAGCGAAATCATCATGAAGGACAACATCAAAAATGCAGATGATACGCCAATTGAATTGCCTGTAATCTTCGGTTCAAGCAGCTGTCTGGAGATCATGACAACCGCAAGCAGAACGATTAGTCCAATGGCAAGACCTGTATTGCCGACAATAAACAAATAAACAATCCACGGAATAAGAATAACGGGAACACCCAGCAGCGGCAATACATCGAATACAGCACAGATAAGCGCAATGGACAGCGAGTTGCCTGTACCTAATATCAACAGCCCTATGTATACAATAACAAACGTAATGCTGACCAGCTTCATCTGAGCTTTTAAATAAGAACCGATCGCCTTAAATACATTTTCCTTCAGAAAGACAAAGGCCATCTTGAAGGTTTTGGGCGTTTTTTCTTTTGCGATTCTCCGCCAGCTGCCAATCTCAATGCTCAGGAAAAAGGCGAGAATGATCGCTACCCCGAAGCTGGTGATGAACGAGGAGAATGAACCCATGAAACCAACGATATAATGAAAGAACGACTCGGCAGCCCCTTGAGCAAAAGCGGTAATGTCTTGAAAATAGCCGTTAACCCGTTCTGTCAGATCAGGCGGCAGTGCCTCGAGCTTGCTTTGCAGGAAGATCAGACCCTCGGAGAAATGTTTTTGAATCGTTGCGGTGTAAGCCGGCAAATTCTCCTGAAGGTTCATGAACTGCGATACAATGAGTGCCCCTGCTCCGAACAAGATGCCGAGGATAATCAGCAGGAAGAGCAGAACGGATATCGCGGCGGCAAACGGCTTCGGAAGACCCCTGCGGTGCAGGAATTTGGATAAAGGCTCAATAATCAGGAAAACGAGGAAAGATAAAAACACGGGAGCCGCAATCTGGTAAAGCTTGCTGAATATGTACATGACCAGGTAAACCGTAAGTACGATTAATCCAATATCGAAAGCGGTTCTCCAATATTTTTTATACAAGGGAAGCATAGTGGAATATCGGCTCCTTTATACTTTATTAATTGATATCATTGTACACGATTTGTGAAAAAAAAGCCTATTTCTTTAAGTGCTATGCTAAAATAATAATAGTGTGTTAATTAGAAAAAGAAAGAAAAAGCGGGGAGTTAGCATGCAAACATTACTGCTATGGTTGTTTTACCTTTCATCTTTTTATGCATTTATTCCCGGCATCCTGACCCGAATATTTGGTTTCCGAGTATTTCGCAGGGGCACAGGCACAAAAGAGTTCGCCTTAACCTTTGATGATGGGCCTGATCCTCTCTATACGCCAAGGCTTCTGGATCTTCTGAAGCAGTATGATATGAAAGCGACCTTTTTCCTGGTTGGTTCCCATGCAGAGAAACATCCAGAAGTTGTAAAACGCATTCATCACGAAGGCCATCTGATCGGGATCCATAACTATGTTCACAAGAGCAACTGGCTGATGAGACCTGTGACGGTTCGTAAGCAAGTAAAGCGAACGGATGATATTATCTACACCATAACTGGTGAACGTTCAGGTTATTACCGACCGCCTTGGGGAATTGTGAATCTGTTCGATTTTGCCAAGAATACCGGTTGTCGCATCATCTTGTGGTCATCCATGTTTAATGACTGGCGCAGCAAGATCGGCGCTGACAAACTGACTCAGCGAATGCTAGCCAAGCTTCGCGGCGGCGAGGTGATGCTGCTTCATGACTGCGGGACGACCATGGGAGCAAACCCGGACGCACCGGAGCAGATGCTCATCGCATTGGAGCGTGTACTGAATGCCGCAGAGCAGAAGGGGATGAGAAGTATCCGAATCGACGATATGATGGCTAAGGAGAGCAAAGCGAAAGCGAGGAAGCTGTCTCCTCTGAAGCGCGTGATGGTTTCATTGTGGCTTTTGTGGGAAAAAGTCTTTCATGCCGTGTTTGCACTCGAAACGGTCTCTCCTTCAGACCCGATGCTCCATTTCCGTAAACGGCCGTTTGCCGGGAAAACCGTCGTGATGGAGGATGGAAGCCGCCTGGAAAAGGGAGACGAGGTCCTTGAGCTTCATTTTGACAACAAAAAATTGTTCGAGATTGGCAGCCGCTCCCGTTCGGAGGTGCAGCTTGCGATTAAAATGATTCGCGCCGTGCAGAACGATCTGCCTTCCCTCGCCAATATGGTGCTGGAGCGTCCCGAATTCAAGGATGTCAAAGGTTTGTATGCCGTTACCATGATTTCACGGGGACCAGAGCAGTTCGGATTTCATGTCATGGATTTACCGCGGGGGCTGTTCGCAAGTTCGACCAGACTGTATCTTAAACTGCTGCTCAGTGTTATTCATCCCAAAGGTCAGGCCCGCCTGAAGGAAGGAAGCCAGATGATGGAGCCGAAAATGCTCATGATGCCAGTGGACGTTCTGATCGAACGTTATGCTGAGAAGAAGACACAGGTTCAGCCTCCAAAGGAGGAACCGCTAGCAATTAGCAGACAGGAACAGATGGGGGATTTGGCAGTTGCCAGCGCATCGCAAGGAATGTAAGTGGATAGATTGGACTTTTTACTGCTATCATGATTGATTATTACATTGAATGTTCATCGATATAAAAAAGGGGGTTATTCCCGCAGGCTGTTCAATGCCTGCGAGGAATAACCCCCTTGCTATGCTGTAATTAGATTTTCAATACGCCGCCTGAGCTTGCATTCGTTACAAGCTTCGAATAGCGGGCGAGGTAACCGGTTTTAACTTTTGGCTCGAAATCGACCCATTTGCTGCGGCGAATCGCCATTTCTTCATCACTGACGCCCAGCAATTGAATGGTGCGGTTGATCAGATCAAGCTCAATGATATCGCCATCTTCAACGAATGCGATAGGTCCGCCTTCGGCAGCTTCCGGCGAGATATGACCGATACTAATACCACGGGAAGCACCGGAGAAGCGTCCGTCCGTGATCAGGCCGACTTTGGCTCCAAGACCCATACCGGCGATTTGCGAGGTTGGTGCCAGCATTTCTGGCATACCCGGACCGCCTTTAGGACCTTCATAACGAATGACAACCACATGGCCTTCCTTAACTTTGCCGTTGGCAATGCCACTAAGCGCCTCATCCTGAGAGTTGAAGCAGATGGCAGGCCCCTTATGATACCCGCCAACCGACGCATCAACAGCGCCGACCTTGATGATGGAACCTTCAGGAGCCAGGTTGCCGTACAGGACAGCGAGTCCGCCGCGCTCGGAATAAGGACTGTCAATCGGATGGATAACGTTGGTGTCCTGGATTTCACAGCCTTCCACGTTCTCCGCCAGCGTCTTGCCGGTTACGGTGATACGATCTCCATGCAATGCACTCGGTTTCTTGAGGAGCTCGTGCAGGACCGCACTAACACCGCCTGCCAAGTGTACATCCTCGATAAAGTAATCCGAAGCTGGAGCGAGTTTGGAGATGTGAGGAACACGGTCGGCAACTTCATTGATACGCTCAAGCGGATAATCGAGACCAGCTTCATGAGCAAGTGCCAACGTATGCAGCACCGTATTGGTGGAACCGCCCATGGCCATATCCAGTGCAAACGCGTTGTCAATCGCTTCAACCGTTACGATATCACGCGGCTTGAGATCCATTTTCACAAGTTCCATCAATTGTGTAGCTGATTGTTTTACGAATTCCTTACGCTCTTCAGCGATGGCAAGGATGGTACCGTTGCCCGGCAGAGCCAGACCCAGCGCCTCGGCAAGGCAGTTCATGGAATTGGCCGTGAACATGCCCGAACAGGATCCACAAGTAGGACATCCGAATTGTTCCAATTCCAGTAGCTCATCATCATTGATTTTACCAACCTGGTGAGCGCCGACTCCTTCAAATACAGAGGTCAGGGACAATTTGCGTCCTTTGCTGTCCACGCCGGCTTTCATCGGTCCGCCGCTGACAAAAACTGTCGGGATGTTAACGCGAAGGGCGCCCATCAGCATGCCCGGCGTGATTTTGTCGCAGTTCGGAATGCAGACCATACCGTCGAACCAGTGAGCGGATACGACCGTCTCCAAGGAGTCCGCGATGATCTCGCGGCTTGGCAGTGAGTAACGCATGCCGATATGTCCCATGGCGATGCCGTCATCAACCCCAATGGTGTTGAATTCGAATGGAACGCCGCCCGCTTCACGAATCGCTTCTTTCACGATTTTTCCGAATTCCTGCAGATGCACATGACCGGGAACGATGTCGATGTAGGAGTTACATACGGCGATAAACGGTTTGCCGAAATCCTCTTCCTTAACGCCTGCTGCACGCAGAAGGCTGCGGTGCGGTGCGCGGTCAAAGCCTTTCTTGATCATGTCTGAACGCATTTTTTTGGTTGCCATGATGTCGATTTCCCCCCAGATCTATTATAAAATTGTTGCGCTTTAGCGCGGTCTTCCGGCAAAGCAGCCGGGTACCTGTGAACAGCGAATAGGTTTTAAATGAGTCTATCACAAAAAGGTAGGTTTTTCTACATGATATTAATTAGGAAACAATGGAGGGAGGCCTGTTGCTGCGGCATGAAAAGAGCCTGTCCCATGAATGGGAGCAGGCTGCTCATTCGAGTGTTTATCATTATTTCTTGCCGCCTTTGCGGCCGATTTCCTGATAGAATTCACGATCATGATTCCGCGAGGTGGCTTCGCCGCCTTTCTGACCGATTTCCTGGTAAAACTCGCGGCTGTGGTTTTTGGACGTCGCTTTGCCGCCCTTTTTGCCGATTTCCTTATAGAACTCGCGGCTATGATTCTTTGCTGTCGCTTCGCCGCCAAGACGTCCAGCTTCTTCGCGGGTCATCTTGCGATTGCCGTTTTGTGCCATCACAAATCACTCCTTTTCCGTCGTATTTGCTATGCGTATATGTTACTTACCACGACTTATTTGTCATGAATCAAAACAATCGACTAAAGATTGGTAAATGTCAGTTTGGGATGAATTTCTGAAGGAAAGCGGCAATTCCGCTTAAATCAGAGTTTATTTCATGGTTTAATAAGAGTATGATCATGAATAGGATAGGGAGGTTTTATGACATTGCCGTTTTTTCAAGTGAAGGGACACTCCATTCCCTGCAAAGCGATCTTGTTTGATAAAGACGGTACGCTGCTCCATTTCATGGCGCTGTGGGGAGGCTGGGTCGAGTATGTCCTCAAGTACATGGAGGAGCGGCTGGGGCTGATGGGAGCCGGCTTCACGCTGCCCACAGAGAAGGTGCTGGGCACAAAGCATGATGTAAGCGGGCGCGTGTCCGGTTACGATGTCAGGGGGCCGCTCGCCATGGGGACCGTGGAAGAGACGACGGGGCTGCTGGCATGGCAACTGTACGCAGCGGGAATGCCTTGGAACGAAGCCATTGTGCAGGTCAATCAGATCACGAAAAATGCGATGTATGAAGTTCGTCAGCGAAAACCGGCATTTCCGATGCCGGGGCTGGAAGATTTTCTGAGGAAATGCAGTTTGGCCTCTGTGAAAATGGCAGTGGTCACGTCCGATCAGACCTCGGGTGCACTGGAACAGCTGGAGTGGATGGGGCTGCGCTCTTATTTTACCGTCATTATAGGAAGAGATCAGGTTGGAAACGGTAAGCCGCATCCGGAGATGACCGAAACGGCATGCGGTCTCCTCGGAGTGAAGCCGGAAGAAACGGTTGTCATCGGTGACAGCAATGGGGATATGCAGATGGCCAAACAAGCAGGTGCGGCCCTGGCCGTAGGGTTGTTGACGGATGAAGGGGACACATCACATCTAACAGATGCCGATGTTGTCATATCCGATTATAATGAATTAGACGTGCACAGGTAGACGTGATATTTTTAGGGCTGTACGGAGGTGTTTAGAGTGGAGAACAGGGAGAAGATCGAGCAGTTGGCAACATGGATCGAAGCGAGCGACTACATTGTTTTTTTCGGGGGCGCCGGTACCTCCACGGAGAGCGGAATACCTGACTTCCGTTCAGCAGCCGGGCTTTACCAGAGCGAGCATCAATCGCCATATCCGCCGGAGGTTATGCTTAGCCACACGTTTTTTATGAAGCATCCGGACGTGTTTTATGATTTTTACCGAAGCAAGATGCTTCATCCGAATGCACAGCCAAACGGCTGTCACCGGCTATTGTCGAGGCTTGCATTTGACGGGAAGCTGAAAGCGGTGATTACGCAAAATATCGACGGACTCCATCAGAGCGCAGGATGCTCCGATGTGATGGAGCTTCACGGCTCTGTACACCGCAATTATTGCATGGATTGCGCAAGGTTCTACAGCCTGCAGGATATTATGGACATTAAGGAAGTTGTCCCGCGCTGCAAGGATTGCGGTGGGCTGATCAGACCGGATGTCGTGCTGTATGAAGAGGAGCTGGACCAGAACATTATTATGCGCTCGATTCAGGAAATATCGACAGCGGACTTGCTGATCATCGGCGGGACTTCCCTGACGGTTCATCCTGCGGCTGGGCTGATATCCTATTTTCAAGGAAGCAAGGTGGCTCTGCTGAATGCAGATCCGACCCCGTACGATCACCGGGCCGGCCTCTTGATCGCCGATCGGATCGGGCAGGTCATGACACAAGTGGATAAGCTGATCAGCACGTAGCGGCGACAGCTGCGGCGTGTTGCTGCACGCATAACTGTAATCGTTTTCTTGTCAAAGTCCAGCGAAACACGTTAAGATGAATTTAGCAATGGATCTATTCACTTTAGAGAGGCAGGGATTGCAAGTGACCTATGTGGCTAGCGAAGACCGCTATGAAGGAATGAAATATAACCGTGTGGGGCGTTCCGGGCTGAAACTTCCGGCAATCTCTCTTGGATTATGGCATAATTTCGGTGGTATCGACACGTATGAAAACGGGCGGAGCATGGTTACGCGTTCCTTCGATCTGGGCATTACCCACTTCGATCTGGCGAACAATTATGGACCGCCTGCAGGATCTGCCGAAGAGACATTTGGCAAAATTCTCTCCCGTGACCTCAAAGCCTACCGCGATGAAATCGTTGTTTCATCCAAAGCGGGTTATTACATGTGGCCTGGGCCATACGGGGACCATGGTTCACGTAAATATCTGGTGTCAAGTCTCGATCAGAGTCTGAAGCGGATGGGCCTGGATTACGTCGATATTTTCTATCATCATCGGATGGATCCGGAAACGCCGCTTGAAGAAACCATGGTCGCCTTGGATCATCTGGTACGTTCCGGCAAGGCGCTTTATGTTGGGGTGTCTAACTATTCGCCGGAGAAGACGCGGGAAGCGATCTCCATTCTGAAAAGCCTGGGCACTCCGCTGCTTATTCACCAGCCGAGTTATTCCATGCTGGACCGCTGGGTGGAGAACGGTTTGCTCGATGTTCTGGACGAGAATGGTGTGGGAAGCATCGCGTTTACCCCGCTTGCCCAAGGACTCTTGACCAATAAATACCTGAACGGCGTACCTGGCGATTCGCGTGCGGCAAGCGCGTCCGTGTTCTTGAACGAAAGCAACATCACGCCTGAGGTGCTGCGCAAGATCAGGGCGCTGAACCAGATCGCGCAAGCGAGGAACCAAAGTCTTGCCCAATTTGCCCTGGCGTGGGTGCTTCGGGGCGGCAGAGTGACATCTGCCCTCATCGGCGCGAGCAAGGTAAGCCAGATCGAAGACAATGTGGCTGCCTTGAACAATCTGGAGTTCTCGAAGGAAGAGCTGGATCGCATTGAAGCGATTCTGAGGACGGAGAACGGATCAACTGCAGAGGGCCAGAATAATTGATGCAATAGACAAACTAAACATAGCGAAACGAAGAAGGAGCGCCTCAGGATGTATTACCCGGCCTGATATGCGCTCCTTTTTGGTGCAAATATGATCATGAACTCGCTTATGGCTCCGTTGGTGCTGCTGCGGACATGATGTCCTTCCGGTATCGTGTTGGCGATCGGCCGACAAGGCGTTTGAATTGGCGCGAGAAATAAAGTGGGTCGGTCAGACCTACGGACGCGGAGACCTGCTCGATGGACAAATCGGGACGTTCGCGCAGTAGCCGCTTGGATTGGTCGATCCTTAATTTGAGCAGGTACGTAATCGGGGTCATGCCTGTTTCCTGCTTGAATATGCGCGACAAGTAAGCGCGGTTGTAACCCAGGCTCGCACACATCTGTTCGATGGAGACGGGGTGGGCATATTGGGAAGTCATGTAATTGATCATTTGCTTCACTGTGCGCTGAACCTGAGGCTCTGCAAGCGACAGCAGCGACGGGCGGTCGCTGCGGTTCAGGATCTCGGCCCAGATCAGATGCAGGTAACCAATGGCGGCGATGTGGGAGCTTTCTTCCCTGGATTGAAAATGCTTCTGGATGAGGGAGACATATCCGGGAATCGGGTTGTTCGCCTCCATGAGATGCAGGACGGGCTTGTCGGGCGTGAGCCCCAGGCGATTCATTTCTTCACCGGCATGCTCTCCGTCAAAGGCGACCCACCGGTATTGCCACGGGCAACTCGCGTCAGATTCATAGCTGACAATCTGACCGGGATGGATGAGAAAGCAATCGCCGGGACCCAGCTGGTACATATCGGTTTCCGTTCGAAATATGCCATATCCTGATTCGATAATATGCAGCAAGTAATGATCGTATATTTTCGGCCCCAGGGCATGCTCAGGTCTGGTCTGGCTTTCCCCCGCAAATCGGACGTGGAGCCACCCGCTGCCCTGCTGGGCAGGATTTGAGGCAACAGAATAGGTTGGTTTCATCATAATTTTTCCTTTAGAATAGGATTTTGGAAAATACGGGATTGAAGGTTGTTTTGATTTTATGAGTTTATTGTACCTTTTAAAGTCACATAAATCCATATGTAACACACAAGATTTCATTATCGTTAAACGAGGTTTCCATTATACTGAAGACAGTAAAACTACCATATGTACAGGATGGAGTGATGGGCAGTGACTACACAACAGCTTATGCAAAGATTCATGGACAAGCACGGAGAAAGCCGGCATGAGGTTCGGATATTTAACGCACCCGGCAGGGTGAATCTGATCGGGGAGCATCTGGACTATAACGGAGGTTACGTTCTTCCGGCAGCCTTGGAGTTTGGCACAACCTTGATTATCCGTCCGCGTGACGATAAGAAGGTAAGCTTCTCTTCAACCAATATCCCTTATGAATTAACGATCAGCCTGGACGAGGATTACCGTTACAAAAGCGATCAATGGACGGATTATCCGGTTGGCGTCATTACGGAATTGCATAAAATAGGCTCCAATCTTAGCAGCGGGTATGACCTGCTCTACCATGGGGATATTCCTAACGGCGCGGGTCTGTCTTCCTCTGCCTCCATCGAAGTGGTCACAGCCTACGCGCTCTTGAGCATGGAGGGCAAGGCAGCGGATACCGTGGAGATCGCGAAGCTCTCACAGAGAGTGGAGAACCTGTTCGTTGGCGTCAATTCCGGCATCATGGATCAATTTGCCGTGGCTAACGGCAAGCAGGATCATGCCATTCTGTTAATGTGCGATACCCTTGAGTATGAGCTTGTACCGTTCCAGACGGGACCATATAAAATCGTGATTTCCAATACCAATAAACGACGGGGGCTTGTCGACTCCAAATACAATGAACGCCGAAGTGAGTGCGACCGTGCTTTGGAGATTTTGCAGAATGAGCTTCCTGCACTAACGTATCTCGCACAGCTGAACCCGGATCAATTCGTAACATTACAGGACAACATCCAGGATGAAACGGTCCGAAGACGCGCCCAGCACGTCGTGGAGGAGAACCAGCGCGTTCTTGATTCCGTGAAAGCATTGAAGAACGGGGATCTGGAATCGTTCGGTCAGTATATGAACCAGTCCCATGACTCCTTGCGTTATCTGTATGAAGTGACAGGCGATGAGCTGGACGCGCTCGTTGAGGAAGCCCAGCGCATCCCAGGAACGCTTGGTTCCCGGATGACGGGGGCCGGTTTCGGGGGCTGCACGGTGTCCTTGGTCCACGAGGATGCGGTGGAATGCTTCATAGCGGAAGTGGGGCAGCAGTATGAAAGCAGAACCGGACTGAAGCCGGATTTCTATGTATGCGGCGTTGGTACAAGGTGTGCATGAAGTGAAGGAGGGCAAATAATATGGCGATTTTAGTAACTGGCGGTGCAGGTTACATCGGTTCTCACACTGTGGCGGAACTGCTTGAGAAGGGAGAAGAGGTTGTTGTTATCGACAGTCTGGAGACCGGGCATCGCGAAGCGCTCCTTGGCGGAAAGCTGTATGTTGGCGATCTGCGCGACAAGACGCTGCTAAACCAGCTGTTCTCGGAGAATGATATCGATGCCGTTATCCACTTTGCTGCGAATTCGCTGGTCGGCGAGAGCATGAAGGACCCGGTGAAGTATTACGACAACAACGTATACGGAACGCTCTGTCTGCTGGAAGCGATGAATGAAGCAGGTGTACGCAAAATCGTCTTCTCCTCAACGGCTGCTACCTACGGTGAGCCTGAGAAGGTGCCTATTGAGGAAACGGACCGGACGCAGCCAACGAACGTGTACGGGGAAACCAAGCTAATGATGGAACGGATGATGTCCTGGTTTGATACCGTGCTCGGTGTAAAATATGTATCTCTTCGTTACTTCAACGCTGCCGGATCCCATGCCAGCGGCTCCATCGGAGAGGATCACCGCCCGGAGAGCCATCTGATCCCGCTTGTGCTGCAAACCGCTTTGAAGCAGCGCCCAAGCATCTCCGTGTTTGGCGATGATTATTCTACGCCGGACGGAACATGCGTGCGTGACTATATCCATGTCAGCGATCTTGCGAACGCCCATCTGCGCGCGGTAGAGTATCTCCGCCGTGGGGAACCCAGCAATGTATTTAACCTCGGCAACGGGCTCGGTTTCTCGGTGAAGGAAGTTATTGAGACATCGAGGCGGGTGACTGGCGCTGACATTCCGGTTGTCATGGAGGCACGGCGTTCCGGCGACCCTGCTGTATTAGTAGCCTCTTCAGATAAAGCGCGTACCGTCCTTGGATGGACGCCATCCAAAACGTCGCTTGAAGAGATTATCGATAGTGCATGGAAGTGGCACAGCAGTCATCCGCACGGTTACGGAGACAATTAATCCAAGGGGGACTACGGCGATGGAAATCAGTACCATCAGGAACTCCCGAATCGAAGCAATCGAAGCAGGCTCTGCATGCGATTGAAATGCTGGTGCGATTTGCCCTGCATAAAGGCCTTATCGAGGCAGCCGATGTGGATTACAGCCGCAATCTGCTGCTGGAGGACTTCGGCTTCAGCGAGCCGTATGGCGACGAAGTGAATGAGCAGATTCCGGATGGACCCCAGGCCATGCTGGACATTTTGATCGATTACGGTGCGGCGAACGGACTCATACCGGAGAACACGGATACGTACCGGGATTTGCTGGATGCCAAAATCATGGGCCGTCTTATAGCAAGGCCTTCGGAAGTGACAGCCCGGTTTCGAGCAGCCCAGCAGGAGCAGGGGATCATTGCAGCTACACAACAGTTCTATGATCTGTGCATCGATTCCAACTACATTCGCATGGATCGGGTAGCCAAGAATGAATATTGGAGACATGCCAGCGCGTACGGCGATATTGAGATCACGATTAACCTATCCAAACCGGAGAAAAGTCCGAAGGAAATCGCTATGGCAAAGCTGCTGCCACCGCCTGTTTATCCCAAATGTCAGCTCTGCCGTGAGAATGTCGGTTATGCTGGCAGGGTCAATCATCCGGCACGGCAAAACTTGCGGATTATCCCGCTGGAGTTAAACGGGGAGCGCTGGTTCTTCCAGTATTCGCCCTATGTATACTACAACGAGCATTGCATCGTGTTCCATCATGATCATGTGCCGATGAAGCTGACCAGGGAGACGCTTGCCCGCCTCTTGAGTTTTGTGGATGCGTACCCGCATTATTTTCTCGGGTCGAATGCGGATCTCCCGATCGTGGGGGGCTCAATTCTTACGCATGATCATTTCCAAGGAGGCCGTCATTCCTTCCCGATTCAGAAAGCACCGAAGGTGGCGGGCTTCTCACATGAGGCTTATCCCGGCGTGTCCGTCAGCATCGTGAAGTGGCCGATGTCGGTTATCCGGCTGGCCTCAAGTGATCGGGGATTGCTCCTTGAATGTGCCAACAGCATCTATGAGAATTGGAAATTCTACAGTGACCCTTCGCAAGACATTGAAGCGTTCAGCGAGGTGAAGGGAGAGAGAGTCCGCCATAATACGGTTACGCCGATTGCCCGGCAAAATGACGAAGGCATCTATGAGCTGGATCTGGTGTTGCGGAACAATCGGACCAGTGAACGGCACCCCGAAGGGATTTTTCATCCTCACCGGGAGATGTTTCATATCAAGAAGGAGAATATCGGCTTGATCGAAGTTATGGGGCTGGCGATCCTGCCGGGCAGGCTCAAGGAAGAGCTGGACCAAATTGCCGAGGTTCTGGTCGGGAACGAGAAACTGTATGCGGACAGCCAGGCCCCAGACCATCCGCTTGCTGTTCACGGCGATTGGATCGAAGAGCTGCGGGAACGGGGAGCCGCCCTGTCCGACAAGGCTGAGGCTATGGAGCTGATCCGCCAGGAAGTTGGCAAGAAGTTCACTACGATCCTGGAGCATGCCGGTGTGTACAAACAGACGGAAGACGGACAGCAGGCCTTTGAGCAATTTCTAAGCCGTATGGGATTCCAGCGTGAGAGCATGTAGTTCTCCGTGATAAAAAATATCCATTTAACTGCGTTAATAGCAAAAACAGCCGGTCCTTTCCGCAGAGAGGAACGGTTGTTTGTTTTACACAGGAGGAATGATATAAAATGAATGAGCATGCATGATTGAATAATAGCTGCAAACACGATGCGATGGAGGTAATAAATATGAGACCATTTGTATTTCATAATCCGACTCAGTTGATATTTGGCAAGGGCAAACTGAGCGCTTTAAGTAGTGAAGTGGCCAAATACGGCCAGAATGTATTGCTAGTATACGGTGGGGGCAGCATCAAGCGCAGCGGGCTGTATGACCAGGTCATCGCGTTGCTGCAAGAAGCGAATGCTGTGGTAACAGAGCTGAGCGGAGTGGAACCGAATCCGCGTCTGTCCACGGTTCATAAGGGCGTTGAGTTGTGCCGGAAGCATAACATTGACCTCATTCTGGCTGTTGGCGGAGGAAGTGTGCTTGACTGCTCCAAGGCGATTGCCGTTGGTGCCAAATATGACGGCGACATGTGGGATTTCGTAGAGCGCAAGGCGGCTCCGCAAGGGGCTCTTCCACTCGGGACCGTGCTCACGATGGCTGCCACGGGCTCGGAGATGAATGGGGGCTCCGTTATTACCAATGAGACGACCCAGGAGAAGATGGGCTGGGGAAGCTCGTACGCCTACCCTGCATTTTCAATTCTGGATCCTGTACATACGTTCTCCCTTCCACGGGACCAAACCGTGTATGGTGTCGTTGATATTATGTCTCACGTGCTGGAGCACTACTTCCACCAAGATACGAATACGCCGGTGCAAGACGGATTCTGCGAAACGATACTTCGCACCATGATAGAGACAGCACCCAAGCTCGTAGAGGATCTGGAGAACTATGAGCTTCGCGAGACGACGATGTACTGTGGAACGATGGCCCTGAACGGCATGATCAATATGGGAATGGCGGGAGACTGGGCTACCCACAATATTGAGCATGCGGTATCTGCCGTATACGACATTCCGCATGGCGGCGGCCTGGCGATACTCTTCCCGAACTGGATGAAATACAATCTTAGCGCAGATCCTCAGCGCTTCAAGTCGCTTGCTGTGAATGTGTTCGGAGTTGATCCGGCAGGAAAGACCGATGAAGAGATCGGATTGGAAGGCATTGAAGCCCTTCGCAGTTTCTGGACTTCCATCGGCGCACCTAGCACATTGGGAGCTTACAATATCGACGATCGCGAGATCGAGGCTATGGCCGACAAAGCGATGCGTTTTGGACCGTTTGGCAATTTCCGCAAGCTGCAGCGCGAAGACGTTGTTGAAATTTATAAAATGTCGCTTTAATGCGCCCTGACCTGTTGCTCGCATAGCAGGGGGGACGATGCAAGCCTGCCGGTTCATACCGAGCAGGCTTTTTGTCATGGCGTGTGGAATATAGATATGCAGAGATTTTCATACGTTTGAGGCAAATAATTGAAACTTTAGCAAACATTTTGCCGTATTACTTGTTATACACAGTAAGGAATTCCAGAGGGGGCAATCAACATGGAAGCGTTATATTGGGGCTGTCTGATCGGAGGCGTCTTATTCGCCATCGTAACCGTGGTGCTTGGTGACATACTCAGCTCGGCACTTGACGGATTGTTGGACTTTTTGTCAGTGGATTTTTTCAATCCGGTTGTAATCGCTGGGGGAATCACCGTATTTGGCGGTACCGGAATCATGCTGATGAAATACACGAATTTGGCAGCAGGTGCCCATGTAACGCTGTCTATCCTGTCAGCTATCGTCATCTCGATTCTCGTCTACTTTGGGTATGTCAAACCTATGGAGAACAGCGAGAACTCGACAGGCTTCTCTATTAAAGAGCTGGCGGGCAGGATTGGCGTTGTAACTGTACCGCTCCCTGAAGAGGGATTTGGTGAAGTAATGGTCAAGATTGGAGCAGGCAACACCATGCACATTGCGTCCAGCTTTGATCGTCAGATCCTTCCCGCAGGTGTCCGCGTGGTAGTTATCGACGTTGTTGATGGTGTCCTGAGAGTGTCCGAACTGGAAGAACGAAAAGGAGATGATTGATTCAATGCCAGAGTACTTAGTAATTCCGTCCATTGTCGTAGCCGTTATTGTTGTGTTGGGACTTGCATTCTGGGCTCGTTACAAAACGGTGAGTCCGGATGAAGCGATGATTGTAACCGGTTCATTCCTGGGGAGCAAAAATTTATCGGAGGATGAATCCGGCCGCAAAATCAAAATCGTACGCGGCGGCGGCGCTTTTATACTACCCGTATTTCAACGTTCCGAATTCGTATCGCTCTTATCCCATAAGCTGGATGTCATGACCCCTGAAGTGTACACGGAGCAGGGCGTGCCGGTGATGGCCGATGGGGTTGCCATTATTAAAGTCGGAAGCTCCATTGAAGACGTGGCGACCGCAGCCGAGCAGTTCATGGGCAAGCCGATTGAAGCGCTGAAAGGCGAAGCCCAGGAAGTGCTTGAGGGTCATCTGCGTGCCATTCTGGGTTCGATGACGGTGGAGGAAGTATACCGTAACCGCGACAAGTTTGCGCAGGAGGTTCAAGGCGTTGCGGCAAGAGATTTGAAGAAGATGGGTCTGCAGATCGTATCCTTCACCATTAAGGACGTTCGCGATAAGCATGGATACCTGGAAGCACTAGGTAAGCCGCGGATTGCCACGGTGAAGCGGGATGCAGAGATTGCCGAAGCGGAAGCGGTTCGGGATGCGCGGATTCAGAAAGCCCGTGCGGAAGAAGAAGGACAGAAGGCCGAGGTCGTTCGCGATACCAATATCGCTGAAGCTGAGAAGGAAAGAGAACTGAAGGTCGCTTCCTTTAAGAAGGAGCAGGATACGGCGAAGGCGGAAGCCGACCAGGCATACCATATCCAGGAAGCCCGTGCCAGACAAACAGTGGTTGAAGAGCAGATGAAGGTCGAGCTCGTCCGCAAGGAACGTGAAATCGATCTGCAGGAAAAAGAAATCATGGTTCGCGAGAAGCAGTATGATGCGGACGTGAAGAAAAAAGCCGAAGCGGATCGCTACGCGGTGGAGCAGGCAGCCGAAGCGGATAAAGCCCGCAAGATGCGCGAAGCGGATGCCGTGCAGTACTCCATCGAGACACAGGCAAAAGCTTCTGCCGAACAGAAGCGCCTGGATGGTATGGCGGTCGCTGATGCAGAGCGTGCAAAAGGTACGGCTGAAGCTGAAGTCATTCGTCTTCGGGGTATTGCCGAAGCCGATGCCAAAGAAAAACTTGCCGAAGCGTTCCAGAAGTTCGGAGAAGCTGCGGTGCTCGACATCATTGTAAAAATGCTGCCTGAGCTTGCTGGCAAGATTGCTCAGCCAATCTCGTCCATCGATAAGCTGACGGTTGTCGATACAGGCAAAGGCGAGGGAGCGGCTCGCGTGAGCAATTATGTGACCGAGCTTATGTCTACGGCGCCTGAAATGCTGAAGAGCGTATCGGGAATTGATGTGGAAGAGCTGATCAAGGGATTGACCAAGAAACCAGCAGCTGTCCATAAGTCGGTTGCGGTCGAGCCGGAGCTGGTGCCAGTGCCGGTTCCTGTAGAAACAAGCGCAGCGAAGGAAGAATCATAATCGTTTAAACGCAGTTAGATGCGATTTGAATCGGGGCATGTGTGTTGACAGGCAGTGGTACAGCACCTTGAATACATTGGCAACCACAAATGATTTTGCTGTGCTCTCATATTTCTGATAAGATATCCGAGTATACGCGTTTGAATCAAAAAGAGGTGCGAATGTGAGCAGCTTACAAGTGGCTAAAGTGTTGAACAACAATGTAATCATAGCGCGGCATCCTCAGCACGGGGAGGTTGTTGTCATCGGCAAGGGAATTGGCTTTAATCGCAGGAATAAAGACAGCATCCCGGCTTCCGCTGCCGAGAAAATGTTCATTTTGACTAAACCGGAGGAGCAGGAGCAGTATAAGCAGCTGGTGCCTCATATCGATGAGAAGCTGATTGAGGCGATGAATGATATTATTCTGAATGCTGCGAAATCCAGTGAGGCTCCTCTGAATGAGCATATCCACATTGCGTTGACCGACCATATCGCATTTGCTATTAAACGTCACGCCCAGGGGCTTTATATTCATAATCCTTTCTTATATGAAACCCGCGAGATGTATCCTGAAGAGTATGAGATGGCAGAATACGCGGTCCGTACCATTCGGGATAAACTCGGGGTGGATCTGGGTCAAGAGGAAATCGGATTTATAGCCCTTCATTTTCATGGCGCTCTTACGAACCAGCATATTTCGGAAGTTCGCAAGCATTCGGAGCTGATCGCGGATCTCGTACATACCGTGGAGCAGCAGATGGATTATGCCATACCGAAGGATACGCTGGATTATTCCCGCCTGTTGACCCATCTTCGGTTCGCGCTGGAGCGGATAAGGCGGGGGGAAGCGGTGAATGAGACGAGTTCGCTGGACGGTCTTCTGAAGCGTGAATATCCTGAGACATATTCCTTGGCGTGGAAGCTGACGAAGATCATGGAGCAGCGGCTGAAGAAGCCTGTCTATCCAGCAGAGGCTGGTTATCTGACCATCCATCTGGAGCGGCTGATGCAGCGCAAAGGCCAGAACGAGCAAATGTGAAGATTTTATTAAGTCCTCTTCATGTGGTTGCAACGATAAATGAACGGTGTTACAATACGATCAGTTATTAAGTAAAACATCAAATTAACGTGTAACTGATTCGATCAGGCATGAGTACAGCAGGAAATTGGTTGTAATTACCCATTTTTGGGTAATCTAATCCATGAGATTAGACCACCATTTCCCGTGGTTACTCATGCCTTTTTTGGTTTGTTTGTTTTACTGTGCCTTTTACATTCGCTTGTGACAACAACTAGACAGAGGGTGAGAAACTTCATGTTCAAACGGCTTTTTGGCGTACTGCAAAGGGTCGGTAAAGCTCTGATGCTGCCAGTGGCAATATTGCCGGCGGCCGGACTTTTGCTGGGTCTTGGAAATATGCTGGTTAACCCCGATTTCCTGCAGTATGCTCCATGGCTGAACGCAGCTTGGGTGCAAGCGGCTGCAACAGTCATGATGAACGCGGGTCAAATCGTGTTCACGAATTTGTCTCTGCTGTTCGCAGTCGGCGTTGCCGTCGGCTTAGCCGGCGGAGAAGGGGTGGCCGGACTTGCCGCCATCATCGGTTACCTGGTTATGAACGTAACCATGGGAAGTGTCATTGGCGTGACGCCATCGATGATCGGCACGAATTACGAATATGCCAGCGTACTGGGCATTCCGACACTGGCAACCGGAGTATTTGGCGGGATCATCGTCGGTATATTGGCTGCAAGCATGTACCGACGATTTTACAAAATAGAGCTTCCGTCATATCTGGGCTTTTTTGCAGGCAAACGGTTTGTCCCGATTATGACAGCCGCAACCTCGGTGTTGCTTGGTCTGTTGATGGTGTTTATATGGCCACCGATTCAGTCGGCGCTTAACACGGCATCCCATTTCATGCTGGAGCAAAATTTGACGCTGTCCGCTTTTGTGTTCGGCGTAGTGGAACGCGGATTGATTCCATTCGGTCTGCACCACATTTTTTACTCCCCATTCTGGTTTGAGTTCGGTGAATATGTGAACCAGGCAGGTCAAATGGTACGCGGTGATCAGAATATATTCATGGCTCAGCTTCGGGACGGCGTGGAGTTTACCGCGGGTACATTCATGACGGGGAAATATCCGTTTATGATGTTTGGTCTTCCTGCGGCCGCCCTGGCCATCTATCATGAAGCAAGACCAGAGAACAAAAAGCTTGTAGCAGGTATTATGGGGTCTGCTGCACTGACCTCTTTCTTGACAGGAATCACGGAGCCGCTTGAGTTCTCATTCCTGTTTGTGGCGCCGATCCTGTTCGCCGTGCATGCTCTGTTTGCGGGTCTTTCCTTCATGACGATGCATATTCTGGACACGAAGATTGGCATGACCTTCTCCGGCGGCCTGATCGATTACATGATATTCGGTGTCATTCCGAATCGGACGCCATGGTGGAATGTGCTCATCGTTGGTGTTATCATGGCAGTGATCTATTACTTTGGGTTCCGTTTTGTCATTCGGAAATTCAATCTGAGAACACCGGGCCGGGAGGAAGCATCTGCATCGGCTGCGGAGTCCGGATCCGGGTCAGCAGGAGGAAGCAGTAGAGATGATCTGCCGCTTCACATTCTGACTGCACTTGGAGGCCAGTCGAACATCGCGCATCTGGATGCATGTATTACCCGTCTCCGCGTTGAGGTGAAGGAGAAGGGCAGTGTTGACAAGGCTAGGCTGAAGCAGCTCGGTGCGTCAGGCGTGCTGGAGGTGGGGAATAATATCCAGGCGATATTTGGAACCCGTTCCGATACGATTAAGTCGCAAATTCAGGACATTATGTCCGGAATAACACCGTCCTCGGCACCTCAAGCAGCCCCAGCAGAAAGCATGCCGGCAGCCAGTGAGGAATTCCAGGCGACTCAGGATGGCGAGACGCTTGTGATGGAGGAAGTTGTATCCCCTGTCGACGGAGAGTTGGTGGATATCTCCCACGTGCCTGACCCTGTGTTCGCAGAACGCATGACCGGGGATGGGTTTGCGGTTATTCCTCACAACGGAACCATTGCTTCTCCTGTGAAAGGAACGGTATTTAATGTGTTCCCTAGTAAGCACGCTGTCGGCATTATGTCCGATGGCGGCAAAGAAGTCCTTGTCCATATCGGTGTCAACACGGTTAAGCTGAAGGGGCAGGGATTTGAAGTTCTTGTACAGGAAGGCGATTCGGTATCCGCGGGCCAACCAATCATGCAGGTGGATCTGGAATATGTGAAGGAGAATGCAAAATCGATTATTTCTCCTATTATTTTCTCAAATCTGCCGGAAGGTGCTTCTGTGAAGCTGAACAAGACGGGTGAAGTAAAACGTGGCGAACAAGGAATCATAACCATAACGAAACCTTAGCCCAACATGGATATTAAGGAATCATAAAAATAACTTTACGAAAGTAGGATGATGAACATGCAACAAACATTCAGAATTATTGACGAAGATGGAATCCACGCACGCCCGGCAACGGCATTGGTAAACACAGCTAATAAATTTCAAGACACGAATTCATTCGCTGAAGCTAACGGCAAAAAAGTAACACTGAAATCCATTCTGGGCGTTCTGTCTCTTGGACTGGAGCAAGGTGACACTTTGACACTGATCACAGAAGGCGGCAATGAGAGCGAGGCGCTTACAGCACTTCAAGAAGTGATGGTGAACGAAGGGTTAGGAGAGGTTCATGAATAATCTGAAAGGAATCGCGGCATCTGCGGGCATCGCGATTGCACGGGCGTTTACACTTGAGCATCCTGACTATTCCGTCACCGAAAAGCAAGTGACGGATACGGATGCCGAGCTCGCGAAGCTGGATGCAGCACTGGCTCAGTCTCAGGCTGAGCTCGAGGCGATCAAAGCCCGCACACTTCAGGAGCTCGGGGAGAAGAAGGCGGAGATTTTCGAATCTCACCTTCTCATCCTGAATGATCCGGAACTGATTGAGCCGGTCAAGGCAAAAATCGCTTCCGAATCGGTTAATGCTGAGTTTGCATTGAATGAAACGGCTACCCAATTCATTCAAATGTTCGAGAACATGAAGAGTGCCTATTTGCAGGAGCGGGCGGCCGATATGCGCGATGTAACCAAACGGATTCTCAAGCATCTGCTGGGACTGAATTATGTCAGCCCTTCGGAGATCAGCGAAGAAGTCATCGTGGTTGCAGAAGACCTGACTCCGTCGGATACGGCACAGCTGAACCGCAAGTACGTTAAGGGATTCACTACGAATATCGGCGGACGTACCTCGCATTCGGCCATCATGGCCCGTTCCCTTGAAATTCCGGCCGTTGTCGGAACGAAGAACGTGCTCTCCTCGGTTCAAAACGGGGATTGGATCATCGTTGATGGACTTGAAGGGGATGTCATTATTAATCCCACTGAAGCTATCTTGGAGCAATACCGTGCGAAGCAGGAAGCCTACGCCAAACAGATCGAGGAGTGGAAGAAACTTCGCTCTGAACCGACCGTGTCCAAGGACGGAATCCATGTGGAGCTGGCTGCCAACATCGGGACACCGAATGACGTAGCTGGCGTACTGGATAATGGCGGGGAAGCAGTAGGACTGTACCGCACCGAGTTCTTGTACATGGGCAGAGACAAACTTCCTTCGGAAGAGATCCAATATGTCGCTTATAAATCGGTTTTGGAAAAAATGGAAGGCAAACCGGTTGTTGTCCGTACCCTCGATATCGGCGGGGACAAGGAGCTGCCATATCTGGATCTGCCGAAGGAAATGAACCCGTTCCTCGGATTCCGCGCCGTAAGGCTGTGCCTGGACCGTCAGGATATCTTCAGAACACAGCTGCGCGCGCTGCTGCGTGCGAGCGTCCACGGCAACCTGCGCATCATGTTTCCAATGATAGCGACACTGAGTGAATTCCGTGAAGCGAAAGCTCTTTTGGAAGAAGAGAAGGCCAAGCTTGTGAGCGAAGGCACTCCGGTATCCGAGGAGATTCAGCTGGGGATCATGGTGGAGATTCCATCCACCGCCGTGCTGGCCGATCAGTTTGCCAAAGAGGTTGATTTCTTCAGCATCGGAACCAATGACCTTATTCAGTATACGATGGCGGCTGACCGCATGAATGAACGGGTGGCCTATCTGTACCAGCCATACAATCCGGCGATTCTGCGATTGGTCAAAATGGTCATCGATGCCGCTCATCGCGAGGGTCGCTGGGTTGGGATGTGCGGCGAAATGGCTGGTGACTCTACAGCGATTCCGATTCTGCTCGGTCTGGGTCTGGATGAGTTCAGCATGAGCGCCACATCCATTCTGCCAGCGCGAAGCCAGATCGGGAAGCTGTCCCGCGGCGATATGCAGGCCCTCGCAGCCAAAGCGCTCGAGATGGGTACCGCAGAGGAAGTTGTATCTCTGGTCGAATCCATAGAGGCTGCAGCCGAATAAGGCGGACGATCGAAGAATTTGGAACACCTGATGAAGCAACCGGGTTTTCTCCAGGGACTCTACAAAACTTTTTCCACGTTTAAAAATATGACCTTGATAACATCTGTCCATTGGGCAGATGTTTTTTTTGATCAAAAGAAAGACAGCTGGCATAATTGCTAGTATAATAGCCTAAATATATAGTGACTTGGCTTCAAACCCAAACCAAATCAGGGCTTTTGGCATACCATGATATATGAAAGCGTTCTAAAATTCATGTGCTAGAGGTCTGTCTTATGATTCAGGCGCCCATACTAGGAAGTAAATCTACTTAAAAGTGACGGTGATGATGAGTATGGACATGATCAAGAGCTGCACGAGTCTGAAGCTGGGAGCGATTTATCGCAGAGAAGGGACTGCCTTTTTGGTGTGGGCTCCGGATGCGGTTCATGTGTCGCTGGCTTTGTATGAAGGTGCAGGAGAGTATGATCCTCAGGGGTTCGTGACAGATCACGAGGGCGGTACCTTATACGGTATGGACCGGAATGATGAAGGTGTATGGTCGACTAAAGTGAACAGGGATCTGCATGGAACCTATTACATGTTCAAAATCGAGTCAACGGACGGTGCTGTCCGTTATGCCGTTGACCCTTATGCAACAGCCGTCTCGGCTAATGGCAGCCGCGGCGCTGTAATTGATCTGGCAAAAAGCAATCCTCCAGGCTGGGAGCTGGATGTTAGACCCGAGCTGCTTAAGCCTACGGATTCGGTGCTCTACGAACTGCATGTACGCGATTTCTCGATCCATGCCGATTCGGGAATGAAATATAGAGGAAAGTATAAGGCTTTTACAGAGGGCGGCCTGCGGGATATGGGCGGGAACGCGGTTGGGCTGGACCATCTTGAAGAATTGGGCGTAACGCATGTGCACCTGCTGCCGATATTTGATTTTAGAACGGTTAACGAGCTGGATGGATATGCAACAGGCCATTTGAGTCGAGAGTATAACTGGGGATACGATCCGCAGAATTACAATGTGCCTGAAGGATCGTATGCCACAGACCCCACAGATCCTGCCTCGCGCATTCGGGAGCTGAAGGAAATGGTCCTGGCTCTGCATTCGAGGGGAATCCGTGTCGTGATGGATGTGGTTTACAATCATACGTATACAGTGGATGATGGTCCCTTTGAACGATTGGCTCCGGGGTATTTCTACCGGAAGGACGTAAGCGGTGCCCTGTCGAATGGCTCCGGCGTAGGGAATGAGCTGGCCACGGAGAAACCGATGGTGCGCAAATATATTAAGGATTCTCTAAGATACTGGGCCGAAGAATTTCATATCGACGGATTTCGGTTTGACCTGATGGCTTTGATCGATACCACTACGATGAGAGAGATTGTAAGCGAGCTGCGTCATGAGGTGGATAACTCTCTTCTGTTTTATGGTGAGCCCTGGACAGGGGGAATGAGCCCGCTGACGGAGCAGACCGTCAAGGGAAGTCAGCGTGATCAAGGCTTTGCTGTATTCAATGATCATTTCCGGCATGCCATCAAGGGCGACAATGACGGGCGGGGCCGGGGGTTTGCTACTGGCGAGCCGTGGTATGAAGGGGCTGTTGTGGAAGGGATGATGGGGTCCATCCATGATTTTGCCCTTCATCCGAGCGAGACGGTTAATTACGTCACAGTTCACGATAATTTAAACCTGTGGGACAAAATCTTAATTGCAGAAGGGATGGAGCAGCAGGCGGGTCTGCTGCATCTGATGGACGGGAAGCTGCCAGACGGCGGCGATGTATGGCAGGCAACGGCTGCTTCAAATCCATATGCCGGTGTATCGGATGAAGATGTGATGCGGGCAGTGCCTGTTCGCCGCAGCTTGCTGGCTAATGGCATCGTGCTTCTCTCCCAAGGGATTCCCCTGCTGCATGCCGGTGATGAGCTGCTTCGCACGAAATTCGGCGATCATAACAGCTACCGCAGCGGGGACGCCATTAATGCGATCCGCTGGAGCAACAAACAACGCTTCAGACCCGTCTTTGACTATTACAAGGGTCTTATCGCCCTGCGGAAAGCCCACCCGGCATTTCGTATGACCACAAGAGAAGAGATCGAAGAGCATATGGAGGTGCTGCGCAGCAGCGACCGGATTATCGCCTATCGGCTCATGAATAGTGCTGCAGGTGACAGCTGGAGCCAGATCGTGGTTGTCGTTAACGGGAATGAACATGAAATGTCGGTTGATCTCCCGCCGACCCTGTATCGCTGGAATATCGTTGTGAATGAACAACATGCAGGAACCGAGACGATTGAGACGTCGGATCAAGGGGCCGTCACCGTGCCAGGACTATCCCTGATGGTTTTATATGAGGATAGAACCGAAATGAAGAAGGGGCTCGTCACCGTTGAGGTTGAGTACGAGAGACGTGACCAGGCGTATGATGGCTGGAACGTATGGGTATGGGGAACGGGTGTACAGGATGGCAGCGTGCTGTTTACCCAGGGCAGCAGCGGTAAAGCCCGGGTGGTCTTCCATGTCGCTTCCGGAACCAAGCGGGTCGGCTGCATCGTCAGGCTTAACGATTGGGAGGATCGGGAAGGTGAGAATGACTGGTTTATCGATATTCCGCCAGATGAAGTGGAAGTCCGGTTTTCACTTCGAAGCGGGAAGGACGAAGGATTCAACAAAGGTCAGCGGGATATGGCCAGTTGAAACATCTTCAGCGCAAAAAATAAGGAGCCTCCTTTTCATTTTTGAAGAGGGGGCTCCCGTTTTTATATTTTCAAAAGGGGTACCATGTATTACCCTCTGACTTGAATTGCAAAACATCTTTTTTGCATGATTAGTTAGCAGCTAAATAGGGTAATAATGAGATAGACTTTGTTTTCGATAAAGGAGGATGTCACTCATGTCAAAAGGAAACAACGTTCAACTCAAAGCCGATGTTCGAAATGAATTTACGCGGGCTTCTCGCCGTGTGCTTCGTGAGAATGGTGGAATTCCCGGTGTCGTATACGGTGCGGGTGAGGAAAGCATCCCTGTAGCTGTTGATTTCAAAGATACGTCCAAGCTGTTCCATACGGGCCGCTCAGAGGTGTTCCAGCTTGATATTCCAGGCTCCGGTAAAATCCCGGTGTTGATTAAGGACATTCAGAAGAGACGCGGCAATGTCTCCCATGTGGACTTCCTGCGGATCTCGATGAACAAGCCGGTTCGCGTCAGCATTGGAGTGGATTTTCAGGGGACTGCTGTCGGCACCAAGTCGGGCGGTATTCTGCAAACCCAGCTGAATGCGATAGACGTAGAAGGATTGCCGGGTGATTTGCCTTCGACCCTTGAAGTGGATGTATCCGCTCTGGAGATTGGGGACAAACTCACCGTTGCGGATATCAAAGTGCCGAAGGGCATTACCTTACACGCATCGGAGGAGGAAGTGCTGGCAAGTGTCATCGTGCCCCGCGCTGTGGAGGCTGCAGAGACCGAGGACGCAGGTACTGAGGAAGCGAATGCGGAAGAGACAACCGAAGAATCCTAATATGCACGATAAAAAGACGCCTGCTTTGCTGGTAACCAGCGGAGCAGGCGTCTTATTTTTGGTGAGATGACAATTTTGAAAGTGGTGCATGGTTGTCCTCAAGATTCACTAGCCATTTTTACTTATTCTTGCGATCATGAATGCCTTTGTAACTTGATGGAGCATCTCCAAAGTATTTGTTCCATATGGTCAGATAGGTTCCGTCCTGCTGCATGGTAGCCAGAGCGTTATCAACGGCGGCTACGAGATCCGGATTGCCTTTTACGAAGGCGGCAGAGACCTCGAACGCCTGGTTGGCCGATTGAACGGTAGTAACCGGCATATCCGGAAACTGCTGCTTCAGGTTGGTCACAGACAGCGGGTCTGAAATTATGGCGTCAAGCTCGCTTCTTGCAAGCATACGGGCTGCGTCATATATATATTTGACCGGAACGATTATCGCCCCATGTTTCTTGGCAATATCATTATAGGTTCCTGTTGGGTTCAGACCAACGCGCTTTCCCTTAATGTCCGGGAAGGTACGGACTTGATCTTCGCCTGAACGCACGAGCAGAACCGGAGTAGAGGACAGATAAGCTACGGAGAAATCATAAAGTGCCCTCCGGTCGGGGCGGTCTTCGATTTGGTTAAATACCGCATCATATTTGCCTTCCGTTAAACCCGGCAGCAGATTCTTCCACTCGGTTTCCACAAATTCTGCCTTTAATTCCATATGACGTGCAACCTCTTCGGCAACCTCCACATCAAACCCGGTTAGTCTTCCACCTGTTCCATGGTAGCTGAAGGGGGGGTAATCCCGTTCTGTCGCAATTCGCAAGGTTCCGCGCTCCACGGCATTCCGAAGCAGGTAGCCGGTGTTCACCCGGTACGGATTTACACCCATATTCGGGGTTGGCACCCGGTCGTTGCTGTTGACCGTACAGCCGGCAAGCATAATGGAACCGATCAGAGTGAACAGGGAGAGCAAACGGATACGTTGTATCGATTTTGTTCCGCGCATGACGCCCAAACCATCCTTTCTTTATTCAAGGTCCTTCGAGGCCCATATCGTAAAGTTAGCATGTCCCAAAGGATGGTTCGTATATTCGTGCAATGTCAGGACTTTAGTGAGGATCAGGAGAGTTTGAAACATTTAAAGAGAGGGGGGCAATTACAAAAAAGAGGTTACGCTATCTCTGCGCATAATAGCAGCAGAAGGCGTAACCTTATAAACGTCCGTACAGTAGGAGCTTTATGATAACGTCAGGTTCAGGTTGAACCGTGTATTGATGTTAGCGGGCCATCCATCCGCCGTCAACGCAAAGCACATGTCCATTCATGTAATCCGAAGCGGCGGAAGCGAGGAAGACAGCAGGTCCGCCGATATCCTCAGGTTTACCCCAGCGACCGGCTGGGATGCGATCCGTTATGGAAGCGCGGCGGTCCTCGTCTTGGCGGATAGCTGCCGTGTTATCGGTTTCAATGTATCCCGGGGCAATTCCGTTGATCTGGATGCCGCTGGCCGCCCATTCGTTAGCCAGCGCTTTGGTCAAACCGGCGACACCATGTTTGCTTGCGGTGTAGCCGGGTACGTTGATTCCGCCTTGATAGGAAAGCATGGAGCAAATATTGATGATTTTACCGCTGCCGCGCTCAATCATATGTCTGCCTGCCAGTTGGGACAGCATAAATACGGTGTTCAGATTCAGATCCATTACATCGAGCCAATCTTGGGCAGCATGATCCTTGGCCGGCGTCCGGCGGATAATGCCGGCGTTGTTCACCAGAATATCCACGTGTCCCGTCAGCTCCAGCGCTTGGTCGAAGGTATGCTGCAGTTGGCTCTGGTCACTTAAGTCCACCCTGATCTCAGAAGCCTTTCTGCCAAAAGATGTGATCGCCTCAATTGTTTCCGCGCTCGTATTCATGGACACGGCGACGATATCCGCACCGGCTTCGGCAAGGGCAATCGCGATTCCTTGCCCAAGACCGCGAGCAGATCCGGTTACGATTGCGGTTTTTCCAGATAAATCAAACCTGTTCATGCACAGCATCCCCTCTCATTTTGTTCAATTCATAAGGTTGAAATTAAGTGTGGCTTGCTCGAGTGTTTCCTTTCAAGCAAGCGAGTTACAGCATGGTGACACCCGCTGCATCATATTGTTTTATCGTATCGGAGGGCAGGCCTGTATCGGTAATGATGCCGCTTATCTCCTGAAGGGTGGAAAAGGTCCTCAGTGCGGTTTGGCCGAATTTATGGTGGTCAACAACGGCATAAACCGAAAGCGCGGTTTCGATTAAAGCACGCTTGAAGGGGATCAGATCCCCGGTGTAAATGGACAATCCATGATCAAGATGAACGCCGGTGGCCGAGATAAAGGCTTTTTGAATGTTCAACTGCTTCACATACGATACGCCTTCAGGACCTGCAAGCATGTTCCTTACCCGGTAGCCGCCTGGAACCACAAGTCGGATGTTGTTCTTGGTGGCCAGCTCACTGATGATGTACACATCGTTCGTGATGACTGTTAAGGGCACATCATCCAGTCTGCGGGCAATCTCCAGTGTGGTGCTGCCTCCATCCAGCGCAATGATGTCGCCGGTGTTGATATGGGCCAGTGCTTTTAGCGCAATCTCGGTCTTTTCGTCCCGATTCTTTGCCAGCGGCTCTTTGGATGGCAGGATGCCAAACTGATCGCTGTGCGCGAGGACAGCTCCGCCGTGCACACGAACGATAAGGCCTTGTTCCTCCAGCTTGGTCAGATCCTCGCGAATTGTTTTTCCTGTCACTTGCAGCTGCTGGCTCAAATCCGCGACAGTCACTTCTTTGTGGGTGAGAAGGAATTCCATTATTTTTTCATAGCGTCGTAACGGGTTCATATGAATCTCAACTCTTCCGTAGCTTAATGATGAATCCCCTCTATTTTAAATCCTTCATGGACACGGGGTCCATATCATCATATCTTTTATTATCTCCGGCCATACCCCAGATAAAGGTGTAATTGCTTGTGCCTACTCCGCTGTGGATAGACCAGCTTGGCGAAATCACGGCTTGTTCATTGCGCATCACGATGTGCCGTGTCTCGTTTGGCTGACCCATGAGATGGATGACAACCGCATCTTCCGGCAAATCAAAATACAGATAGGCCTCCATGCGTCTTGGGTGGGTATGGGCAGGCATGGTGTTCCACATATTTCCTTCCTTCAGCAGGGTCATACCCATCACGAGCTGGGCGCTCTGAATGCCTTTTTGGTGAATAAACCGATAGATGACACGATCATTGGAGTTTTTGATATCGCCCAATGCGCTGGAATCGGCTTCTTCAAGGGTAGCTTTGGCAGTCGGGAAGGTTTGATGCGCCGGAGCCGAGTTCAAATAGAATTTGGCAGGATGTTCAGGATCCGAGCTTGTGAAAATGACTTCTTCCGCCCCCATGCCAACGTAGAGACATTCTTTGTTACTGAGTTCGTGCTCCGTGCCGTCCACCCGTACGGTTCCATGTTCGCCAATATTAATAATGCCAAGCTCACGACGCTCCAGGAAAGAGGAAACGCCCAGCTCTTTAAGGTCGGTTTCCAGTGTGATGGGTTCCCGAACCGGAGCAGCACCGCCAATAATCAAACGGTCTTCATGGGTAAGGACAAGTTCCAGCTTGTCAGGTGTGAACAGGGCGGGAATATGGAATTCCTTGCGGAGTCGGTCCGTGTCAAATTGTTTCACTTCATTAGGGTGTGAGGCATAACGTCTTTCCATTATCATTCATCTCCTCGTTATTCTATTGTAAATAAATCAAATAATGTTCATATAAGTACAAATTACTCCATTTACGTTCATATTACAATACCAAAAATATAAAATGCACAAAAATGATTCCCTCCAGGCTCTGCACGATCTATCTGTAAGGGGAAGTCGGGCTGACTGAAATTCGGCTGTATAGGGAAGAATTAGCATCAGAAGTGATAACGAAAGCTGGTTCAGCGTGAGTCTGAGTTAGGCATCTATTATGAATCAGCAGGGTTCGATCCAATAGGAGATTGATAGCATATGAAAAAAATGATCGTTATCATGACGGCCGCGCTCATGGTTGCCGGTTTCCGAATATCTGCCGATGTGCCGAATTATCCTTTGCATGACATAAGAGAACAGGCAGCCTGGATCGGGTCCGAGGGTGACGCCAATCAGTCCTGGATCAATATCGCTCATCGGGGGGCGTCGGGCGCCGCTCCTGAAAATACGATGGCCTCCTTTGCCAAAGCTTTTGATATGGGAGCAGACATGTTGGAGCTGGACGTCCAGATGAGCAAGGACGGAGAAATGGTGGTCATCCACGATACGACGGTTGATCGGACGACGAACGGTCAAGGAAATGTGGGGGATTTAACCTTTCAGGAGCTGCGGCAGCTGGATGCCGGCTCATGGTACGGATCGGAATACAAAGGAGAATTGATTCCGACACTGTCGGAGGTGCTTGAGCATTTCGGGGGACGAATCGGGCTGCTGATCGAATTGAAATCGCCTGATTTGTACCCAGGCATTGAGCAAGGGGTTGCAGATGGGCTGAAAAAGGTTATGAAGGGTGCCAACGGACCTCAGCGATATAAGGAAATGGTTGTTGTCCAGTCGGCAGACACGGATGCGCTGCTCCGGTTTCATAGACTGATGCCAGATATTCCGCTTGGCGTGGTCATCACCAGTTCAGGCGAGTTGTCCAGGGAGCGAATGCAAGATATGAAGGCTTACGCGGAATACGTGAATGTCTCAATGAGGCTTGTCACCAAGGGATTAGTTCAAAAGATCCATCAATCCGGGATGAAAACCTTTGTCTGGACCATTAGGGATATGCTGCAAATCCCGTATGTGCTTCAGATTAACGTAGACGGAATCATTACGGATTATCCGGATCGGGTACCTATCTCAATTACAAACAGGAAGACCATCCGATAGTCAAAAACATAAACAACCTTTATAGATAGTCTCTACACCACAGCCTTTTTAAGAAAAGGCTGTTTTATTTTTGTGTGATAATATATTACATAAATTAAAAATTGACGATCATTCGATTTATAATTTCGATTTTATGTTATGTTAATTAACATTTAATATTGAAAAATTGCGACGATTTTACTAAAAATGAAAAAAAGAAATAAATTTATGTGAGTATTATTGACACAGGAAATATAAGGCAACTATAATGTGGATTAACGAACAGAGATAAGAAGATGCTGACAGAATGTTCGGAAACAGAAAAAGGGAGTTGGGAGCGTATGAAGAAACAGAGCGTAATTGTAAAGGGATGGGCCTCTTTTGTATTATGCGCCATTTTGATGTCAGGCTGTGTTACGGAAAAGGAAGCTGCTCCGAATGCCGGAGCGGATAACGGCAGCGCGCCAATCGAAGCCAAAGGTGATTCAATCAAGGTCGGCATTCTTCACTCCCTAAGCGGAACGATGGCGATCAGCGAGGTATCCGTCAAGGATGCCGAAATGCTTGCGATCGAAGAAATTAATGCGGCAGGCGGTGTGCTGGGCAAGCAGATCGAACCTGTGATCGAGGACGGTGCCTCGGATTGGCCGACCTTCGCCGAGAAGGCGGGCAAACTGCTGCAGCAGGATAAGGTTGCCGCCGTGTTCGGAGGGTGGACCTCCGCCAGCCGTAAAGCGATGCTCCCTGTTTTCGAACAAAACAACGGTCTTTTATTTTATCCGGTCCAATATGAAGGGTTAGAATCTTCCCCTAACATTTTCTATACAGGTGCAACAACCAATCAGCAAATCGTGCCTTCGGTATCCTGGCTGCTTGAGAATCGGGGCAGCAAAATGTTCCTGCTCGGATCGGATTATGTGTTCCCGAGGACGGCCAACAAAATTATCAAGGCGCAGCTGACTGCAGAGGGAGGGGAGCTTGCGGGAGAGGAATATACACCGCTGGGTCATACCGATTTCAGTACGATTATTGCCAAGATCAAAGAGGCGAAACCCGATATCGTCTATAACACGCTGAATGGCGACAGTAACGTGGCATTCTTCAAGCAGCTGAAGGATGCGGGCATCACTTCCAAGGATATGACCACGTTGTCCGTAAGCGTGGCGGAGGAGGAAATTCGCGGAATCGGCGCTGACATTCTTGAGGGGCATCTGGCAGCTTGGAACTATTATCAGTCTACGGATACGCCGGAGAACAAAGCCTTTGTTGATAAATACAAAGCGAAGTATGGTGCCGACCGGGTTACAGCCGATCCGATCGAAGCGGGATATACCGCTGTGTACTTATGGAAGGCTGCGGTAGAGAAGGCCGGTTCAACAGAGGTAGCCAAGGTCAAGGAAGCGGCTAAAGGCATCGAGTTTGCTGCACCGGAAGGCAAAGTCACTATTGACGGCGACAATCAGCACATCTACAAAACGGTGCGCATTGGCGAAGTGCAGGCAGATGGTCAGTTTAAAGAGCTCTGGAACTCGGGAGAACCTGTTAAACCCGATCCGTATCTGAAAACGTACGATTGGGCGAAGGGGTTAAGCGGAGAATAAAGCAGTAGGCACGAAAAGGCTCCCGGGCCTTTTCGTGAAAGGAGGCTCCCGAAATGGAAATGACAATCCTGCAGGTATTCAACGGATTGAGTGTCAGCTCGATTTTATTATTGATTGCACTTGGCTTGGCGGTGACGTTCGGATTGATGAATGTTATTAATATGGCCCATGGCGAGCTGATCATGATCGGCGCTTATTCCACGTATGTCACCCAGGGCTTGTTTACCGCGTATATGCCGAAATCCTGGTTTGATACTTATTTCATAGCGGCGCTGCTGGTTTCCTTTGTGGTTGCTGCCCTCATCGGTTGGCTGCTTGAGATGATTCTGATTCGGCACCTGTACGGAAGGCCGCTGGATAGTTTGCTGGCTACATGGGGTGTCGGGATGATGCTGCAGCAGATCGCAAGGTTCATCTTCGGCGCTCCGAACGTGGCCGTAACCAGCCCATCCTGGCTGAACGGAGGGCTTGCGATCACTTCAAACATCGTGCTTCCTTATAAACGGTTGTTCATTATTGTATTGGTGGCCTTGGTGGTGACGGCAATGTATCTCTATATTTATCGAACGGTTCAGGGCAGGCGGATGAGAGCGGTGATGCAGAACCGGAACATGGCGGGATGCCTTGGCATTTCAACCCGGCGTGTGGATGGTCTCACGTTCGCGATTGGCTCGGGTATCGCGGGTATTGCCGGCTGCGCATTGACGCTGCTCGGACCCATCGGTCCGTCGATTGGAACCTACTACATCGTGGATGCCTTTATGGTGGTCGTGCTTGGCGGTGTTGGAAAATTGATCGGAACGGTTGCCGGGGCGCTGGGAATCGGTATGTTTAATACGCTGTTTGAGACCTACACTTCGGCTTCCATCGGCAAAGTGCTGGTGTTCGCCTTAATCGTGGCTTTCCTGCAGTGGAAGCCTCGCGGGCTTGTTGCACTTCGAACGCGCAGTCTGGATTAGAGAGGAGGGGATGGTATGGTGCTGAAATGGTTGACAGGAAATCCCGGCAGCCGGACAAAACGGATTCTGTGGAGTGTTCTGCTGCTTCTCATGTGTATGGCTCCTTTGTTCATGACCCCTTTTCGCTTGGGGTTGTTGACAAAATTTCTGGCTTTGGCGATTCTGGCGGTCGGACTTGATCTGATCTGGGGATATGGCGGTATTCTAAGTCTTGGACACGGCGTGTTCTTCGGACTTGGCGCTTATGCTATGGCGATGTATCTTAAGCTCGAGGCCAGCGGGACGTCCCTGCCCGTATTTTATGAGCTGGTAGCGGTGTGGAGGGACTGCCCTGGTTCTGGGAACCCTTCCGGTCGTTTCCCGCTGCCCTGATACTCGGGATGCTGCTTCCGGCGCTGCTCGCTTTGATTCTCGGTTTCTTTACGTTCCGCAACCGGATCGTGGGCGTGTACTTTACGATTCTGACCCAGGCTCTGGTCATGATTGTAGTCACGCTGTTTGTAGGCAAGCAGGAGTGGACGGGGGGCACGAACGGACTGACGGGATACCCTTCGATTCTGGGCTTTAACCTGAACACGCCGTCAACCAAAATCGGATTGTATTTCATCACGCTGGCTGCTTTGGCAGGGGCATATGTGCTGTGCAGAAGGATTGTGAGCAGCCGCGTGGGTCAGGTGCTGGAAGCGTCAAGGGATGGAGAGAACCGGGTGCGGTTTCTCGGATTTGACCCTTCCCGTTACAAGACGTTTGCTTTTGCCGTCTCGGGCGGTCTGGCCGGGCTTGCCGGAATGCTGTTTGTACTTCAGGTAGGCATTATATCCCCTTCCATGATGGGGATTGTCCCGTCCATTGAAATGGTATTATGGGTGGCTCTGGGCGGGAGGGGGACCCTTATCGGCGCGATTATCGGTACAGTGCTGCTGAATTCGGCCAAAACCGGGATCAGCGAAGCCTACCCGGAAGGCTGGCTGCTCGTATTGGGCGCTTTGTTTGTCATTGTGGTTGTGTTGATGCCAAAAGGATTGGTAGGAGTATGGAGCAAGGTGGTTTCGTCATTATCCCGAAGAGGAGGTACTGTCCATGCAGCCGTACGCAAAGAAGGTTGATTTTTCCGTCCCAGTCCGTGGAGAAGTGAGAGAAATCGGCATTTCACCAATCGTGTTGTCCGCAGAGGATATCACGGTGACTTTTGGCGGGTTCGTGGCGGTAAACGGCATGAATCTGGCGCTTCGCAAGAATGAACTGCATTTTCTTATCGGCCCAAACGGTGCTGGAAAAACCACGATGCTGGATGTGATCTGCGGGAAGACAAGGCCTGCTGCCGGACGCGTGCTGCTGGGGGACGGCCTGGACATTACTAAAAAGCGGGATTATGAAATTGCAGGTCTCGGTGTCGGGCGGAAATTCCAGGCACCCTCGATTTTTGCAAACTTGAGTGTTAAAGAGAATCTGGAGCTGACACTCGATCCCGATCGAAGTGTGTTTCGGGCGCTTAAGGTAAGGAGAAATCGATGCACCACGTTCGAGATGAAGAAGGTGCTGGAGCAGATCGGGCTTCCTGATCGGCTCCATGTTCGGGCAGGTTCTCTGTCGCATGGGGAGAAGCAGTGGCTGGAAATCGGCATGCTGCTGCTTCAGAAGCCGCGATTGCTGCTGCTGGATGAGCCGGTAGCCGGAATGACGGATGAGGAGACGATGAAGACAGGAATGCTTCTTCAGGATATCGCCAAGGCATGTTCCGTTGTTGTGGTTGAGCATGATATGGATTTCGTTCGTTCTTTTGCCGCGAAGGTTACGGTGATGCATGAAGGGAAACTGCTGAAGGAAGGCTCCATGGCGGAAATTCAGCGCGATCCGATGGTTGCCGAGGTGTATCTGGGCAAAAGGAGGGAGACCAATGCTCAAGCTGCAGGGCATTGAATCGGGTTATGGAGAGAGCGCCGTCCTGCGCGGCGTATCCATGGTAGTCGACCCGGCGAAGGTTGTATGTCTGATCGGACGCAACGGCGTTGGAAAGACTACGCTTATGCGCACTTTAACCGGACAGCTGAAGATCCGTCAGGGGCGGATGAGTCTGGGAGAACAGGAGGTTACCGGCTGGGATTCTGTCAAAAGAGCGCGTGGAGGCATCGGGTATGTCCCGCAGGGGCGCGAGATATTCCCTCAGCTCACCGTGAAAGAGAATTTGCTGCTCGGGCTTGAGCCATGCGTGCCCAGGAGCAAGGTTTTTCCGGAGGATGTGTTAGCCTTGTTTCCCGTACTGCCGCAAATGTACCATCGTCAGGGCGGAGATTTGAGCGGCGGACAGCAGCAGCAGCTCGCCTTTGCCAGGGCGCTGGCCTCTCGGCCCAAGGTGCTGCTGCTTGACGAGCCGACGGAGGGCATTCAGCCGTCCATCGTGGAGGAAATTCAAGACGTGATCCGCGGGATCAAAGCCAAAGGAGAAACGTCGGTTATCCTGGTGGAGCAGAGCATCGAGTTTGTGCGGAGCGTAGCGGATTATATTTATGTCATGGATAAAGGCACGGTTGTAGCCGAAGGCGTTCAAGATGCCATTGACATGGAGCAGTTCGAGCATTATTTGACGGTATAGAGCTGCTTGAATCTTAGGTTATCGCGACCGGGAACATGCAGTTTGAGGGAGGGAGCAGGGGCTGTCATATAGGCCGGCATTTTCAGCCTATGGGACAGTTCTTTTTTTATTTTCGTCTTGCTATTTTTCAGGAGCGGGGGTAGAATGTGAGTGATTCTACTTGTACGTACAATTTATCATAAAACAAATAATTTAATCATAGGTATGTACAAGATAGTGACAAAGCATTCATTCAGGAGGCGTTCTAATCATGAAATTGAAACCGCATTCTTTTTGGTTTGTTACCGGAAGCCAGCACTTGTATGGTCCTGAAACGCTGGAGCAGGTAGCTGAGCATTCCCGCATTGTGGCAACGGAGATGGGGAAAGATCCTGTATTTTCGTACCCTATTCTGTTCAAACCGATCGTAACGACACCGGATGAAATATACAATCTGATTCTGGAGGCCAACAACGATGAGTCCTGTGCAGGCATAATGACCTGGATGCACACGTTCTCTCCGGCCAAGATGTGGATTGCAGGCCTATCCCAACTTCAAAAGCCGCTCCTTCATTTCCATACCCAATTCAACCGGGATATTCCTTGGGAATCGATTGACATGGACTTTATGAACTTGAACCAGTCCGCCCACGGTGATCGTGAATATGGTCATATCGGTGCCCGTCTCGGCATTGCCCGCAAGGTGGTTGTGGGTCATTGGGAAGATGGGGAAGTTCGTGACAGCATCGCCGGCTGGATGCGGACGGCCGCGGCTTATGCCGAAAGCCGCAGGCTGAAAGTGGCGCGTTTCGGTGACAATATGCGCCAGGTCGCGGTAACCGAAGGAGATAAGGTGGAGGCCCAAATTAAGCTTGGCTGGTCCGTCAACGGTTACGGCATTGGCGATCTTGTGCAATCCATGAATGAAGTGGGAGATGAGGATGTAAAGGCGCTCCTGAATGAATATGCAGAGCGGTATTCGATAGCAAAAGAAGGGCTTAGCGAGGGGCATATGCGTGATTCCATTGCGTATCAAGCCCGGATCGAGATTGCACTGCGCCGTTTCCTGGAAGAGGGCGGGTTTGGCGCATTTACGACGACCTTTGAGGATCTGCACGGCATGAAGCAGCTTCCGGGACTGGCCGTTCAACGGCTGATGGAATCCGGCTACGGCTTCGGCGGCGAAGGGGACTGGAAGACAGCGGCTTTGACGCGCGTACTCAAGGTCCTTGCGGGCAATAAAAGCACTTCCTTCATGGAGGATTACACCTATCACTTCGAGCCGGGAAACCATATGATTCTTGGATCTCATATGCTGGAGGTATGCCCGACCATCGCCCTGGATCAGCCGACGCTGGAGGTTCATCCGCTCGGAATTGGAGGAAAGGGAGACCCGGCCCGTCTCGTGTTCAACGGCCAGGACGGTCCGGCAGTCAACGCTTCACTGATTGATCTGGGACATCGCTTCAGACTTCTCGTGAACGTGGTCGATGGCGTCAAGGTAGAGCAGCCGATGCCGAAGCTGCCCGTGGCCCGTGTGTTATGGAAGCCGCAGCCATCCCTTCGCGAGTCTGCAGAAGCGTGGATATTGGCTGGCGGGGCGCATCACACCGTCCTCTCTTATGCAATGACGTCTGAGCATCTGAGCGATTGGGCCGATATGGCGGGTATTGAAGCGGTTATTATTGACAAGGATACCACCTTGCAGCGGTTTAAGAATGAGCTCCGCTGGAGCGAAGCGGCCTATCGCCTGCGGTAACTGGTTCTGTCGGCTATTCGCCTGGCCTGTGTTACAATAGCGAGATAACTTGGGATTACTCCAAATCCTAACATAATGAGTGCGTGAGGCTAGAGGTGAATGATGAATAATAGACGGATACCCAAATATATTGTATTAAAAAACGAACTGCTCTCCTGGTTTGAATCGGGCCGGCTTCAGGCGGGTAAACAGGTCCCTTCGGAGCATGAAATTGCGGATCAGTTCGGCGTAAGCCGGCAGACGGTACGCCAGACCTTCGGCGAGCTTGAGAAGGAAGGTTGGCTGGAACGGATACAGGGCAAAGGAACGTTTGCAAGAAATCCGGAGCGCCGGGAGAGCGAGCAGGTCAAGACGATCGGGATCATTACGACGTACATCTCGGATTACATCTTTCCGCATATTGTCCGGGGAGCCGAAGCCGAGCTGCGAAGCAAGGGATATCGCCTGCTGCTCTCCAGCACGGATAATAACAAGGATAAGGAGATGGACAGCCTTCAGCTTATGACCAGCCAGCCGCTTAGCGGGCTGATTATTGAACCGACCAAGAGTGCGGAAGGCAATCCAAACCTGTCGTATTTCTTATCCTTGCAGGAGAAGGGAATTCCGTTTCTGATGATTAACGAGAAGTATCGGGAGCTGGATTGTCCTTGCCTCAAGCTTGATGATGAGTTAGGCGGTTACAAGGCAGCGTGCCATTTGATCGAGAACGGACACACGGCGATTGCCGGGTTTTTCAAGCGGGACGATCTTCAGGGCGTGAATCGGCTAAAAGGCTTCTTGCGGGCACATCGAGAGGCGGGCATTCCCGTATCGCCGGAGCGGGTGGTTACCTACACAACCGAGCAGAAGGGGAGCTTCCCTTACGATCAGGCCGTACAACTGCTGAAGCAGCCGGATGAGCAGCGCCCGACAGGGCTCGTATGTTACAACGATGAGTTGGCCGTGTCTCTGGTGGAGGCCGCGGGGCAATGCGGACTACAGGTTCCACAGGATGTATCCATGGTCGGCTTCGATGATTCGACACTTGCGATTGCTTCCGGTGTGAAGCTGACAACGATGACTCATCCAAAGACGGAGATGGGGATCACCGCCGCGAGACAATTGATCAGTATGATCGAGAATCAAACGGAAATTTCCGATACGATTTATGAGCCTGAGCTGGTGGAGAGAGAATCAGTAGAAAAAAAAGTAGGTCATTATAGAAGATTTGAGGTCCGGAAAGACGGACCCCTGCATGCCAACTTGTACGTACAACTATATTTTTCAAATATAGAGAGGAGAGATAGTTCATGTTGGAGAATTTAAAGCAGCAGGTGCTGGAGGCAAATCTGGAGCTTCCGAAGTACGGACTTGTCACATTTACATGGGGGAATGTAAGCGGCATTGATCGGGAACGCGGGATGTTTGTTATTAAACCCAGCGGCGTGCCTTATGAAGAGCTGACAATCGATGACATGGTCGTGCTCGATCTGAAGGGAAACGTAGTTGAAGGCGATTTACGGCCTTCCTCCGATACCCCGACTCATCTGGTGCTCTATCAGAATTTTAAAGAGATTGGCGGGATTGTGCACACCCACTCGCCATGGGGAACGAGCTGGGCCCAAGCCGGACGCGCGCTTCCTGCCTATGGAACAACGCACGCCGACTATTTTTACGGGGAGATTCCGGTTACGCGTCCCATGACCCGTGAAGAGATCGAAGGCGCTTACGAGCGGGAGACGGGCAACGTCATCGTGGAGCGTTTCGCCGATCTGGATCCGAATCGGGTGCCCGGCGTGCTTGTCCATTCTCATGCGCCGTTTGTATGGGGCAAGGATGCCCATAATGCGGTGCATAATGCAGTGGTTCTGGAAGAGTGCGCGAAGATTGCGGCTCGCATGCAGCAAATCAACCCTGCTATTGAACCGATGGATCAGAATTTGCTGGATCGTCACTTTTTGCGGAAGCATGGGATTAATGCCTATTACGGTCAAAAGTAAAATTTGTCATGGTCATCATCATTCTATGATTTCATCTGGTAGGGGGGAAATGAGAGTGGGGAAAAAGTATACCATTGGCGTCGATTACGGGACGCAGTCCGGACGTGCGGTATTGGTTAATCTGGCAGACGGGCAGGAAGTCGCGGATCATGTTACGCCATATCGGCATCATGTCATCGATGAGTTTTTGCCGGGTTCCGGACAGAAGCTTGAGTATGACTGGGCGCTTCAGCATCCGGGGGATTATCTGGAGGTTCTGAAGGTCTCCGTGCCTGCTGTCATTGAACAATCCGGTATTGATCCGGCGGATGTGATTGGCATCGGCATTGATTTTACGGCATGCACGATGCTGCCGGTTGACGAGCTTGGCGAGCCGCTCTGCTTCCACCCGGAGCTGGCGGATCAGCCGCACAGCTGGGTGAAGCTGTGGAAGCATCATGCCGCGCAGCCCGAAGCTGACAAGATCAACGCCATTGCCGCTGAGCGCGGAGAATCCTTTTTGCCGCGTTACGGCGGGAAGATCTCCTCCGAGTGGATGATGGCTAAGGTATGGCAAATTCTCGATGAAGCGCCGGCTATATATGAACGTGCGGATATGTTTCTGGAAGCGACGGATTGGGTCATTTCCCAAATGACTGGCAATATGGTCCGAAACAGCTGTACGGCTGGTTACAAGGCGATATGGCATAAGCAGGATGGATACCCAAGCAAGGCCTACTTTAAAGCACTGGATCCGAGATTGGAGAATCTGGCGGAAACCAAGCTCCGGGGCGAGGTCAGACCCCTTGGGAGCCGAGCGGGTGGACTTACAGAAACCATGGCCGAGGTGATGGGTTTAACCCCCGGTATCGCTGTTGCAGTGGGCAACGTTGACGCTCATGCGGCGGTTCCGGCTGTCGGTGTGGTTACTCCAGGCAAGCTGGTCATGGCGATGGGAACGTCGATCTGTCATATGATCCTCGGTACCGAAGAGAAGCGGGTTGAGGGGATGTGCGGGGTCGTGGAAGACGGCATTATCCCGGGATTGTACGGTTATGAAGCGGGACAATCGGCCGTCGGCGATATTTTTGAATGGTACGTTGAGGAAGCGCTTCCCGCGTATGTAACAGAAGCTGCGGCTGCAGACGGAATCGGCATTCACCAGTGGCTGGAGCGGGAAGCGGCTGCCTACAAGCCGGGCCAAACCGGTCTGCTCGCGCTGGACTGGTGGAATGGCAACCGTTCGGTGCTGGTGGATACAGACCTGACCGGGCTGATATTAGGGATGACTCTGCTGACGAAGCCGCAGGAAATCTACCGTGCCTTGCTGGAAGCAACGGCGTTTGGTACACGCAAAATCGTGGACGCCTTTCACGAGAATGGCGTGCCGGTGGACGTCCTCTATGCCTGCGGCGGACTGCCGCAGAAGAACCACCTTTTAATGCAAATCTATGCCGATGTCACCAACCGTGAAATTGTGGTGGCCGACTCCAAGCAGACACCGGCGCTCGGGGCTGCCATGTTTGCCGCTGTCGCTGCGGGTCAGGCACAGGGCGGATATGATTCGATTATCGATGCTGCCGCGAAGATGGCTCGGGTGAAGGAAGAAACCTTTAAACCGATTCCGGAGCATGTGGAAGTGTACGAGCAGCTGTATCGGGAGTACAGCAAGCTGCATGATTATTTTGGACGGGGCGAAAATGACGTGATGAAACGGCTGAAGCGGATTAAGCAGTCGGCTGAATAAACCATAGGCAGGTAGAAACAGCTGGAAGGGTTGAGCGTGGGATACCGGGGATGGCTATCGGATTATAGCTTCGCAAGGTCAGCTCTGCTGTCAGGATGGGAATAGATCGAGAGAAATTGGCAAGGATCATACATGGATAGAATGAAGGGGAGGAACTGCATGACGGAATCTCTGAACTACGCAAAACGTTTGATGAGTCAGATGAAGGAAGTCCAGCCAACGTTCCGTGGTCTTGATGATATGGCGCTTGAGCGGGGAGTTATTCTTGATGTGCCTCTGTATCTGATTCGGCGAGGGTCTTCACGTCACCGGTCTTGGTAGCGGATACGAACACATATAGAAGCTGCCGGACAAACGTTGATGAACTGCCTGGAAGCAGCAGGTGTGAATTCCCGGCTTTGTCTGATCAAGCCCGATGAGCAAGGAGACGTTGTGGCGGATGAGCGCTCGCTGATGCAGCTGCTTATTGAAGTGGAGCCGGAGCGGACAGGATGCCTGATCGCTGTGGGATCTGGCACGATTCATGATATTACCCGCTTTGTAGCTCACCGGACCGGCAAGCCGTTCATTTCGGTACCTACGGCTCCTTCTGTGGATGGTTTTACTTCAGCAGGCGCGCCGATTGTAGTCCGGGGAATCAAGCAGACCTTTGCGGCTACAGCTCCCCTCGCCATATTCGCTGACCTGGATATACTTGTTAAGGCACCCCAGCCGCTGGTTGCCGCCGGTTTTGGCGATATGCTTGGCAAATATACATCGCTGCTGGATTGGAAATTCTCTTCTACCACGGCAGGCGAGCCCTATGATGAAGGAGTGGCCGCCATTACAGAACAGGCGCTGGAGGCTTGCGTCAAGCATGTGCAGGCCATCGGCGATCGCACGGAGGAAGGCATCCGCATTCTGATGACGGCCTTGATTGAATCCGGCATCGCGATGCTGCTGTTCGGACAGTCCCATCCCGCCTCAGGGGCGGAGCATCATCTGTCCCATTATTGGGAGATGGCGTATTTGCGCCTGGGCAAGCGCGCGCTCCTTCATGGTGCCAAGGTGGGGGTGGCTTGCAGCGAGATTTCAAGCCTTTATCATGATGCGGCAGATCACGGAGTTTATCCGTATGCCGAGCCTACAGATTGGGAGCAGTACCGAACGTCAGTTCAGGAATGGCTGCGAAAGGTTCCTGCGAAAGAAGAGCTTGCTATCTTACTGCAGCAGGCTGGAGGACCTTCAAGCCTCCAGAAGCTTGGAATCGATGAGGAGCTGTTTCATCAGAGCTTGAAGGAGGCGCACGCGCTCCGTGACCGCCATACTATTTTAAGGGCTTTAAATGAGGCAAAAGTTGGGGCAAGTCGATAGGGAGATAACATGATAGTGGATGATTGACTGGTGACTACAGGCACTGAAATTAACTGGACTGAGTATAACTTGGAAATGGGATTGGCTGTTCGTTTGCATTTTGTGCGAGGTGCGTACAGTTCCCTGTGCGTGTGTGTTCATGGTGCACACGGCTTCCTGCATGCACGGCTTCCTGTATGCACGGCTCTCTGTATGCACGGTTCCCTGTATGCACGGTTCCCTGTACGTACGGTGTGAATTGGTGCAGACGGGGCTCCCTGTACGCACATTGCGCGTGGTGATGCAACTTCCCACTGCGCACAGTGCGTGGTCAAGGGCAGGCTCGATGCTGGCGACCATATATGAGAGATCGTTTGTTTCATTAATGAGGTGGGGCGTCCAAAAGATCTGAATTCTAGTGGATGCCCCTTTTTGTTCTGTTTAGACGCTCTTTATCACACAGTTCCTCTCGTAGTTGTTCGACTTGAGTTTTGTATGACTCGAGGCAGTTTGACATGTGGTTGTTCGAATTGAGGCAGTTCGACTTGTGGTTGATGACTTGTGGTTGCTCCTCCTATAGGTGTTCTATCCCTCCCGTGTTCCTCAACTGTTCCTTCAGTAACTATTCCTTATGCCACTTTTCCTTCAGTTATGTTCCCTCCAGTGTTGTTCATCCTGTGGCTGTCTTTCTGTGACTGTTCCTCTAGTCATACTCCTTATTTTACTGTTCTACCTGTCACTGTTTGCACCATATTATCCTCCTCCAGAAAGTCATAGACCGATGAAGGAGGCTCGACCGCTCGCGTGCTGTTCAAGGATCCTTGTTAGCTCTGCTCTTTGCGTTCTTTTTGCATCCCCCGGCGCGTTAACGGACTCCATTGCTCTTATTCTTCATAATCGACTCCGATTTCGAGTTTAACGGACTCAGGAGTCCTTATTATCACAAAATCAGTTTGATTTCCGGCAATTTCTACAGATTAACGACTTTCGTGTCCGTTAGTTTTCTAAATAACGCCATTTGGCGTGAATAACGGATTCTCAGTCCGTTAGCCCTGAGAAATCCACGAGTTGCAGCAGAGTTAGCAGCCCTCGCCAGAGGTCAGCCACCTACAGCAGATGCCACCGCCCTCGTCAGAGGCCGGCAATCTGCAGCAGAGTCCATCGCCCTCGCCAGAGGTCAGAGTCACCTACAGCAGATGCCAGCGGCCCTCGTCAGAGGTCAGCCATCTGCAGTAGTGGTAATCGCCCTCGCCAGAGGTCGGCCACCTACAGCAGATGCCAGCGGCCCTCTCAGAGGTCGGCAATCTGCAGTAGTGGCAATCGCCCTCGCCAGAGGTCAGCCACCTACAGCAGAGTCCACCGCCCTCGTCAGAGGCCGGCCACCCTCGGCAGAAAAACAGCTGGAGCAGGGTTTCCCTGCATCCAGCTGTTTTTTTCATATGTCCGATGTTGAGTAGAAGCTGCCTACGCAGAACTTCCCCATCATGTACCCTTACTCTTCCTTCACATCATACAGCACACGCGCCAGCAGGTCCTGGCTGTAGTTGCCGAAATGTTTGCCGTAAATGGTTAAGCCGCGCTTGTTGACCGATCGTTCGTTGACAGCAACCCGGAAGGTGAGCTCGCTCTTGTAATCCAGTTGAATCTGGTCCAGGCCTACGTCCGAAATGCGGCATCCATCGATGAAGCTGCCTTCCTTGTTGATCCGGATCAGCTTCAGCATGCCGTACTGGTTCAAATGGGGCGGCCACCATTCGGGATTGAAGGTGCCGCGTTTGTCGCCGAAATCACCGGGACTTGTCCAGCTGCCAATCTCGATGCCGTTGACATAAAAGAAAATATCCGATGGATAGTTATCGCAATATCCCGGAGCCTCAGAACCGAGCTCCAACGAGAATTGGATCTCGCGGAATGACTGGTTCGACTTCAAATAATTCGGAATCCGGTATTCCAGGAAACCTTCGGTAAGCCAGATGATTTCCGAATGAATCCGCTCTGGATCTGCGAAATAGCGTGGATCGTCAAAATCCCCGATGATACTGTCCTTGGTGGCTAATCCACAGGTCGGAATGACTTGGTAGTCGCTGTAATGCCCAACCTGAATCTCCACCTCGTACAAATTATCAATGTCCTTGCTGCGAAGATCAACCATCAGTGTGTCTTTATTCAAGTAACAAATCTTCTGTATGCCGTGCTTCCCGCCTGTGGTGTTGATCTCGATCAGACCGCTCTCCTCCAATTTCTTGATATGCATGGTGATGGCACCATTGCTGAGGTTCAGCCTATTTGCCAGATCGTTCAGGTTCAAGCTTTGGTTCTTGGCCAGCAGCTCCAGAATTTGAATGCGAATTTCGGAGCTAAGGGCTTTAAAGATATCAAGCCCGCTCATTAAATCTTTAATGTAGATCATTTTATCTCGAACCTTCTTCCGATTAAGGGATTAAATAACGATGTGTACAGGGAATGATGTTTATTTCAAATAATTATAAATCAACATCAGCGTGAAATAAAGATGTGTTCCAAATCTTCGAGAATCTTGTGAAGAAAAAGATCATTTTGATAGCAGACACTTCTTTTATTTGAGGTTTATATCAAGATAAAAAGTATGAATATCAACAAAATAAGCAAATTTCGACAAAAATAAACTAAATTCTCTACTGAAAATTCATTTATTATTTATTTGTGTAAATCATTTTATATTTGTATATTTACATAGCACTCCTCATATGATATTTTATATCTGAAAACGAATTCATTCGGGTTTATTTAAAATGTTTCATAATTATTTTAACGGAAGGTGAAGGACTTGGCAGCTGAGAAAATGAAGGCACGGATGATCGTGGATAAGTCGTTTCGAATCGCGCAAGTTGATAACCGCATTTATGGTTCATTCATTGAGCACCTTGGTCGTGCTGTGTATGGAGGGATTTACGAGCCCGGTCATGAGACGGCGGATGCAGGGGGCTTTCGAAGTGACGTGAAGGAATTGATTAAGGAACTGAATGTCCCCATTATCAGGTACCCCGGCGGGAACTTTGTCTCCGGTTACAACTGGGAGGATGGAGTAGGACCCGTGACCGAGCGGCCGAAACGGCTGGAGCTTGCCTGGCGGACGCTGGAACCGAACGAGGTAGGCACGAACGAGTTTATTTCCTGGGCCAAGGAGGTTGGCTCGGAGGTCATGATGGCTGTGAATTTGGGCACCCGGGGTATTGATGCCGCCAGAAATTTGCTGGAGTACACGAACCATCCTGGAGGTACATATTGGAGCGATCTGCGCCGCAGTCACGGCTATAAACAGCCCCACAAGATCAAAACGTGGTGCCTTGGCAACGAGATGGACGGACCATGGCAGATTGGACACAAAACCTCTGCGGAATATGGCAGGCTTGCACTGGAGACGGCAAAAGCGATGCGGCTGGTTGATCCCTCGATTGAACTGGTTTCGTGCGGCAGCTCAAGCACCGGCATGCCAACATTCCCTGAATGGGAAGCCGCAACGCTGGATCATACGTATGAGGCGGTGGACTACATATCCCTGCATCAGTATTATGGTAACCGCGACAACGATACGGCCAATTACCTGGCGCTTACGCTGGATATGGATCACTTTATCCATACGGTCAAGTCCACTTGCGACTATATCAAGGCCAAGAAACGCAGCAAAAAGACGATGTACCTCAGCTTCGATGAATGGAATGTTTGGTATCATTCCAACGATGCAGACAGGCAGATCGATCCTTGGAGCGTGGCTCCGCCTCAGCTGGAGGATGTGTACAATTTCGAGGACGCCATTCTGGTGGGCAGCATGCTCATTACGTTCCTGCGTCATGCAGACCGGGTGAAGATGGCTTGTCTGGCGCAGCTCGTGAACGTGATTGCCCCGATCATGACAGAGAATGGGGGACGCGCCTGGAAGCAGACGATATTTTATCCATATCTTCACGTTTCGAAGTATGGCCGGGGTGTATCGCTGCTGCCGATCGTCGACTCGCCGAAGTATGATTCCAAGGACTTTACCGATGTTCCGTACCTGGATAGTGCGGTTGTTCATAACGAAGCCGACGAAGAGATTACGATCTTTGCCGTGAACCGTCATCTGGAGGAAGCATTGGACCTCGAATGCGATGTGCGCAGCTTTGAAGGATACCGGCTTATCGAGCATATCGTAATGGAGCATGACGACCTCAAGGCCGTGAATACCGCGTCGGAGGAGACGGTAAAACCCCACAACCGGGGAGAAGCCAAACTTGACAGCGGACATGTGACGGCACGACTTGCCAAGGCATCCTGGAATGTTATTCGTTTGAAAAAGGCCTGAGTTAACTTATGAAGCGGTCCCAAGGGCTGCTCCATCTCTCAAAATCATATCAAATTACACACAATATGAAAGCGCTTTCTATTCAGCGGGATACAGAAGTACTGAAGAGCTGAAGTATTGAAGAACTAAAGTATTGAAGATCTGAAGACTGAAGAACTGAAGGCTGAAGTACTGTTTTCGAGTGTAGAGGATATAGGAATGAAAATTGAGGGAGGTCCCGTATGATGAGGAAAAAATGGATAATGGTGCTTATGGTGTTAGGCATGACGCTGTTCCTGTGGGGATGCGGTAAAGCGAACAATGCAGGGGGAGAAACCTCGGTTCTGGACGGAGGGGCGGGAGAAAGCGCCACGGAGCTTTCCTATTGGACATTCGTTGAGCTGCACGGACAGCATTTTGAGAAGATGCTGGGCAAATGGAACGCCGAGAATCCGGATCGCCAGATTAAGCTGAACGTGACGGTCATGCCATATGACGACATGCACAATAAACTATCCATCGCGGTTCAGTCCGGCACGGGTGCCCCTGATATTGCCGATATCGAGTTAGGCAAATTCCCGGATTTTCTAGCTGGAACTCCGCAGCTGGAAGCGCTCAATGACGTTATTGATCCATACCGAGATACCATCGTCAAATCCCGGATTGATCTTTACAGCAAGGATGGCGTGAATTACGGCGTCCCAACTCATGTTGGAGCCTCCGTGGCCTTCTATAATACCGAAATCCTGGAGGAGGCTGGTGTTAACTATCAGGATATCGTGACCTGGGAGGACTTCAAGCAGGCCGGCATCCAGGTCTATGAAAAAACCGGCAAATATATGGGAACGGCGGATACAAGTGCAGCCTGGCAGGCATCCATGCTGTTGGCGCAGCAAGGGGTCGACCTCACCGACGATTCCGGCAATCCGGTCGTGAATTCGGAGCCCATGATCAAGGCTATGACGCTGCTCAAGGATCTGCAGGACAGCAATGCCATTGCGACTATCGCCGGTGGTCAGCCTGATACGGAAGAGGCTTATGGCGAGTTTAATGCAGGGAATTATGCTACCGCCTTCATGCCGCTGTGGCAAATGTCCAGATACACCAACTACATGTCCGATTTATCAGGAAAAATAGCGATCGCACCGATCCCGGTAATTGAAGAAGGCATGCCAAGATCCGTTGGCGGCGGCGGAACCGGTACCGTTGTTACCAAGACCGCAAAGGATGTTCAACTGGCGAAAGACTTCCTGGCGTTTGCCAAATTGTCGCTGGATGCCAACAAAGAGATATGGAACACGCTTGGGTTTGATCCGGTCAATATGGATGTCTGGGATATGAAGGATGTCACGCACAACCCTGAGAATCAGTTTGTCCAATATTTTGTGAACAACCCGTTTGATGTTCTGAATGAGATCCGGGATGAAATCCGGTTAATCAAATCGACCTCCGCTTCGCCCACCATCAACAACGTCCTGTGCACAACGACATTTAATGAGATTTTTGAGGATGGCAAGGACATTACAGAAGCTTTGAACGATGCCCAGAAGCAAATCGAACAGGAATTAAAATGATTCCGGCTCATCGGTAACCATAACGAAGGGCTGCTCATACGATGGGCGGCTCTTATCAAAGGAGTAAAGTGATGATTAAAAAATTTCTGTACTCTCAAAAGGTTGCTCCTTATGTTTTTGTGCTGCCGTTTATTCTGGTTTTCCTTGTGTTCTGGGTACTTCCGTTAGGCAGCTCATTTGGCATGAGCTTTCAGAAGATCCAGCTGGGTCAGGAAGCCGATTGGATCGGCTTGGCTAATTACGAGAAGCTGATGGGGGACGGCATTTTTCTGAAGGCGGTCATGAACAGTGCGATTTACATGCTGCTGACACTCCTTATTCTGATTCCGTTTCCGATGCTGTTTGCCGTGCTGATCAACAACAAGTTTATGTGGGGAAGAGAGTTTTTCAAATCGTCTTTTTTCTTTCCGGCACTGACGTCGGTTGTTGTCGCGGGTACTATCTTCCGGCTGATGTTTGGAGAGATGGAAGGGTCGCTCATCAACAGTATATTGGGCTGGTTCGGGGTGGATCCGGTGAAGTTTCTGAAGGGACAGGTTACCGGTTTCATTGCTTTGGTGGCTCTGGCCACATGGCGGTGGACGGGGGTTAATATGCTGTATTTTTTATCCGGACTCAAGAACATCCCGGATGACTATTATGAGGCGGCATCCATCGACGGGGCTTCGGCCTTTCAGAAGTTTACCAAAATCACGATGCCATTATTGAAACCGACCACGATTTATGTATTAACGATCAGCATTTATGCAGGGCTGGCTATGTTTATTGAGAGTATGATGCTGTGGAACGGCAACAATTCTCCCAAAAATATCGGCCTTACGATTGTCGGTTACCTGTACCGTCAAGGCATCGAGAAGAACAATCTGGGGTATGCGGCCGCTGTGGGGATTGTGCTTCTGGCCATTACCATGATCATTAATCTGACGCAGCTGAAACTCTCAGGAATGTTCAAGAAGGAGGATTGAGGATGAGAAGAGAAACACTGATCAAAGTGATCCTCTTGATTTTGTTCTCCGCACTGTGTTTTCTGATCCTGGTACCCTTTTACGCCGTTACCATCGCGTCCTTTAAGCCCGGTGAGGACTTGATTCGTTATGGCCTGAATTTAAAATTCGATCTGTCGGTAATGAACCTGGACAATTTCACGTATCTGTTTACAGGGAATCATTCTTATTTTATGTGGTTTTTCAACTCCTTGCTGCTTACGGTGGTACAGGTTACATTAACTTTGCTGGTGAGCGCAACCGTTGCGTATGGTTTTGCAGCTTATGATTTCATCGGCAAGAATTTCCTGTTTATATGCGTGCTGCTCATCATGATGGTTCCTTTTGAAATTCTTCTTCTTCCACTGTATTCGCTGATTTACAATCTCGGCCTTATGAACTCATACTCGGCCATTGTGCTGCCGGGGATTGCAAGCGCGGCTACGATCTTCTTCTTCAGGCAGTATTTAAGAGGGATTCCAAAAGAAATGATTGCGGCAGGGCGGGTGGACGGTGCTACGGAATACGGGATCTATGTGCGGTTGATCCTGCCGGTGATGAAGCCATCCTTCGCAGCCATGGCGATCCTGAACGGGATGAACAGCTGGAACAACTTCCTGTGGCCGTTCATGGTACTCAGCGATGACAGCAAATATACCCTTCCGATTGGCTTGAAGACACTGCTGACCCCTTACGGGAACAACTATGATTTGTTGATTGTGGGCTCTTTTTTCTCGATTATTCCGATCTTCATCTTGTTTATGGGCTTCCAGAAGTATTTTATCGACGGGATGACGGCCGGAGCAGTGAAAGGCTAGAACACGTCTGTAGGCGAGGTGCGCGTGCCTTGCGGCGAGTCCATCAAATCCATTATGATACAAGGAAACCTTTCGTATGATGAATTGATTTGATGAATGAGGTGAAATAGTTTGCATCCTGTAACAAGGGCACTGTTATGGATAGGGGGCGCCCTGATCGTGATTGGGCTGCTATGGCCTGTCATTGGCCGATTTGTCGGCAGGCTGCCAGGCGACATCGTTGTGGATAAGCCCAATGTCAAAATCTATTTTCCGATTGTAACCTGCTTAGTCATCAGCGTGGTGGGCTCCTTGATTTTGTTTCTGATCCAGCAGTTTCGCAAATAACGAAATTCATAAGAAAAACGTCTATCGACGTATTTTCTCAGAAGACTGACCGCGGTTAGGGGATGTTTTTCTTGTGATATCAGGAAGGCCTAAACTTCGGAGTTTACACTCTCTGATATCTAAAAAAACAGGCTGGCTAGGGCAAACCCTTAGCCGGCCTGTTTCCATGGAAGAGAGAACACTTACTTCTGAATGATGGTAATCTCCGCATTCGGATCAAGGCTTCTCACGATCGCTTTTAGTCTGGGCATCTCCAGAATATGAACCCGGTAGACAAGCCGGGAGGATTTTAATGAGTTGTTCTCAAATCCTGTATCTTCATTCAAACTCTCCGTTTGGGGTTCATATCCCATGATGGCTTTCATACTGTGTTTGATCTCTGCTTCACTCGTACTATCAATCCGAACCTCCCGTTTAAGCGGAAGACGGGAGGTCGTAATGCGACCCGTCTCCAGCGCCATCAGGCATGCGATGGCAGAATACATCGCATGTTCCCAGCCAAGCAGCAGCCCTGCCAATGTCAGTACCATGATATTGATAAAGATATGGTTGTGGGGCAGCTTCAACCGGGTTAGCAGATGGGATAGCTGCTGCGGCATCTTGGGTAATTGAAGGGTATCGAGGACAACCCCGTAACGAAGGCAGATCCCGATGCCAAGCCCAAGGAAAATGCCGCCAATGCCTGCACTCCCGATCTTGCTGTCCAGTAGAGCAGGCATCGGGAAGAACAGGATCGAGCATATGGAAAAGGTCAGCAGCCCGATCGTTGCCGCAATGGCTTTTTCCCGATTGGACTTGTAATAAACAAGCAGGAGCAAAGGTAAATTGAGTGCAAATAGAAACATGCCTGTATGAAGCCCTGTCAGATGCGAAGCGAGTGCTGAAATTCCTGTCACACCGCCTGCAATGATTCCGCTAGGTACAAGAAACAGATCTAAGCCGAACGCCGCAATCAGCCCTCCGGTGGCAGCCATGATCAATCTTCTGGGTGTACTTGCCTTGCTTGCGGCGTCTTGTGCACCGTTCGTGACACGAACCGGGACTTGAACCATAGGCAATGTACCCTCCTTTATCCGCCAAGACTTTCATCCTTTAGCTTCGGTTTAACCGGTTTCTTCTCCTTATGGTCTTTAAATTTAAATATTTTGTTCAAGAAGTTGTATACATGCTTGGATTCCTTGGTCAGCAATGGTCCGAGTATGGCAAGAATGAGCACATACAAGGCTGCAAACGGTTGAATGAAGGCAGCTAGCCCGCCGGCTTTACCCATATTGGCGAGAATAATGGAAAATTCCCCGCGGGAGACAATCGTCAGACCGATATTGGAGGACGCTTTGGAAGACAATCCGGCACTGCGTCCGGCAAGCATACCTGCAATAAAGTTACCCAACAGCGTGATGACAACGGCGATCAACGATAACCATACAGCTCCACCAAGCTCGGATGGTACGATCGTTAAACCGAAGCTAAAGAAGAATATAGCGCCAAAGAAATCGCGGAATGGCAAAATCAAATGCTCAATCCGTTCACGATGCTCTGTCTCTGCCAGGACAAGCCCGACAAGCAGTGCACCGATGGCTTCCGCAACATGAATCGTTTCAGCGAAGCCTGCCAGCAGGAACAATGCGGCAAAAACAACCAGTGCAAATAATTCGTTAGACCGTATATTCAGCGCCCGATTCAGAAGCGGCACGGCTTTTCGGCCCAGAATAATGACAAGCAGCATAAACCCGAGTGCAATAACCGCAGATATCAATACTCCACCCAGCGAAGAAGATCCGCTTAATACGAGACCGGACAGAATAGAGATATATACGGCCAGGAATACATCCTCAAACATGATAATCCCGAGTATCATTTCGGTCTCCGGATTAGCTGTCCTTCTCAAGTCAACGAGCACCTTGGCTACGATAGCACTTGATGAAATTGTGGTTATTCCTGCAACAATCAGTGTTTCCGCCACCGGAAATCCGGAAAAAATTCCGATCATAAGTCCAAGTGTAAAGTTAATGGCAATATAGATGCTCCCACCGACAACGATGGATTTGCCTGATTTGATTAACCGGCCGACAGAGAATTCCAGGCCGAGGTAGAACAGAAGAAACAGTACGCCGATCCGCCCCATGAAATCAATGAGCGGAGCACTTTCTATAAAACGAAAATCAAATGATCCAAAATGAAATGCGTGGGGCCCTACCGCCATCCCTACAAGAATATAGAAAGGGACGACGGAAAACCGGAGTTTAGCTGATAGCAACCCCGCCAGGGCGATCAACGCAATCGCCAGTCCGACTTCTAAAACCAAATGATCCATTCATCAACCACGTCCGTTCATCAAGATTTGTTTAAATAGCCGCTGTTGTTGACGTTCGCCAACGACGACAAGCGTCGAATCCGGCGTGATAATAACGTCAGGCCCGGGATTGATATGTTTGCTGTTTTTGTGAACTGCCGCAATGATGGTTGCACCTGAAGCTTGACGTACGCCCAGATCACCAATGGATTTGCCTGCCCCATAGTAGTGGGGCTCGATGCGGTACCACTCAATAATCAATTCGTCCAGCGCCATATCGATTGTTTCTAGCGCCTTGGGTTTATAGGTCAGACCGCCAACGATGGCGGCAATTTGACGAGCCTCATCATCATCCAGGGAGATCATGGAGATGCTTTCTTCCGGATCGTCATATTCATAATGGTACATTTCACGGCGACCGTCGTCATGAATGATGATGACCAGCTTATCACCACCACGGGTATCGATTACAAATTTTTTGCCAATTCCGGGTAAATCCGTTTCGCGAACATGCATAGGTTAAAATCCTCCTAAGAAAATACACTTTTAGTTATGGGTAGACCAACGTCACACGGATATCCAAATTACGAGTAGCCAAATAAAACAATCCATTCATGATGTTCTGCACAGTCTTATATAAACCTAAGTGCATAGGTCAATCAGCACAGGCTCGTTGTGTTGCTGCATGAGTGATGAAAAATTGGCGAATTTAAGAAACCGCAGTCAGTTTGAATGCGAAAGGGAGGAATAACTAAACGAATATGGATGTGTATTTAATGGGGAATAATAATAAAAGCCGGAGCCGAAGTGGAATAATCGGCCGATAGGGCAGACGTGTTCTGGGAGCCTGCTGCAGAAGGACGGCCGAAAACATTAAGAACAATGGCAAGGAGTTGCCAGCTGCCTTAAGTTTGGAGAGAATTTGAGAGTGTTTCAGAACAGCCGCTTTCAGATGAAGGTCGTTCTTGTAGACGTACCGATCATCTTCAATTTCGTTGCTGTAATACTCTTGGACGGGAATGTAAAGAGCAAATGCCGTAACCAAAACAAGTATCAGCATCCATACGATTCTTGCTGTTTTTAAGAAACGGTTCACAGTTACTCCCCCCTTCGTCCCAAGCTTCTATGTTAATCATAACATAAAAATAATCGTTCTCAAAATGAGAACGATAAATAATTTTCAAACACTTTTACAGATCGATTATATTTTTTACATTATATTGAAGCTTGTCTAATTCTACTTTTTCCGAAGTTTATCGTAATTTTCTGTCTGGGGTTCGATATCGAGTTTCGTTTCATCCTTATCCTCCAAAATACCAAGGACAAGATCATCGATGTTGTCGGTTGCGGCTTGATCCGGACGGTCTGGCTCGGGAATGGGGTCAACGCCAGGGAATTGTCCGTCGAATTCGGGTTTCTTTTTGCTCATTAGGATCACTTTCCTTTCTGGCAATATTTTGGCTCAAAAGGATCGGTTCTATGTAACGAATAAACGCAGGGGAAGAAAGTGAAACAATGAAGGCATAAGCAGAATGGTAAAATTTTTCCTTCTATATAATGTAATTACATATATGAATCTCCTATATAGGAATATGCTAGAATGTACTGGAGGGATATTATACCAGGGGGTTACGATGTCATGAAGAAAAAAATGTTATGCTGTACCCTTGCTTTACTGCTTGTATCAGGCTCGGTCGTATCAGCACATCCGGGAAGAACGGATGCCAACGGCGGGCACACCTGCCGAACCAATTGTGAACGCTGGGGGCTGTCATATGGGGAGTATCATTATCATAACGGGGGAGGAAGCTCTTCCGGCAGCAAGTCGTCTTCATCCGCACCCAAGGCGAAATCATCGCAAAACAGCACGCCTAAGTCCGCGCCGAAGCCGGCTGCTCCGGCCTATGCCAAGTCCGGTCTTAAGGTTTATGTCAACGGCGGCCTGGTGAAATTTGATAGTGAGCCCTTGGTGTATAACAACATCAACTTGGTGCCGCTGCGGGAAATTGCAGAGGGAATGGGGGCTAAGGTCACCTGGAATCGTGAAGCTGCCAGCATTGGTGTGCAAAGAGGGAATCATAAAATAACGCTTACGATCGGAAGCAAAACGATATATTACAACGGTAAATCGGAGACCGTGGCAGTTGCTCCCAAGGTCATCGATGGCGTGACTTATGTGCCTGTTCAGGTATTCGCAAGAGGGCTTGGTGCTGGCATTAACTACACGGACCATGATAAAATTCTGAGAATCGCACTGAAGGAATAAAATGATGACAGCTCGAAAAAGAAGTCAAACAGAGAGGGAGAGTGCAGCTTGAGTTTTTTTGATAAATTTAAGGCCGGCGTGTCAGACGCCGGAAACAAAGCCAAAATCCTGGTTGAAGTTAATCGGTTAAAGCTGCAAAACAACGGTAAGAAGAGTGATATCGATGAGCAGCTGCTGGAAATCGGAAAAGTTGTATTTGCTGCAACTGAGGCGGGGCAATGGCCGCCCGAAGAGGAGAGCATCCAAAGCTATGTAGCCAAGATCCATCAATTGAATTTCGAAATCGAGCAAAATCTGCTTCACATCGCCAATCTTACGGATGAGAAGGTATGCAGAGGCTGTGGCAACAGCTCAGCGCTCAACGCCAAATTCTGTGCCCACTGCGGTCGTACGTTCGAAGTGATCCAAGTGCAATCGGAAGAGTTGCGCAAAGAAATCCCCTTGCTGGAGGAGACTCGAGACCAAGAGGAGCCGAAATAGTAGTTGGAGTATGACAGGATCCATATTTGTTGCTTCATGTAGAGCCGTACCCTGGTTCGGGAATGACCGGGGTATCGGCTCTTTTCTTTTGCCTGGGTGAAGGAAGCCGCATTTCATTACAGAATGATTATAAAGGTGATCTAACTCACCATAAAATCGTTATATAGTAGTATTAGCTTACCAGTTAGAGGGAGTGAGGACATATGCCGAAGAACAAGGCCTGTAATGATGAGTTTATTCAACGAGTGGGTCGAGAGGGGTCAAGGCTGCTAAAAGGTAACGTTCTAATTCTTCTATGTGTATTTCTGATATTCTTTGCTGCCGGATGCAGCGGTCCAAATCCTGCAGAGGAGGACAGCCCGCCGGAAAATCAACCGAAGAGTGCTTCAATCAACATCGTCATTTCGAGTCTCGGGATGACGTTCCCTGCAGGCATGGATGAGAATGACAATCCGTATTTAAATTACATTGAAGAGCGTACCGGACTTGAGATTGGGGTTAATCTGCCGCCGCCTGAGGTATACAACGAGAAGCTTGATGTGATTATGTCTTCAGGCAATTTGCCGGATATGCTTCATACCTATGAGCCGGTATGGTTTGACAACTATGTCAAACAGAAAGCGTTTATGCCGCTGGACGAGTTAATTGACAAGTATGGTCCCCATCTGAGAGAGAAAATTCCGCCGGAGGTGTGGGATCGGGTGAGATATGACGGCAAAATCTATGCGGTTCCCAGCTTGAATGAAGTGACCGGAGCAGAGCTCATGTATGCGCGCAAGGATTGGCTCGATCGGCTCGGCCTGAAACCTCCTGAAACGCTGGAGGAATATTATGAAGTCATCCGCGCCTTTACCCTGGATGATCCGGACGGCAACGGCCTTCAGGATACGATCGGGTTAACCCTTACCTCGAAATTGGGGCGCTCCTCCCCGTTTTTCGGTGCTTTCGGTACGCAGCGGAATATGTGGTTTGAACGGGACGGGCAGCTTGTGAACGGAAACATTTTGCCTGAAACGAAGGAGACCCTCGCATTTTTTGCCAAGTTGTATCAGGAGAATTTACTGGATCGGGAATTCCCTTTGAATTTACAGAACAATCTGTTCGAAAAAATAGAAAATGGCACGGTAGGGCTGTTCTCCGCGGCATGGTATGACACGCGGGGGCCGATTGCGGCCAACATGAACAAGGATCCGGAGGCAGAATGGATTCCGCTTCCATATCCGACTGGACCTTCCGGTTTTAAAGGGGTGGAAGGCAAGGATATTATCCGCGGCTACAATGTCATTCCGGCCAGCTCGGAAAATGCTGCCGAGGTGATCAAGATGCTGGATTTTATCGCCAGTGATTACAAAACGCTGAAGCTGGGCTTCGAGAATGAAATTTGGAAGTGGGAGGACGGGGAGATTGTTACGGATTTTACGCTTCATGACAAGCATTTATATCGCGGGATCTACCAGTCCCTGGTCGACGTGCCGGATGAATTGCTGTTTAAGGAACGGCTTGACTCGCTCGGCGACTTCAATTTATACAACAACTTGCAGATGATTAATCATCATATCATTCCCAACGCATTCTACGGAGTCCCTACACCTGCCATGACAAAGTATAACAATAAGCTTAAAAATCTGGAGGATGTGTTTACGAAAATCATTATGGGACTTGAGCCCCTGGATGCCTTCGATGACTATGTGAAGACGTGGAAGGAAGAAGGAGGAGATGAAATTACGAAGGAAGTTAATGAATGGTATGCCAAACCATGAGGACGATTTGGGCGAGGGAGGGGGAGATGGAATGATGGCGATGTTTCGCTGGATCAGGGATCGATTTTCGCAAAATATTCAAACCCGGCTGACCGGTTATTTTCTGCTGATCCTGCTGCCGCTGGTCATCATCAGCCTGTTTGCGGTAGAGCGGTCCAGAGCCATTCTCTATGAACAGGCCGTCGAACGGACAGAGATGGCCTTATCGTCTGCGATGAATCATTTTGATCTGGCACTGCAAAATGTGGAGGAGATCTCTTCCCTGATCTCGGGTGATCTTAGAATGAACGAGCTGCTCAATAAAAACAGCACCAATTTCTCACCTCAATCGATTGTGGATTTCTCCTATATTCTGGATCAGTTATCGGATTTTGTGTCGGTAAACCGGTATGTGTCCCAGATTACCGTGTACCACCAGGCATCCAACATGTTTATTTCCACCCATTACGGAGGAAAAAGGTTGATGGGCGAAACTCAGCAGGAATGGCTCGTCGAAGCTGCCCGGAGAAACGGAACGGGGATTTCCTACGTTATGTCGGAATACCCTGTGGCGGAAGGCGTCTCTTTTGGTCAGATGACCAACACGGACAGCATTTCCTTGATTCGGGCCATGGACTTATATAACGGTGAACGGCAGTCGAACCTGCTGGTCGTGTCTTTCAGCGAGAGCAAGCTGTTGAATATTATCAAGACGCTGCTGCCTTCGGAGAACAGCCGGATTGCCCTGTTAAACGAAAAGGGAGAAGTGGTGGTGGAGACCGGCAGAGTGTACGAGGAGGAGATCTCCGACAAAGAGATGACCGTCACCATTGACTCGGATTATTCAACATGGCGTCTTGAGCTGCTCCAGCCGAAGAGTGAGCTGTATAAAGAAACCGATCAGCTGCGCTTGTTCACGGTTGCGATAATCGTGCTTAGCGTCCTGCTGGCCATCATTATTTCGTGGGTGGTTTACAGTGGAATTGCGTCCCCTGTACTCAAATTGGCCCGCGGAATGAAGCGGCTCAGCAGCGGGGAGCTGAACATCCACGTTGATACCAAGCGAAAGGACGAGTTCGGTTTTCTTATCCAGTCGTTTAACAAAATGGCTGTGGTACAGAAGCATCTGATCGAGGACCATTATGAGCAGCAGCTGAGATTGACCACAACGGAGCTGAAATTTTTGCAATCCCAGATCAACCCGCATTTTCTGTACAATACGCTGGATTCGATCTATTGGACGGCGAAGAATTATGATGCGGATGAGATCAGCGAGATGGTCATGAATCTGTCGAAGTTTTTCCGATTGAGCCTGAACAAGGGCAGGCAGGTGTTCACGATTGAGGAGAGCATCACCCACCTGCACTACTATTTGCGCATTCAGCAGCTTCGCTTCATGGACAATTTCACCGTAGACTATCAGATTTCGGAAGACAGCAAGAGAGTACCACTCCTGAAGCTCCTGCTTCAGCCCTTGGTAGAGAATGCCATCATTCATGGCATGGAGGGGAAGTCATCAGGGGGATGCCTGAAGATTTCCAGCTGTATTGAGAAGGGGAATACGGTAGTGATCAGTGTGCAGGACAATGGACCGGGCATCGGAGAGGAAAGGCTGCGTTACATACAGCATGAACTTGCAATGATGGGCTCCCGGAGCGTGCCGGCTTCCTCTCAGGATGAGGAGAATGTGAAGGATCTGTTTGGTCTTCGCAATGTATTTAGCCGGATGAAGCTGTATTACGGCAGGGAGGCCAATCTGACGGTGCACAGTGTGCCTGGCGAAGGCACAACCGTCACCATCTCCATTCCGCTGGACCGCTGCAAGGAAGTTAATATGGAGTTATAGTTCATATCCAGATGGCTTAAAAGGGGAGGACCTGAATGAATCTCATGATTGTGGAAGATGAACCTCGGCTGCGCAATGCACTAGCCCACAATATCCCGTGGGACAAACACGGGATTGAAGTGGTGGGAATGGCATCTAACGGAGTCGAGGCACTTGAGCTAGTGAGCAGGAAGAAGCCTGATATCATGCTGATCGATGTGCAGATGCCTGAAATGGATGGACTGACGCTCCTTGGCGAACTGCGAAGCCGACAGGAAATCAGCAAATTAATGAAAATGATCATCCTGAGCGGACATGATAACTTTGAATTCGCGCAGATTGCGCTGGAATACGGGGTGTCCAAATATTTGTTGAAGCCGGCCGGCGAGGAAGAAATTCTCGAGGCTGTGCTGGAAGCGAGACAGCAGCTTCGAGGGGATCTGGAGCAGTGGCAGCGCAAGGCGGCGCTGGAGCAGAAATGGAAGGATAATCTTCCGCATTTGCAAAACCTATTTTTCATCCAATGGATCAGCGGCAAATATACGAGGCAGGACATTCTCAGCAAGAGCAGGGAGTTATATATTCCGCTGAAGGAGCATGACCGTATTGCGGTGGCTGTGGTGGATCTGGACCCGTTGCCTGAGCATGAGACCCGGTTTCAACGTGGAGATGTGGAGCTGCTGCAGTTTACCATGCAGTGCCTGGCGAAGGAGCTGCTGCCCCATCCTTCCCGCTGGATTACATCGGATTCGGGCAACCTGCTGCTGTTGGTGCTGATTGTGGAGGAGGACCAGGATGCCAAGGAGGCCATGCTGCGGCTGAACGCGGATGTATCCAAGCTCCTCTCGCAAACGAGGGAAGTGCTGAAGTTAACGGCAAGTGCGGGCATATGTGCATCCATCGGCACGATTGAAGAAATGAGCCTGCTGTATGTACAGGCCTGCCGGGCCCTGCAGGAGCGCGTCGTGTATGGACACGATCTCGCGATTCCTTACCGGGAACAGCTGAGACGGGATATCCAGGGCGTGATCGTGCAGCAGAACCTGGAGAAGGCACTTGAGATCGCGCTGGAAACGGCGGACGAAAGTAAGGCGCTGGAGGCGCTCAAGGGGTTGTGGGAGGAGGCCTTTACGAGATCCGAATCCTCGGACGAATTCCATGAGGCGGTTCTTTATATGAACAGCTTTTTCACCCGAATGATCCAGAAGCAGGGCTGGACGGTGAAACGCGTGGTTGGCGAAGATATCGATTATTTCCAAAACGTCAAACTGCTCAGCACTAAAATGCAGACGTTCTCGCTCCTGGAGCGAACGGTGAAACATATTGTCGCGTTTATGAGCGAGCAGCGGAAAACGACGAGCAATCAGGTGGTGAAGGATATTCTGAATCTGCTTGAGGAGGAGATGGACCAGGAGATTACGCTGCATACGGTAGCAGACCGTTTATACGTCAATTCCTCCTACCTCAGCCGGCTGTTCAAGCAGGAAATGGGGGTAGTCTTCTCTACCTATGTGCTGGAGCGCAAAATGGAGCGGGCCAAGTCGCTGCTGCAGGATGGATTTAAGGTGTACGATGCCGCCAGGCTGGTTGGGTACCGCGATGTCAGTTACTTCACCAAGGTGTTTCGCAAGTATTGGGGCGTGAACCCGGGGGAGTTTAAGGGATGAGCATGCGGGAGAGGCTGTACGGCACTACTGCACACATCTGAAGCCCGCTACGCGGTCATATCGTTCCTCCAATCGCTGTTGTCGCCGAATTTCCAGGAATGATGATGACAGCGGAAGAATTTCGGCTCCAGATTATGCTTTCGATGTGAGTTTTCCTATGGAAAACTTTCAGCCGACCGCTACCGCTTTTCCGGAATCGATACGTCCTCTCCGCTGGTCCGTGGGGGTCATGCCCACAAAAAGCTTCTCCCCCTTGTAGTTGGGGGGAGGAAGAAACGTGAAGCCCGCTGCGCGGTCATATCGTTCCTCCAATCGCTGTTGTCGCCGAATTTCTGGAATGATGGTTACGGAGGAAGAAATTCGGCTCCAAATTATGCTTTCGATGTGAGTTTTCCTATGGAAAACTTTCAGCCGACCGCTACCGCTTTTCCGGAATCGATATGTCCTCTCCGCTGGTCCGCGTGGGTTCATACTACCCCCAAAGCCTCCCCCCCCTTGAAGTGGGGGAGGGGGTAAAACGCAGCGCAGCAGAGCGCGCGGCAGTACATAAACTAACCAAACGAGCCGTTCGGGGCATACATCCCGAACGGCTCGTTTGGTTATCCCTCCAGCCCCAACCATCGGCAGGACGGAAGTAATCACCCGCATGGGCGCTTCAGATGGTTGTGCAGAAAGGCCAAGCTCGGCGCAGAGCAGACGAGGTGCTGCCTTTGGCGACGGTGCACGGCAAGCCATAAATCGACCGCCTAAACCCTAATGAGCAAGCTTCAACGGAGCAGGCGGAATTGTTCTGGAGAAGCGGCAGCGGTCCCCTTTATCCCCGGATTTCCACATTATCTATCCATTCAGATGAAATCCGGGGGTAACAGGGATCGGAAGAACAATCCGTATGCGGAGTGATGAACCATCCTCTTTTTTTGGCAGGGTATGCTTTGAATTTCAGATTTGAATTTCGTTGGCAGCGATTAGCCGATCGTGACAAGTTAACACCTCATGAAACGCCTGCCGTAACCTCATGTCATAATTACTGACGTCCATGCCCCAACACAACATCATATTACCATAAATAGTAATCATCCTCGCCTACTCAGTCTCCTCGGCGCGAATTACAATGTGTAGTAACCAAGGAGATTGAATCAATAGAAAGGGGGAGACGAGTCGATGAAACCCACGATAGAACCATCGCCGGCACCGCATAGAGAGATAAAACCAAAACGAGGATACTGGGGCCGTTTAGGGACGGACATTTGGAAAGAGTGGGTATCTTTACCTGCTGCTCGTGCCGGGCATCTTGTTCATTTTACTGTTCAAATACACACCGATGTACGGGATTACGATTGCATTTAAGGATTTCAACATCTTCACCGGATTTGCCGACAGCCCGTGGGTAGGATGGAAGCATTTCGAGAAGCTGTTCACGTCGCCGGACTTTGCGCAGGTATTCAAAAATACGGTTATCATCAGCTTCCTGAAAATCGTGATTTTGTTTCCTCTCCCCATTATGATTGCCCTGATGCTCAATGAGCTGAGGAATATGGTATTTAAACGCACGGTGCAAACCGTCATCTATCTTCCGCATTTCCTGTCCTGGGTCATCGTTGGCGGATTGTTTATCGATCTCCTCTCAACAAACGGAGGAATCGTCAACAAATTGCTGGTATCCCTGGGGATGGAGCAGATTGCTTTTTTCCTGGATAACAGCGTGTTCCGGGGCGTGCTGATCACGTCCGCAGGCTGGAAGGAAACGGGCTGGAGCACGATCGTATATTTGGCAGCGTTTACAATGATTGACCCGATGCTGTATGAAGCCGCGAAGATTGACGGGGCCGGACGCTGGAAGCAGCTGTGGCATATCACGCTGCCGGGGATCGCGCCGATTATTGTCCTGATGTTTATCCTGCGGCTCGGGAACGTGCTGGAAGCGGGAACGGAGCAAATTCTTGTCATGTATAATCCGGTGGTGTACCAGGTGTCGGATGTCATCGGAACCTATGTATACCGGCAGGGTCTCGGGAACCAGGATTACAGCTTCTCCACCGCGGTTGGCTTGTTCGAAGCCATTATATCCTTCACGTTGGTCATCATTGGCAATTCTATGAGCAGAAAATACTTACAGCGCGGGATCTGGTAAAGAAAGGATGGCGCATATGGATCACAAAAAAGCTTTGGAAGGAACAAACACCACCCGAGGTGTCATCCAAACCTCGTTTTCGGAAAAATGCTTCTCGGTATTCAATTATGCTTTTTTCATTGTGATGGGCTTAACCACGCTGCTGCCTTTCATGAATTTGATCGCCAAATCCTTGAGCAGCGAGGGCGCCGTCATATCAGGGCAGGTAGGGCTGCTCCCGGTCGGGGTTCAATTCGAAACCTACAAATATGTGCTTCAGGATTCCATGTTCCTGAATTCGCTCAAGGTGTCCATTTTTTTGACAGTGGTTGGAACGGCCTGCAGCCTGTTCCTGACTACGCTCACGGCTTATCCGTTGTCCAAATACCGACTGCGGGGACGAAAAGGACTGCTGTTGATCTTCGTATTCACGATGCTCTTCAGCGGCGGCCTGATTCCGACTTACCTGCTTATGCAGAACTTGAACTTGGTAAACTCCTTCCCGGTGTTGTTCCTGCCAGCGATGGTGAATGTGTACAACATGCTCATTATTAAAAACTATTTCGAGGGTCTTCCGGATGAGCTGGAGGAATCCGCCAAGCTGGACGGGGCGGGGAATATCCGCATCCTCGTCTCGGTCATTGTGCCGCTCTCGCTTCCCGTCATGGCAACGATTGGATTGTTCTTTGCGGTCGCTTTCTGGAATGACTATTTTGCGGCGATGATCTACATTACCGATCCGGCGATCAAACCCATGCAGTTGTACCTGAAGGAGCTGCTGGTTTCGTCCAGCGGGGATTTCCTGAAGGATAATGTCGACGCCGCGATTAACGCAACACCTCAGTCCATACAGGCTTCTTCAATCCTGCTGGCAACGATCCCGATTTTGCTGGTGTATCCATTCCTGCAAAAGTACTTTGTCAAAGGCGTGCTGGTAGGTTCGGTTAAAGGCTAGATTCATCAGGTGTTTCTTAAGAGACAAGGAAGTACCGGAAGGTTACCCACCTTATTTCATAGGAAAAATGTCCTCTATAAGCGGTCGATCTCTAGAGAAAGCACGTCGATAGACGTTTTTCTTAACATTATAGAAGTTGTAATTTCCGGGGTCCCGCAAAGTACCTGAATGGACTTCGGAGCAAGGCCCCACTTTGTGGGGTTCTCTTATAAAGGTGGTGATGCGCTTCGTATTGCTCAGGTGGCAGGATTCATTGAATTTCTCAATCACAAGGAGGGTTATCCATGATCAAGATTAAAAAATCCGCAGTACTGGCTGGAATTCTCGGATTTACGCTGGCGCTGTCCGGATGCGGCGGCGGGGGAGGCGGCACGACCGATACACCGGCGGCTCAGCCTTCGGATACGCCGGCTACAACCCCGAAAGACGAAGGGGACGGAGGGAAAACTGCCGAAAAACCGGGTCTGCGCATGATCATGCAATATGGATTGTTTGATCCTAAGACTGAATATGCGGCCAAGTACATCCAGGAAAGAACCGGATTCAATGTGGAATATGAACTGCTGCCGGCAGAAAATGCGGACGAGAAGCTGAACCTGCTCGTATCCAGCAAAGACAATTATGATCTGGTGAAATTAAATGCAGCCCAGTTCTACAATCTGGCATCTGCGGGAGCACTTGAGCCAATTGATGAGCTGCTGGAATCCCACGGCAATTATATTAAGCAATCCATTAAGCAGGAATCCTTCGGCAGTGCCACCATCGACGGGAAGATTTACGGCATTCCCGAGACTGGAGCAGGCGTAAGTATCGGGGAGGAACTGGTGGTTAGACAGGATTGGATGGATGAATTGGGACTGTCCACACCGACAAACGCCGATGAGCTTTACAATGTGCTCAAAACGATCAAAGAGAAGAAAAATGTCATTCCGCTCACGGTGAGCAATAAGGCCCCTGCTATTTATGGCAACATTGCCACGACATTTGGTGTTTTGACGGATTGGAAAGAGGTCGACGGCAAGCTGATGCATCGGGCTGAGCTTCCAGAGATGAAAGAGTACCTTACCTTTATGAACAAACTGTATAAAGAAGGATTGCTCGATAACGAGACTCCGATTAATACCGCACAGAAATCCATTGAAAAGTTTTCGGGTGGTAAAGCTGCGATGTATGAGCTGGCCTGGTGGAATGCCGGGACAACGATTGATGCGCTTACGAAAAACTTCCCGGATGCCAAAACGTCCATCATCCCTTACCTGAAAGGCAAAGACGGCAAAGCCGTTGTCGGTGTTAAAACGAACACCACTTGGTATGTAGCTATCCTGAAATCCTCAAAGAACAAGGAAGCCGCGATGGAATTCCTGAACGCGAAGTTGGAGCCTGAGACGTTCAAAGGCATCGCGCTGGGTAAAGAAGGCGTCCATCATGAAGTGAAGGACGGTAAGTACTATCCAATTCTGCCGATCTTTAATGATGAGCTCAACAATGCAAGCAGTTTCCTTACAGGTGTCGATGAAGAGAAGTACCCGATCTACTGGCAGGCACGCGTTCGTAAGGATCCGGTTCTGCAAGCACATTTCGAAGCTTTCCAGAAAAATGCCGAGGGTATTATCGTAGTGGATCCGATGTCAACAGCACCGCCAATTGAAGCTGTATCCAAATATCAGTTGAAATTGACAACCATGCTGGATGACAATGTGCTGCAATTCATTTCCGGAGCGAAGCCGATTGATGCATACGATCAATTCCTTGCTCAATGGAGAGCTGAAGGTGGAGCCGATATGGTAAATGCAGCGAATGAATGGTTCCAATCCACGAAGTAAATGATTTCATTTGAAGAAGCAGTCTGCATTTGCAGCTGCTTTTTCAAAATTAAGAATAAAGAGGTGTTGGTTGAATTTAAAGAGCACGGTTCATTCTTAATAAAAGAAGGGTGGTAATCATTAATGTATCGTTTATTTCGCAGGCGGATTGCTCTGCTACTCAGTCTTTCGCTGATCATATCCCTCATCGTGCCGGTTGGTTCTTCCGCGTTCGCGGATAACGAAGCTTCCCCGGCTCAAAGCGCGAGTCCCGACCCGATTACGCTGGTCTCCCAAGGCGGACAGAGTCTGGAGTTTACGGATATTAACGTGGCAGGTGACCCGCTGGAAGGGGAAAATGATTATTTGGCACTGTACACCAGCGGTGCAACCGTTACGGGCTCCGTATATACCGGCGAGGTGTGGGTTCCGACGCTGCAGGTTGCGGTTGCTGTGGATGCAAGCGGCATCGTACAGGATATCGTTGGACCGGACAGCGATCCGCCGACTGCCTGGGATCCCGGCACATTGCTGCCGATTCCTGTCGGGGGTTACGTTGTTGTAGCTGGCAGCACCAATGCGTGGGATCAATCCCTTTTTCAGAAACCTCTCTTTAATCATAACAAAACGGGAGACTCGGTGAAGCTGATGCAAGCTGGAGTAGAGGTGACTGCGGCCGATTTCCTGCCGGAGCAGCCGGGCCCGGGCCCAGGTCCGGATCCGCTGCCGCCGGAGCTGCATCTGATTACACCAAACGATACAACCGTGGATATTCCGGTCGCTGAGATTGCAGGTTTTGTGGCTAATTATGCCGAGGACCTGGATTTAAGCGTCACCGTCAATGGCGATGAGAGCACGCTTACAGCGGATGGGGTGTTTCGCACGAATGTTTATTTGGAGCCGGGTCCGAACGCAGCTGAAGTTAAGCTGTTCAAGGGAGAGGGCGAACTGGCTGCTCAAACGCTGAACATCGTGTATGAACCGATTGAGAACCAGGATTATATTGAAGTTGAGGCGGCGCCAAAGGACATTACCATCGACATTGAAGGTCCGCGCAAGCAGCTGGATTACGTTGACAAGGATGTCACGGGCGTGCCTAACATCGTGGCGGTGTTTACAAGGGATTATGGCACCGCCATCACGATTCCTCAGACCAATGTTGCCGTGCAGGTGGATGCCAACAATCGTGTACTAAGGGTCATTAATCCATCCATCGACGGCAAACCTCCGGTATGGACTGGACCGACCGATCTTGAAATACCTGAAGGCGGTTATGTGCTGATGGCACAGGACAACAGCTATGCAGGCAATAACATCAAGCGGTATTTGGCCGAGAACTTTAAGGTTGGGGACATGATTAAGCTGCGCAAGAACGGAGAAGTGGTACAGGTACGCGACATCATGAGCGGCAACGGGCTTATTGCCCGGCTTACGCTGGATAACCAGGCGATGTATACGGTAACGGAAGGCAGCACCGTGATTTCTGGCCGCATTGACAACATGGACGATATCACGGCGATTAAACTGCTGATGAACGATAACGAGATTTCTTTTCAAGCAGATGGTTCATTCTCCTACACTTATACGCTTGCGAATGGGACCAACTATATCGAAGTCAAAGTGCTGAAGAATGACATCGAGCAGGATGTTCGTCATCTTGCGGTGTTTGCAAGACCTGGGTTTTCCCCGGAAAAAGAAGTTATTCTCTGGGTGGACCAGGCTTCCAATGCGAGAAAGTTCAAAACCAGCGAGGATGTTCTGGCTTTTCTGACAAAAGCCAAGGAGACGGGTGTTACTTCGATTGCGTTTGATGTAAAAGGCGTTGAAGGGTATGTATCGTATAAAAAGAATGACCTGACAGGCAGACCTTACGTCAGTGAGATCAAGGCACCCGAAAAAGCGGGAGCAAGCCCGGATCTGGACCTGCTGCAGGAGTTCATTGACCACGGCCATGCGCTGGGTTTGGAGATTCATGCGGCAATCAACGTGTTTGCCGAGGGATCGATCGCTCATAACGAGTATGCGGTTCTGAACGATCACCTCGACTGGGAGGAGCGCGTGTATTTTCCTGAAAACAACGGGGAGATCAAGCGTCTTCGCGAAAGCAAAAAGCAGGGCTTGGTAGCCTTTGTCAACCCGTCCAATGACGAGGTCCGAAATTATCAGCTCAGAACCTTTGAAGAAATCATGAAGAACTATGATGTGGACGGCGTTATCCATGACCGGAGCCGGTATGACAACGAAGGGGCCGATTTCAGTGACGAAACCCGCGTGAAGTTCGAGCAGTTTTTGCAGGCCCGGGGCAAGCAGCTTGTCAATTGGCCAAACGATATCTTCTACTATGAAAACAATGCAAGAGTATACGGCCCACTGATTCAGGATTGGTGGGAATTCCGCTCAGGGACGATTCAGAGCTTCTTCGGCGAAGTGAAGACGCTGGTGGATTCCTACGAAGCGTCAAAGGGAAGAAAGATCGAAGTCTCCTCCTATGTAGGATCCTGGTACGAAACGTATTATTTGAACGGCGTTAACTGGGGCAGCAAGAACTTCCGGTTTAATCCCGCGCTCGGCATGCCGGACGAATCGGTGTATACGCCGGAATATTATCAGACCGGGTATATCGAGCATTTGGATTTCCTGATGATCGGGGCGTATCAAACCACCAGTCAGGAAATTCAGAAATACATCACGCTTGGCAACATCGTTACGAACGGGGAAATTCCGCTGTATGCGGGCATTGCGATGAACAATGTGCAGGCACCGGCCGTTCAGCGCGAAGTGTTCCAGGCGGGCTTGAAATCCACGAACGGACTTATGCTGTTTGATGCATCCCAGGTCAACTGGCCGATTGCGGCAGCTGCTCTGCAGGATAAGGAGTGGGTGAAGGATTACCAGCTTGGCATGAGTTTGCCTGGAAGTCCGGATTCGTTCCTCGAAGGCAATTTCTATAATATTAACCGGATTGAGGGCAACGTCAATGTGATGACGGAGGCCTTCGGTTACTCAACTGGTACGAACCGCTTCGGGGTTGAAGTGGTTGTGGACCCCACGGGTCACGTCACACGCGTGGTCAATCGGAACCAAGCCATTAAATGGAGCTGGGGATCGCCGGAGGAGAACAACAGCGTCATTCCGCAAGGCGGCTTCGTGATTTCGACGCTGGATCCTTCAGGCACAAGAACGCTGCGGCAGCTTGTTGCCAATGCCTATAATACGGGCGACCAGGTTCGTTCGGCGGTACTAAGCGGACTGATGGATGATGAAGGCAAAGAAACGCGCGACAGCCAGCTTGCATTAAAAGGCATGGTTGAAGTTCTGGGACCAGGCAAAGCAACCGTGAAGGTTAATGGTGCGGAGGCCGTCATGTCAGCGAGCGGAGAATTTACTGCCAATATTCCGCTGGCGACCGGTGTGAACTCCATCACGGTGGATGTATTCGTTGACGAATACAAAACAAACAGTAAAACATTTGAGGTGATCCGGACCTCAACGGGTGATGGCGGATCGGAGCCAGGCCATCCAGGTTCTCCGGGCAGCGGCTCCGGTTCATCCGGTGGAACGACATCTCCTAAACCACCTGTGCCAGAGCGCCTGAGTATCAAAAAAGAAACGGCTGAGGGTGGTCGTACGGTCATCGTAGCGGATGCAAGCGAGAGCGCCATGCTCGCGGATGTGGAACGTCTCAGCAAACTGCCTGCGGCCTCGCGCCTGCTTACGTATACGGTGACGGACACGTCGGATTCCGTCGTTCTTCACTTGCCGGTTCAGGGACTGAGCGCTGCGGTGAAGGAGCTGCCAGGGGGATCCATCCTGTTGGAATCCTCCCTTGGCCGCTTGGAAATTCCGCTGCAGTCGCTGACGGAAGCGCTGCAGCGTCGGGGGGCGGCCGATAGCCTGCAAATTCGCATCGGTTTTGCTTCGAAAGAAGAAGAGGACCGGATGAAGGCAGCCATGGAGGATGGAGCCTCCATGCTGGATGCGTCGCTTGCCTTAACCTTGGCTTGGAAACAGGGTGACAAATTATCGACGCTGCCAGCACTGAAGGGAGCTTACGCGAAGTTTACCAAGGTGCTGTCCCGTGTCGTCAGCCCACCCCAAACGACGGTGTTACGATGGGATCCGGCATCCGGCAAGGCAGTGTTCGTGCCGGCACTCATTCGAACGGCCAACGGAAAATCCCATGCGGAGTTTAAATGGACGGAGAGTGGAGTGTATTCCGTTGTCTCCTATGCGAAGACGTTTGCGGATTTAACAAGTCATTGGGCACGCGAGGACGTATCGCTGCTGGCTTCGAAAAAAGTGATCGAGGGTTTAAGTGATACGCGTTTTGGTCCGAATGAGCCGATCACGAGGGCGCAGTTTACCGCGATGCTCGTTCGTGCTCTTGGACTGAAGGAGCAGGGAGCCGATGCGGGCTTCCAGGACGTGAAGACAAACGATTGGTATGCAGCCGCTGTGGCCACTGCTGTGGAGAATGGGCTGATCGAGGGCTTCAGCAATGGTACGTTCCGTCCGAACGAAGAGATTACACGTGAGCAGATGAGTGTCTTGCTGCTCCGGGCGCTGAAGCTTGCCGGAACGGAATTGGAGGCAGGAGACCCCGCATCTATATTGGAAGGATTCAAGGATCGCGACAGCATTGCAGCCTGGTCGGAAGAGGCCGTATCGGCCATTGTAAGATCAGGCCTGATGGAGGGACGTTCGGCCGACAGGTTCGTGCCGGGAGCTCATTCCACCCGGGCTGAAGGAGCGGTAGTATTAACCAGAATGCTGCAGATGGCAGAATTCATGAATCGATAAAGTCAAAATCCCCGTTCGTTATCAACGAACGGGGATTTTTTATGTATTAGCCCTCTGGAATAGCACAGATCTTGATGCAGCTTTAGTCCGAAGCAGCCGAAAACAGGTGTCAATTGCTATCCGGGCTACCTAATGAATTCAGGAGCTCCGCCGCGATTAAAGCGAATGCGCCAATTACCAGCAAAACAACAACCATGATAATAACAAATGTCTTACCGTTCATCATATTCACCTCTTGATCGGTCATTTTTTTCATATAAAACCGATTATTTCAAATAATAGTAAATATTTCGTTTACTATCTTTATTTTAATAATGATAGGATTTAGACCGTATCCTGGCAATGGATGAATCATTGCTGCTTCTGTTAATTATACAATACATGAATCCTATTTGAATGGAATGGAAAAATTGAAAAAACCTCTAAAAATCACTCTAATCGTTTCTATCATCTTGAATGTTTTATTGTCTGCTGTATTTCTATATCAATACACACATCATAAAAATAATTATGGAATCGGAGATACCAACTCGTACAGAATATTTATCCACAGGCTTGAGTATTTCAGTCAAACGATGGGTGAGGTCGTAGAAACAAATGGAAAAGTTGAAAATATGAATCTGTTGATTAACGCAGATGAAAGGCTTAACTTATCCATTCATTCGTTTATACGATTTGAGAATTCTATGGCTTCAACCAAGATGAACTCGCATAGCATAGAACTATTTTTATCTTATATCGACGAGGCAATGTTTGAACGGATTCTGATTAATTCTAGCATTTTCAATTTAGAAGATTATGATATTAGCACGTTTGAAGACTTGAAAAACCGAACAGATGAATTGCTCCGTCTTTTGCCTGATGCCTATAATCCTCAAGATCAAAAACGATTCATTGAAACCATAAACGATATCATTCTATAAGGTTTGCGTATCCCTTGTCTATTCCAGCGACTCATAAATTTGAGCGAGCATATCGCTCGCAAACGACATGAGTTCATCCGGTGCGGAATCCGCAGCATTACGGGCACCGCCGCTATATTGAGCTAAAGCGCGCTGAATCAAGGGACGATACTTGGAGGCGAGTGTGTGCAGGCCCCATTCACCGCCTTCTTTTTTTGGAGGACACCACGCCCTCCTTCAGATAGTACAGCACTCGGCACAGGTTCAGCGTAGTAGTACATGGGTGAGTTGGTGATGTCCTGCACCGCGCCTTCCACATCCTGTACAATCGCCTGGATGTAATACTGCCGGTCGATAAGATCAAAGACTTCTCGAACCGGTTTCCCGTACAAAGCAATGCCGCGATGATAGATCACGGTGTAATGAGCGGCCAAGTCAGCGTCCTCGAATCCACCACAAACATATTCGTTGTCGGTCAGGTACCTCTCGCGATGAAAGGCGGAATAGTGGAATTCGAACGGGGGCGGATACACGAAATTCTGCAGGCTGGATTCCAGAACAAGGCTAAGCTCCAATCCCTGCTGATTGGGCATGGTATCGTGTAAATTTATGATGTTCTTGGCAAGCCGTCTCATCTGCTCCCTGGTCAGCTTGTCCCGTACCACGAGCAGCAGATCCACATCGCTGGTGTCCGGGTTGAAACATCCCATTGCCAATGACCCATGCAAATATATGCCGACCAGATTGCCACCAAGCTCCTCTTTAAATAATTCTACAACACGATTCAAAACCAAGGGTGTGTCCAACTTGATGCCCACCTTTAACTTATGTGATATTCATCCATTATGTTTGGAGATTATTTCCTTGTCAATTGGCAGCGTTGGCTGCAGCCGTTACACCAGTAATTGGGGCAGACTGCACCTGGCAAGCAGGGGAATTGTACCTGTGCATCGAAGTGAACAGAGGACTATTTATTTGGTGAAAGGACGGAGTTATGGCTACATTGAATCAGGAACAACCCGGCGCTGTCGAGGTATATGCAATCAAGAATTCGGACCATATCCGTGATGAGACGTTCCGAGCCTTATTCCTGACGTTGTCACCCCAAAGGCAGGACTACGTATCCAAATTCAGAAGGGTGGGCGATTACCACCGCTCAGTGCTTGGAGATGCCATGGTCCACCGGGTTCTTCGGGAGAAGCTGGGGCAAGGTCGAAATCACATAGAAATCATAAGAAATACATATGGCAAGCCGTTCCTGAAGGATTATGAGAACCTGCATTTTAATATCTCGCATTCAGGGCATTGGATTGTGTGTGCCGTCAGCCATGAGCCCGTCGGGATCGACGTGGAGAAGATGAAGGCCATCGATATGGATATCGCCAAGCGCTTTTTCCATAAAACCGAGTTTCACGCACTGTTAAACCGTGAACCGTCGGCGCGGCTTTCTCACTTCTTTGATCTGTGGACGTTAAAAGAAAGTTATATTAAGGCAGTGGGCAAGGGGCTGCACTTGCCGCTGGATTCTTTTGCATTGGAACTGAAGGAGGGCGAGTGGGCACCTGTTGTTGGGGAGAGTGGAGAGACGTATTCTTTTAAACAGTATGCACTGGAAGAAGGCTACAAGCTGTCGGTATGCAGTACCTGCCGGCATTTCCCCGAACGCATCCGGTTAGTAACGGCTGAGGAGTTGTGAATAGTCAGGAAAAAAACCAGCCCGGGGGATGGCCCCTGAGCTGGTTTTTTGGCGTTTCTGTTATGAGTGGGATCAGACCGGGCGCAGTGCCGGCCACGCAAGCTCAATCCCTGCACTGACCAGCCTTTGCTGGAACGTGGCCAGTCTTTCTGCATCGTTTCGCACGTCTGTCGGCAGGATGTCTTGATCCAGACAGTAGCTGATGCAATAACCGGCGGCTTCGCCGATGTTCCATTCAACGGGATGCAATCGGTAACAGCCATTGGTGATATGGGTTACACCGATGTTCTTGCTTGCAGCCAGCACATTCTTCATCCGTTTCGGGATTAAGCTGCCCAGCGGAATCTGGAATGGCAGGGAAGAGATATCGATGTAAGGGCGCTCTCCGGTGCTCGGGTGTAAGTCGATCCGATAACAGCCGATGCCGACCGAATCCTGGAACGTCTCGGCAACACCGTCCGGCCGCGATTCAGTTGCCACATGTTGTTCCAGTACCGTAAACTCGGCTTGAATTCTTCTGGATTCACGGATATAAGGATACATGGCCATTCCGTCTTCCGTACCCACAACATCCGGCCGCAGGCGCAGCCCGGGGTAGCCCTGCCCGCCATCCGGCCGCGGCACCTCGGTTTGCAGCCAATACAGCAGGGACAGGCTCAGCTGCTTGGCCTGATACATACGATGGTCCGCGTCTTCCTTCGGTACATCGATAATGGAGCCCAGCCAATAGTCGTTTTGCGGCCAGTTTACCAGAGAAACCGGGCCTTCAAACGTGCCTTCGGCAAAATGCTTCGGGTCCAGAATTTGCCGGTATTGAAAGAGAGGGAATTTGCCGTGGCCCGAAAAAATCTCATACTCAATCGGCTCATTCGTGGACGGCTTGACGGCGGTCAGGCTTAACAGCTTATCCGGCCAGAAATCGGGCTTGTAATCGCGCCAAAAATCATACAGCTCTGGCTTCTCAATCGTATGGTCCTCGCCCTCCAGATAATCCACGGCAAAACAATACGTGAAGCCCTGCATGTCCTGCGGCAGCGGCTCCCCATCGACGGCATGCGGTTCGCCTGTCTGGGATTTGGACTCCGCTCCGGTAACATATTCGATACCCGCCAGCGGAAGCAGGTCCCCGAGTTCGGTGGCATCCACGAAGTACGGGGCCTGGAGCAGGATTTGATCCTGGGTCTCAAGATGTTGAATGGTTACGCTGTTCACGTGATCCCCGCTAACGTCGGCAGACACCGCCGCATATCGATACAGGATCGTGAGCCGCCCGCTGTGAATATAGGGGGCCAGCATTTGTTGCAGCACAGCTAATGCGGTCCGGGGCTCATGGCACAACCGGCTGACAATGCCGCTGCCGGGGTTTAGCTGTACATTGGATCTTGCTTTGGGAGTCATGGGGAAATGATCGCGATAGTACTGGCGGACGCCTTCGCGGAACTGCCTGTAGCTGCGCGTGCAGCCAAACGATTCAATCCATGGATGCTCGTCGGGCGGAACCGCCTGGCTTGTCAGCTGTCCTCCGATCCAGGCAGTCTCCTCCGTCATGATGACGGTTTTTCCTGATTTCGCAGCGGCGAGCGCGGCAGCAGTTCCACCTGTCCCGCCGCCGAGAATGACGATATCGGCCTGCATTTGTTGTGTCATTACACAGATTCTCCTTTGGGGATGGTTTAGAGTGATTCAGTGATCCACATGATCAGAACAAAAAAAGTGACTATTCTAATTGTAGGTTCTCTACCAAAGGAAAAGTACGGGACACAGGTGACCTTTTTTGGTAATTTGATGCGGTATTGCTGCGGTTTAAGGCACGGCTCTGTACTTGCTGCGATATTGTCCGGGCGTCATTCCCTCCAGCTTGCGGAAGGAGCGGATAAAATTCTGCGAATTGTTGTAACTCAGCTTCTCGGCGATATCCTTAATCGGCATATCCGTTTCGACAAGCCACTTCTTGGACATTTTGAAGCGGTATTGGGACAGGTATTCACTGAAGGACATGTTGGTTTCTTTTTTAAATACACTGCTTAGATAGAAATTGTTGTAGTGCAGGCGTGACGCGCATTCCTCAAGCGTAATATTGCGGTCAAATTCATTGCGGATCATCTCAATCATCTGCTCCGACAGATTCTGATATTGGGAGTCTTGGCGATCCCGGAATACACTCACCATCGGCCGGATAATACGGGATTTGAACCAGCTCTCGATATCGGGGTTAGTATAGAGCCGAAGGAGCTCCTCCACCAGGGAGCTGTCCCGGATATCAAGCTGCTCCAGCATGATCCCGTTCTCTTGCATCACAATCATCAGATCATTCAACAGCCGGATGAGCGAGATTTGGTAATCATGGGGCGTCCGATCCTTGCGAAACACTTCATCAAGCCACTGCTTCAGCAGCTCGATGGCCCGTTCCTCGTCAGCCAGCTTAATGGCATCAATCAGCTCGTTCTCAAGCTGCATCGGATAGAAATAGACCCGCGTATGCTTGCCGGAGTTGAGACTGAAATAGGGAATGATGACGCCGGTGCCGAGCTTGATGCGGTGCTTGAGCGCTTCGAGCCCTTCCTGATACGCGCGTGATGTTTTGGATAAGCTCTCATATGGCAAACTGATGCCGATGCTGACTTCAAGATCCAGGACATGGCGGGTCGTTTTCTGGATCTCTTCAGATAACGTATAGAGATCATTATTGAATTCCTCCAGGGAAATCCCGCCCCGTCCGATCAGTGTAACCTGCGTTAGGTCAATAATGACGGACGGCAGCCGATGGGCGGAGGGGATCATCTCCTCAATAATATTGTTGATGGCAAACAGCAGCAGATCGGAATCCTTGCGTTCATAACGCGTTTCATCCAGCATGTCGATCTGAAGGGTAAACACCGCCAGGTGCTCCCAAGCGGATACTTGCTCCTCGAAGCCGAACAATTCGATTTGTTCCATCACTTCCTGGGGACTGATTTTGCCGAGGAACAGTTTATGGAGGAAAAAGGTGCGCAGCTGCTGGCTGGTCTGCCGCAGCTCGCTGCGGAGCTTGGTGTTCGAATTGAACATATCACGGATATGTTCATCGATGACTTGCAGCTCGCTCTTTTTATTCGCTTGAATTTCCGGCAGGCGCTCTACGATATGTTGGAAGATGCGGCGGATGGGTGTATACATCTTGCGGGTACCTACCCATACCAGCAGAACGCTAAGGCCGATCATCAGCAGGCAGATATACAGCGTAAACCAGCCGATGGAGCGGGACTCCTTGGTAATGGCGGACATTTCGGTGAAGGAGGCATACAGCCAGCCGTTAAAATCGGACCGTACATAGGTAACCGACACCGGCTTGTTATGTATCTTCGTTTCGAATTGCCCCGACTTGCTGTCAAAATGGTTCAGCGCCTCCTTCGCATACCCGTTATCCGTCAGGTACTGACCAAGCTTCGCTTGCTCGGGATGCACGATAATCCGGTAGTCATGGTCCAGTACCATGACCTCACGGGAATCGGAAGGGCTGTCCATCATCGCGGCGAGACTGCAGCTCGGAATGGTGGCAAGTGCGACTCCCCGGGCGATGGAGGCGGAGAGCGGCATTTTCTTAACAAGCGCAATGGTGTAAGGGCAGGCATAACTGAGCGTATCGCTGGAGCCCAGGGATTCCGTATCCAGCATCACCCAGTTGGAATTCCCCTGAAGCTCCATCAGTGTCAAAAGTGTATCTTTGGAAGCGTATTCATTAAATGGGTACATGCCCCGATTGTTGATCAGCCAGTTCGTGGTTGTATTCGCGAGAATGACATCCGTTACTTTAGTTTCAGGAGACTGCAGCAGGCTCATTTCTTCTCTCAGCTTGTTATACAATTGAAAGTCATAGTAGGACAGCGGACGATACAGCGCACTTTGCAGAATGTTGGAATTAATCACGTAATTAAGTGTATAGTCCACCGTCCGCAGCACCTGCTCCAGATTGCTGTTCGTTTGATTCATAATCTGAATATTGCTGCCGTTTACATGGTTTTGCACAGAGGTTGATGATTTCATGAACGAGAAGAAGCCGAGGGCTGCAAGAGGGAGGATGCTGATGACACAGCCGAACAGGACCATTTTAGAATAAAAGCTACTTTTTGGATGCAATAGGTTACACCTTCCCATTTTACAAAGTGTATAATCATTGTATGGGCAACCCTGGTTTCATTCAATAATCATTTCGAAATGAATAATCACTGTATTTGATCATCATGTGCTTATCATGTAAAAAGATGTACATATGGTATGATCATCCCATTCATATGGGAATTGCAAGAAGCATGGTGGGAACGGAGGTAGAACGGAAGTGATGACCCGTCTGTCAAACTATGTATTTCTTACGCTGGCTGTCCTTATTGTCTCTGCTGCTTGCCTCAGCATGGCCAGATCCTCAGGCGAGGATGACGGAAGTACGTCTTCTGGTCGATTAACCAGCATCTCTATTATGGCCAACCTGCACACCGCACAGGTTCCATCCGACTGGATTGAGAAATGGCTTGAGGAACGAACGGGCACTCAGCTGGACATTCAGTGGGTTCCGGACGGCAGCTATGACCAGAAGGTATATGCTTCGCTTGCAACAGGGACGCTGCCGCAGGCGCTGTATTTAAAAAATGCCGCATCCTTGTCCTATTTCAGAGATGAGATTCGGAGCGGGCTCTTCTGGGAGATCGGACCGCTGCTTGCGGACTATCCGAATCTAAAGAACCTGAAACCGGAGGTTCTGAACAATACCTCCATTGACGGTAAACTGTACAGCCTGTATCAGGAGCGCGCTTTAGCCCGTCAAGGCATCATTTACCGTAAGGATTGGGCAGACCGACTCGGGCTTTCGGCACCGGAAACGCTGGATGAGCTGTACGAAATACTGAAAGGGTTTACATACAATGACCCTGACAACAATGGCGTTGATGATACCATGGGTTTGGCGGATCGGAATGATCTGATCTACGGGGCATTCAAGACCATCAGCTCCTATTACGGAACGCCGAATAATTGGGGATGGTACGATGATTCATTGCAGCCCGAGTTTGTGTTCCCGAATTATATGGAGACCATGAAGTTCTTCCGCAAGCTCCATAGTGAAGGACTTATGAACGAGGATTTTCCGATTACCAGTAAAACGGATCAGCAGGAGCTGTTTGTTACGGGAAAAGCCGGCGTATATATCGGAGCGATGGGGGACGTGCTGTCTTTGGAATCCAGGCTTCTTGCCCATGATCCAGCAGCAGAGCTGGATGTGCATAATCGGGTGCTCGGACCGGAAGGGTACGGCATATGGGCCTCGGAGGGATATGGGACGGTGATCTTGTTTCCGAAGTCCGCCATTGCAACGGAGGAGGAATTGAAGAAAATCCTCTCCTTCTATGATGCGTTAATGAGTCCCGAGCTTGCGAATCTGATTTATTGGGGAATCGAAGGAACCCATTACACCGTTCAGAACGGCAAAGCCATGGCGGTGGATGCTTTTGAGCTTAAGGAAAAGGACGTAAAGCCTTACCAGGCCCTGATGGTCGGAGGATTCAGCACCATACCGGGCATGCTGCAGCCGGTTAACGCGAATAAGGTCAAGGATAAGGCAGAGCAGCTGATTTATGATAATGAAAGCTTCCTGATCTATGATCCGACCGGCCCGCTGGAATCTCCGCTGTACAATGAGATCGGAGTCAGATTGAATGAGCATATGCGGGACGCCGCATATCAATTCATGCTCGGCATGATGGATGAGAAGGGATATGAAGCCGAGATTGATCGCTGGCTTGAAGATGGGGGCAGGCAAATTATCGAGGAATATAATGCGTCTTACCGAAGGACGGTTGGGGCGTATCTGCATGAGTAAACCGCTGGGGAGCACGTTCCCTGGCGGTTTTTTTTTGACTTGGCGCGCGAGTGCCATGACAGTGGCAGCACAATCATTAGATTTGATTTAGGTGGTTCCACATATGAGGCGAGCCCGAAATCGCTACATCCAATCTTGGGATTATATACGTAACGGAGCGCCATAATCTAAGCTTTTACTTGCCAGGCCCATTCAAATTTTAATACGGAGGTCAGAAGATGAAGAAGAAAAAAGCCAGTTCCATCCTGGCAATTGTAACCGCTTTATCGGTGTTGGCGGGTTGTGGCGGCGGCAGCTCCGCGCCTGCGGCAACCGGCACTTCCAATGGCAGTGCAGTGCAAGGGGAGAACAAGTGCGAACCGGTAGCCATCTCGATCATGGCCAACCTCCATACCCCTGAAGTTCCCTCCGATATGATTGAGAAGCTGCTGGAAGAGAAAACGGGCACCAAGCTGGAGATTCAGTGGGTACCGGACGGTACATATGACGAAAAGGTTAATGCATCCTTTGCCACAGGAACGCTGCCGCAAGTGACATATCTAAAGAATGCAGCTTCGCTGGTGAATATGCGTGATGCGATCCGCAACGGTCAATTCTGGGAAATCGGCCCGCTGCTGGATCAGTACCCGAACCTCAGTCGGCTGAAACCGGAGGTGTTAAAGAACACGGCGGTGGACGGCAAAATTTATGCACTTTACCGTGAAGTGCCCTTGTCGCGCCAAGGCATCATTTACCGCAAGGATTGGGCCGACAAGCTTGGGCTCAGCGCTCCAACTCATATCGACGAATTCTACAACATGCTGAAGCAGTTCAAGGAGAACGATCCTGACGGCAACGGCAAAGATGATACCATCCCGCTGACGGACCGAAACGATTTGGTCTATGGTGCCTTCAAGACGATAAGCTCCTGGCTCGGTACACCTAACAACTGGGGCGAGAAGGACGGCAAGCTGGCACCCGAATTCATGTTTCCTGAGTATATGGAGACGATGAATTTCTTCAAGAAGCTCCACCAGGAAGGCCTGATTAATCAGGATTTTCCGGTCACCAGCAAAACCGATCAGCAAAATCTGTTCATCACTGGCAAGTCCGGTGTTTACATCGGAGCGATGGGGGATGTATCCAGCCTGCATCCGAAGGTCGTGGAAGTGAACCCGGATGCAGAGCTCGACGTCCAGAATAAAATCGAAGGCGGACCGAACGGCTATGGCATCTGGTCTGTGCCCGGCTATGGCTCGGTTATTCTCTTCCCGAAAACCGCCATTAAAACAGAAGAGGATCTGAACAATGTCCTTACATTTATGGATCAACTGATGAGTCCAGAACTTGGCAACCTGATCTATTGGGGGGTTGAAGGCACGCATCACAAGCTGGAGGACGGCAAGGTCATTCCTTCGGAGGACATCAAGCTGACGGATCGTGAAGTGAAGCCCTATCAAGCGATCCAGGTCGGCGGGCCTTTAACAATCGAAGGATTTTATGAACCGAAGCATATGCTCCCTGTCAAAGCAAAATCCGAAGAGATGATTACGGAGAACAATGATTATCTGATTGAGGACCCGTCGGCCGCGCTCGATTCCAAGACGTTTAACGAAAAAGGCGTACAGCTGCAGGAGATGATTAAGGACGGTACGTATCGCTACATGCTTGGCGATATCGATGAGGCCGGATTTCAGTCCGTCGTAGATAACTGGCTGAAGAGCGGCGGTCAACAAATTATAGATGAATTCAATGTTTCCTACTCATCCTCCAAATAATGAACAGGCCAGCATCCCGAGGAATCGGGGGACTGCGATGCTCTGCAGTCCCCCCGGGGGTTCGGGGCAGAAAGGAAGTCTTTAGATCATGAGCGAAACCGCAGTGAAGGCCGGGATGCGCAAAAGCACCCCCAAAATACCGGAGTCTGGCCGAATGAGAAGAATCATAAAAAACCGGGCGATCTACCTCATGATTCTTCCGGGATTTTTATACTTTCTGATCTTTAAATATATCCCGATGTCGGGATTGATCATAGCTTTCCAGGATTATCAGGCTTATCTTGGCGTTACGGGCAGCCCCTGGGTTGGACTCAAGCATTTCGAACGGCTGTTTACCGAGCCGATGTTCTTCACGATCCTTGGCAACACACTGCTGCTGTTTTTCTTGAACCTGGCGTTCTATTTTCCTGTGCCAATTATTCTAGCCTTGATGCTGAATGAGGTGCGGCGCGAGGTGTTTAAACGTTTTATCCAGACGCTGGTGTACATTCCCCACTTCATGTCTTGGGTCATCATCGTATCCATTTCGTTTGTGATGCTCTCGATGGACCGCGGAATCATTAATGAGTTAATGGTTATGGCCGGATTCGACAAAATCAATTTCCTCATGAGCAGCGATTGGTTCAGGCCAATGTATGTCATGCAGGTCATCTGGCGGGAAGCGGGCTGGGGGACCATCATTTATTTGGCCGCCATGGCCGCGATTGATCCCGGTTTATACGAAGCGTCCCGAATTGACGGGGCAAGCCGTTTTCGGCAAATGTGGCATATTACCCTCCCCTCCATTCGCAGCGTGATCGTTGTACTGTTGATTCTGAAAATCGGGGATGTGCTGGAACTTGGATTCGAACATATTTATCTCCTCTTAAACTCGATGAACCGGGATGTGGCGGAGATATTCGATACGTATGTATATACTGCGGGTCTCAAGCAAGGACAATTCAGCTTCAGTACAGCCGTCGGGTTCTTCAAATCACTGATCGGTCTGATCTTGGTGATGCTGGCCAACAAGCTGGCGAAAAAAGCCGGAGAAGAAGGCATCTATTAAATAACAGAAAGGTGGACCGCTATGGTACAAGATAAAACGATTTCGAGCCGAATCTTCGATATCGTGAACTATACGCTGCTGTCGATCATTGGCCTGGTTACGATTCTGCCTTTCCTTCATGTCATCGCCGGATCCTTCACAACGGTGACGGAGCTGGCGCAGAAGCAGTTTGTCCTGTTTCCGACCGTATGGTCCCTGGATGCCTATAAATATGTATTTTCAACCAATACCGTTTTTCGCTCGCTTGGCGTTTCCGTGGGGGTAACCTTCTTCGGCACCTTGTTCAGCATGCTGTTAACCTGCCTGATGGCATACGGACTGTCGCGGAGGGATCTGGACGGCCGAAACTTCATAATGTTCATGGTATTGTTCACGATGCTCTTCAGCGGCGGTATGATTCCCACGTTCCTCGTTGTGAAGGAGATGGGCCTGATCGATACTTATGCAGCGCTGATTGTCCCGACGGCCATCAACGCCTTCAATCTCATTATCATGCGAAACTTCTTCCAGAACCTGCCTGAGGGATTGGAAGAATCCGCAAAGATCGACGGCGCAGGCGATTGGGGCATTCTGTTCCGGATTGTCATCCCGCTGTCGATGCCGGCCATTGCAACGATATCGCTTTTCTATGCGGTAACCTACTGGAACACCTATATGTCGGCGATTCTGTATCTGAATGATGCGGCCAAATGGCCTGTCCAGGTCATCCTGCGGCAGATTGTCATTCTGGCCAGCGGATTGGCAGCGGACACGTCCGGTATGGACGAATTTGTCCGTCCGCCGGAGCAGACGGTGAAGATGGCGGTCATTGTCATTGCGACGCTGCCGATCCTGTGTGTATATCCGTTTCTGCAGAAGCATTTTGCGAAAGGTGCGCTGCTGGGTTCAATCAAGGGGTAGAGAGGAGCTGTGGATCGCTAATGGAAAAGAGACAGTATGCGCCTGTTATTGCCGGGAATTATGCCGACCCCTCGGTCATCCGGGTAGGCGCGGATTATTATATGACGCATTCATCCTATAAGCTGACGCCCGGGCTTATTATCTGGCATTCGCGCGATTTGCTGAACTGGAGCAGGGTTGGGGCTGCGCTCCCCCGTTATGAGGGGGACGTGTGGGCGCCGGATTTTGTGGAGCATAACGGGGTGTACTATATCTATTATCCGGCGGGGAGAACGAACTGGGTTGTAACGGCGCCCAGTCCGGCAGGGCCATGGAGCAAACCGATCAATCTGGGCATCAAGGGAATTGATCCAGGGCATACGGCAGGACCGGACGGAAAGCGTTATCTGCATATGTCCGGAGGTGATTGTGTAGAGCTGACAGCGGATGGATTAGCGATTGCCGGCGAAATCAGACACGTGTATGACGGCTGGCGATATCCGGATGACTGGGTAGTGGAGGCATACAGTTTGGAAGGACCGAAGATCACCCTTCACGATGACTATTATTATTTGACGGTGGCTGTAGGCGGGACGGCTGGTCCGCCTACAAGCCATATGGCCGTATCGTCAAGATCCAGAACGCCTTCGGGCCCGTGGGAGCATTCTCCGTACAACCCGATAGTTCACACGGAGTCCAGGAGTGAGCCATGGTGGTCCAAAGGACATGTATCATTGATAGATTCTCCGGACGGTCAGTGGTGGATGGTATACCATGCCTATGCCAACGGATTTCATTCGCTTGGCAGGCAGACCCTGCTTGAGCCGGTCGAGTGGACCCCGGACGGGTGGTTTCGTGCTGCGGGAAGCCGTCAAGGGATCGATCATCCGGATGGTGTGGAAGGTGCGATTCCAGCAGATGAGGCAGCGTCGTTTCTTGATACCTTTGACGATTCTGAACTGGGCCTGCACTGGCAATGCGAGGGTGTGGAGCCTGCGGTCCGGTTCCGTTCGGGGAATCATGAGCTGGTTGCTGAAGCGGCAGCGGAGGAAGCCACAGCTTCTCCGCTGCTCTATATGGCGGGCAGTAAGCGTTATTCGGCAGAGGTGGAGGTCGTTGTGGAGGGACCTGCAGAAGGTCGTCTGCTGCTCTATTATAATGATGCGGCATATCTCGGCATGGGAGTCAACGAGTACGGAGTCCGGCATTTCCGGTCCTTCAAGGGATATGGCACGATGCCGAATGATCAGCGCAGGGCATTTTTGCGTTTGGTAAACGATGCGCATATCGTCTCATTCTATTACAGCTTCGATGGGTTGGAATGGGTGCGGTACGACAAGGTGGTGGACGTCTCAGGGTTTCATCACAACACGTTTGGCGGATTTCAGAGCCTTCGCATCGGATTGGATGCCGTTGGTAAAGGCAAGGTAATCTTCCGGAATTTTTCGTATAACGTCCTAAGCAGCTGAAAGGGGGGGCTTTGAATGCAATCCTATTTAGAAGACATTATTGCACGTGGTGACGGGCTGTTTGAAGGTTTCTTCGAGTGGCTTGCGCTTCAGTATGATGAAGTGAGCGGCGGTTTCTATTATGCACGCAGCTCCAGGGAGGGAGAGGCGTTTACGCCCGATATCGAATCGACGGCCCAAGCGCTGAATATCATCGAGTGCTGCGGAGCAGGCAGCTTGCTGAGCGCAGAGAGGAGAGCTCGAATCGTCCGTTTTTTTCAAGCGAAGCAGGACCCGGTAACGGGTTTTTTCTATGATGCTGATCCCCGGATGAGAAGGGACGATGTGATGGTCGGCCGTGCACTCGGTTATAGTCTGGGGGCTCTTGGCAAGCTGGGAGCTGCCCCCTTGCACCCGCTGCCGGGCCATCGCAATATGGCGCCGGAATACTGCGATTCACCGGAGGTTTATGCCGAATGGCTCCGCTCGGTCAGTCTGGTGAACAGCTGGCGCGGCTGCGACAGATTGTGCAATTCTGCTCCGCATCTGATGCAGATGACAGCGGAGCAGCGGCAGCCCTTTTTAAGAGAAGCGCTGTCTTATTTCGCCAGCATGCAGGATCCGGAGACCGGGTTGTGGGGAGAAGGCGCCCCCTACGTCCAAATTTCAGGGACCTTTAAGCTGCTGACCTTCTATAACCGATTCCATGTTCCGCTGCCGCGGACGACAGAGATATACCGATCATTGCGGCATGCCCTGCGAAATGAGAGGGCAGTGGATATGTGTTATATTCGGAATCCGATCAGTCTGCTGTCATCGATGAGAATGGAACTACCAATGAAGGCATTGGCCGAGATCACCGAGATTACCCTGCACAACATGGCACAGCTTAAGCGTGAGGATGGAGGATTCTCCAGAGAGATCGATCACTCCCCGCCAGCTCCGAATGTGGCGCAGGTAAAGCCGGGAGAGTATTATCCCGACATGCCCGCGGCTGTTCCGTTAGGTATGGGTGAGGTGGAAGGGGACATGAATGCCGGAACGCAGGCCATTCTCATTCGTTACTCCCTGCGCGAGCTTGGAGGACTGCCGGAACGACATCTGCCTTATGCGGAAGCCGAGCTGCTGCCTCTTTGGGCAGATGCGAAAAGGATCGGTGAATAATCTGGCGTTCATATAGGAATTCGCGGGACCTGCGGCGAAGAAGTAGACAGGTTCATAAGGAAGCCGCAGGAGTGACGCCTTTTCATGAAGAGCGGGGATGGTGCGGGGACATCGACATCAGCTGTTCTTCTTGTTGTTCCTTGCGGAAGGCAGAAATTGCTTAGAGTTAAGACATGGATTAGCAGAGGAGGAGGAACATGGCGGCCATTGGAGTTTGGGAGCAAGCGGAGCCTGGGGTTACAAGAAAGGTGTTTCAACCGGGAATCGGGCTGATGATGATGGAGGTTCATTTTGAAGAAGGGGCGGAAGGGGCACTGCATGCCCATCCTCATGAGCAGATGAGTTACTGTTTGAAGGGTGCCATTGAATTTAAGATCAACGGAGAGAAGACCCTTGTTCGTCAGGGAGACACCATCGTCATTCCCGGCGGAGCAGAGCACGGGGTGAAAGCCCTTGAGCCATCCGCTCTTTTGGATACGTTTACACCGCTCAGACTGGATTTGCTTGGCACCTGAGGAAGGTGCGAACGGAGGGAAGTGAATCTATTGACAAGGGGGCAGAAAGGAATGGGTATAATGAAGCTTTGGGAAGAGGATATTCCCGGATATGAGTCGGTGGAAGAGAAATTCGCACCGTACATGAAACCTTATCTTTTGGAAAATGATTCGCCTCGCGGAGCCGTGCTTGTGCTGCCGGGCGGTGGTTATGGAGGACGTGCAGACCACGAGGGCGATCCGGTTGCCATGTGGCTGAATTCGATTGGCTTATCGGCCTTTGTGGTTCATTACCGCGTGGCCCCTTACCGCTACCCCCATCCGCTGCTGGATGCTCAGCGAGCGATCCGTCTGGTAAGACATCATGCTGAGGAATGGAACATCGATCCGGACCGCATCGGGATCCTGGGGTTCTACTGCCGGCGGACATCTCGCGGCTACTGCCAGCACTTATTTCGATGAAGGGAACCCGGAGTCGGCAGATGCTGTGGAGCGGCATAGCTCACGGCCGAACGCTTCGATTCTGTGTTACCCGGTTATATCGTTTAAAGATCACTACCATGAGGGCTCCATGTTCAATCTGCTGGGTGAGGAGCCTTCGGAGGACAAGAGGCAGGCGCTGTCTCTGGAGCGGGCGGTGAAACCGGAGACCCCGCCTGCCTTTCTGTGGCATACCGCGGATGATGGGGCGGTTCCGGTCGAGAACAGCCTGATGTATGCCAGGGCACTAAGCGAGCAGCGCATCCCGTTTGAGCTTCATGTCTTCCCGGAGGGGCGCCATGGACTTGGGCTGGCCGAAGCGGACGTCAGTGTCGCGCAATGGACGGGCCTGTGCGAGGGCTGGCTTCGGAAGATTGGATTTTTGTCGCAAGCCGCGATACAACAAGTGTAAGGAAAATAAGGCCGAAAGGGCATGACCTTTAGAACACTTGATGACAAAACAAGCTCATCTGATGAATTCTTCAGATGAGCTTGTTCGTATGACCGAAAGATTAGGATCGGCCTCTGATCTCCTGGCGGAGGAACAGAACATAAGAGATGGCAAAGCAGATCAGGGTGGTCGTGGTCAGCCCGGCACTATGGGGCCCTGATACCCCCGGTAGGCCAGGGATGTACATGAATCCAAGCAAGGGACGCCTTATGTAAACAGCGAGTAAATCGAAGGAGGTGAGTTCGGGATGTGGAAAGCAGATACTTTGCTGGAGCACATGTATAACGAAGCAATAAGAGAAGCGAAAGACAGACAGGTTTCCATGAGTCCGTCAGAGAGGAAGCTGCTGTTGAAGCAAGTACTTCGGCAATTGATTGGCGAATTCGAAATCAATGTAAACCACAAGCCTGTATTGCTTGAACGGGTGCCGTGTGAATGCTATGTTCGCGAAAGGGTGGAGCTGTCCGCCGTACCTGGTGTATCCTACGCTGCCTATGTATTGATTCCGGATGGCAGTCAGGGAAAGCCGATGCCTGCCGTCGTTGCCGTTCATGGACATGGCTATGGAAGCAGGGAGATTGTGGGGCTGAGGGAGGACGGATCAACTGATACCGATCAACCGGGCATCCATCGGCATTTTGCGGTTGAGCTGGCGCGGCGGGGCATGGTGGTAATTGCCCCGGATGTAGCCGGTTTCGGTGAACGTCGCCTTATGGCGGATCTCGCACGGGACCCGGATACCCCGAACTCCTGCCATCGGTTGTCTACCCAGCTGATGATGTATGGCAAGACAGTTGCCGGTCTGCGCGTGGCCGAGACACTTGGGGCAGTGGGCCATCTGGCCGAGCGCTCCGAGGTTCAGCCAGGCAGAATCGGCATTATGGGTTTTTCGGGCGGCGGGCTGATCTCGTTCCTGTGCGCGGCGCTGGATGAACGAATCCGGGCCGCTGTGCTGGCTGGGTATCCTAACACCTTCAAGGACAGTATCATGGAAATCCGCCACTGCGTGTGCAATTACATCCCCGGTATTCTGAATCATGCCGAGCTGCCCGAATGGCTGGGGCTGATGGCTCCCAGGCCCTTGTTTCTGGAGTCTGGAACGCATGATCCGATATTTCCCGCTGCCGGTTTTAACGCTGCAGTTGATCGGCTCAGGGAAATATACCGGCGCGAAGGCTCTGAGGAGAACCTGCAAACCGATCTGTTCCCGGGGGCCCATCAAATCAGCGGCAGGCATTCCTACGATTGGTTATTCGAGCAGTTGAACCGCCCTGATATGCCTCCGCCATTGCCTAGGATCCGTTTTTAAAGCTTGGTGCGACTATGAAAGCCATAAATGGTTAATGCGTAATGATATGTCCCGTTATATGTCTGCATCTTGTGTTTTTTACTTATCACTTTCCCCCGTACAGGCACTTCTGGGCCGCTGCCTACATACAATGAGAAGACCGAGAAACCGAGCGCGATAAGGGCCGGTTGCATTGTAACTTCGCAGGAGGTGTCCCAAAGTGCCTGGACTGTTTACCGCAATTGCTTTGTTTATTAAAGAGTTGACCCTGCTCGTTTCGTACGTGAAAAACAACGCGTTTCCTCAGCCTCTGACTGAGGAGGAGGAAGCTAAACATCTGCAGCGAATGGCCGAAGGCGATCCTCAGTCGCGCAATAAACTGATTGAGCATAATCTTCGGCTGGTCGCACACATCGTCAAAAAATTCGATAACACCGGCGAAGATTTGGAAGACCTCATATCCATCGGAACCATCGGTCTGATCAAGGCCATTGAAAGCTTCCGGCCCAACAAGGGCACAAAGCTGGCCACATTCGCAGCTCGATGTATCGAAAACGAGATATTGATGCATTTGCGCTCGCTTAAAAAAACCCGCAAGGACGTATCCCTCCACGATCCGATAGGAACGGACAAAGAAGGGAACGAAATTACACTTATAGATATCCTCGGAACAGAAGCGGATGATATCGTGGATGCGGTGCAGCTGAAGATTGAGAAGAGCAAGATCTATAGGAATCTCGATATACTGGATGATCGCGAGAAGGAAGTGGTTATTGGTCGCTTTGGCCTGGAAGCCGGCGGAGAGGAACGGACGCAGCGGGAAATTGCCAAGGAGCTTGGCATTTCACGCAGCTATGTGTCACGCATCGAGAAGAGGGCGCTGATGAAGCTGTATCACGAGTTCTACAAGCAGAAGCGATAGGCGCAGCCCGTTGGAGTTTTTCTTGGATCAACGTTCATGGTTCTCATATAGAGCAAGCTAAAGCCACTTCCCATTTAGGGAGGTGGCTTTAGCTTGGTTTATGCAGAACGTAAATACAGGTTCTACCGTTCCAGCAGTTCGACTGTTTCTTTTAGTGTATCCCGTGTTCCCACATTGCCCGGAAAGATGATATACGGCATACCGGGGAACAAACTCTCATCTCCGGTAATCCATACCGGCACGCCAGGTTTGATTTGTCCGGCTACCGTGGCACGTTTGACCCGGAGACCTTTCGTGCCGATATCGCTGGACGTTATACCGCCTTTTGCAATGATATAACGAGGGCGTGCTTGCAGTCTCTCCACGATGCTGGTCACGGCATCGGAAATTTTGATGGATTGCTTCAATTCTTCTTCTTGTTTGCCTTCACCCAGATCCAGCCGCTCGCGCCGGGTATAAATCGTAACTGTTTTGCCGGAAGCAATAGCACTCTCGGCTAGAGCGATGACACGATCGGTTTCCGACTGGAATGCAGCCGCATCGGTGACCAGGTGAACATCAAATTCGATGAATGTAATCGAATCAACGGTTTTCAATTGTTCCAGCTGCTCTGTCGTTTTTTGGACATGCGATCCTACCAGGATGAGCCCACCACTTGTGGAGGATTCTTGGATAAGCTCCTCTTTTGTAAGCAAGGGTTTGTCGCTGACACCCCCGATCACCTTGGTGAAGGAAGCCGCGCTTCGGAACATGAAATGTTTCCCTTTTTTAATCGCTTGAATGAGTGCAATGGTGAATACTTCGACATCTACATCATCGGCTGCGTTGACCACAACTTTGTTGAAATGCTCAACTGCCATGAGCTGATCCACGATGGTCTCGATTTCCAAGGCTCGAAGGGATTGAAGTGAAATATAGGTTGTATTCGCGGCGGTATACACGCCATTGGTTTTCTCTTCGACCCATTCCCCCAGGTCGGATTTGGTGTAGCCAAACGTACGGTCGCGCGCGAACTCCGTTTCACCGGCGGGAATCAGTTCTTCACCGTACAATACATAATGCACATTATTAACCGTAAACCGTCCGCCTGCCTTGAAAAAGGGGATTATAACCTCGCCATCAAACGAGATGCCGGATTGTGCCTCCACCGTGTCTTTCAGTGTTTCCGTTTCGAGCGGGTAATGGCCTCGCAGGGTGGAATCACCTCGGCTGATAATCACATATGGCTTGTTTGTCGCTTGAGATGCCTCTTCCGCATGAAGGGCAATATCACGATGCACCGCTTTTGTGTCGCTTGCCACAAGGCCGCGGGAATTGGTCAGGATGAAGAACATCGACTGCTCCTCTTCAAATCCCTTGATCATGGTGTTGACTGTCCAATCGGTATATACCGAAATGCCATGTACCGTTTGAACCCCCGTTGGGTCATCATCCAGCACGATGATTTTCCGGTCAAATCCGTCCAATTCGTCCGCAAGTTTGGCTCTTACCCATGTTTCATCGATGCGAGGCAGGTGATCCAACACATCTGCTGCCATTCTCTTTTTCGTATTCATAGGTTCTCATCACCCTTTATCTGTATAGTCGTGCCCGTTATAGTCCTGGTAAGATGCCGCTGAACAAACTTAATACATACACCGATGCGAGCGCTGTCAATCCGGCGATGAAACCGCCGAGTGTCCATACCTTCAGCGTCTGGGTTACTGTCAGCTTGCCGAAGCGGTTCACGACCCAGAAGCCGGAGTCGTTCGGAAGCGATAAACCGATACCGCCCGCACAGATGGCCAGTCCGAGCAAAATAGGAGAAACACCCAGATCGAGAACGAGCGGCCCCATAATACTGGAGGTCGTAACGAGTGCCACGGTTGAGGAGCCCAGCGATGCGCGCAGAATCTGCGAGAATATGAAGGCCAGCATCAACACCGGAATGCTCCAGCTTTGCATCGTTGTGATCAGGTAGTCGCCAATGCCGCTATGGTTAATGACTGCCCCGAATGCTCCGCCCGCTCCGGTAATAAGCACAATCATACCGCCGGTCGCGATAGCTTCGGAATAAAGCTTGCCCGAATCCTCCGCGATGTAAGGACGCAGGAAAATGACAGCCGCGAACACGCTGATCAACAGTGCAATGTTCTTATCGCCGATAAAACCGAAGAAGGTTTCTATGGCTGTTCCCGGGTACAGCATTTTGGAGATGGTATTAGCCAGAATAAGCACAATGGGCAGTGCCAGCATCCCGAAAGACAAGGAGGTACTGATTTCTTTGCGCGGAGCTTTGTTCTCGGCTTCCTCGGCAACCACGACCTCTTCTGTGGTTTGGATGCGTTTTCCTATAAACATTCCGTAAATAAAACCGCCCACTAATGTTGCGGGGATTGCCACCAGGATACCGTACAAGATAAACAAGCCCAGATCAGCCCCGGTATTCTCGGCAACCACCATCGGACCAGGCGTTGGCGCAATCATGTTATGGGAAGTAATGAGACCGATGCCGAGAGCGGTTACAAATGTAACAATCGAGATGCCTGTTCGAGTTGCCAAGCTTTTGAGCAGTCCGCTTAAGATGACGAAGGCTGCATCGAAAAACACCGGAATGGAAACAAGGGTACCTGACATGGCCAATCCGGCCGGTGAATTTTTAATGCCGAATATTTTCAGAAGCGAGCCGGCAATCTTTTCAACTGCACCGGAAGCGCCAAGAAACTGGCCGAACGATGACGCCTAAGACCGATTAGAATGCCTACCCCGACCAGCGTGTTTCCGAATCCCGACGTTACGATGCCCGGCACTTCCTTGAGCGGGATGCCAATGGCAATCGCGGTACCGAATGCGATGACGGTCAGAGCCAGAAACGGCTCTACCTTCCATTTAATAATCAGCAGGAACAAGAAGGCTAACGCAATAAGGAATACTACGATGAGCATAGGTCCTGTTAACATGTATTTTCCACCTTTACAATGATATTATTTTTAGTTCGGCATTTTTTTGACTTCCACATTTGCTGCTTTTTCATAGTATTGGACAATGCCCGCATGATCATTTGCCTGTTTGCCTTCATCCTTCAAGGTTTCAAAAATATGGCGGACATGCTCGGTCAATGGGAGGGACATATCAAATGCTTCAGCCGTCTCCATGACATTTGTCAAATCTTTCAGATTAATATCAACGCGTCCACCGGCTTTGAAATTGCGTTCGATGATCATTGGAAGCTTGGCATCAAGAACGGCGCTCCCGGCAAGCCCCCCGCGAATAGCGTGATACATTTTTTCGATATCGATGCCAGCTTTGGCAGCAAGCACAAGCGCCTCTGACATAGCGGCAATATTGACATTGACCATAATCTGATTGGCCAGCTTGGCGGTTGCACCACTGCCGCTGGGACCCACCCACGTAATGTCCTTGCCCATGCAAGCGAGCACTGGCTTAACTTTCTCAAAAACGCTTTCATTTCCGCCGGCCATAACGGACAGTGTACCGTCGATTGCTTTGGGTTCGCCGCCGCTGACCGGGGCATCCAGCATTTCTATGCCGTGGTCTTGCAGGCTCTCTGCGACCTCCTTGGCAACAACCGGTGAGATCGAACTCATGTCGATGACAACCGTCCCGGCTTTAGCGCCTTGAACGATACCGTCTTCTCCAAGAATGACATGTTTCACAATGGCGTTGTTTGGAAGCATCGTAATAATGACATCGCTTTCAATTGCAACCTCTTTAGGTGATTGTCCATTTTTTGCCCCCAATTGCGCTAAGTGATCGATGGCCTCTGTATTCAGATCATAAACGGTAAGGCTGTAACCTTTGTTCAACAAGTTTGCGGCCATCGGTTTACCCATGATACCAAGACCTATGAATCCAATATTCATGTAAGTTCCTCCTAGATGATAACGATATTTAAAATTCGAACTAATTGTACACAATAAATTTAAAATTGTATACAAAAATATTATTATTGGATACAAGTGTAAATGTAGTGGATACAAAAATTGAAAGAAAGCTTTTAATGGACCATGCTTTCCCCTATAATTTAAGGACGGTGTATAAGTCATGCTCTATGTGTAAACGAAGGATGGGAATAATGAATGTCTAAACAAGGATTCCAAGCGGCGTATCTCCATTGTTATGAGCTGATCAGGGATAGAATATTGAACGGCGAATTGCCGGGCGGCATGAAATTGGTGGAGGAACGGCTTGCGGAGGAATTGGGTGTAAGCCGCACTCCTGTCCGTGAGTCCATCCGAAAGCTGGAGCAGGAAGGTCTCATCAAGAATAAGCGGGTGGTGAATCCGTCTGACGAGGATTTGCGCCATATTTTTCAGGTGCGCATGCTGCTCGAAGGTTTTGCTGCTCGTTGTGCGGCATTTTATATGGATGAAGCGACGCTGGAACAGCTGCAGGAATGCATTGCTGTGGCCCGCAGCGGGAGCGTCAGCGAAACCATGGAAGCTAACAAGATGTTCCATGATATTATTGTGCAGTCAAGCCGCAATCCGGAGCTTGTTCTTATCATTGATCGAATGCAGTCCATTATTTATCTGTTTCGCAGAGCGGTGGTGCATCATAAACGTCCGTTCCTCATTGATGAGCATCAGCAGATCGTGGATGCAATCCGTGCTCATGATGCTGAAGAGGCTGAGCGCTTAATGAAATCTCATCTGCAGGCAGATCTTGATTTTTACTTGCATTTGAGCAGAAGTTCAATTTAAACACCTTGTCCGGTAGCAAAAATACAAGTTGGAAAGTATAAAGCGGCGGCACCTCTCCAAGGTGCCGCCGCTTTGATCTATGTAGGGTTTAGCTCCCTTGCACCTGACAGCGAGCGCAGACTCAGGTGCGGAGAATTGCCGGATTTAAGCTGCTGCCACTGCAGCACGCGGCGAATCGCAATCGGAGCCAGGATACTGCCGATCATGCCAAGCAGATCGGATTGAAGTGCTCTTTGTGCGATGATATAGCCGCAGGATCCACCGATAAACTCGATGGACATGTAGCGTGTAACATGGGATAAAGTGACAACATAGATAACGAATTCATCGTTTTTCCTCTGGTTTGGCATAAGCAGCTCCCCCCACTCCTTCTTATCTCTGTATCTTCGGTAAATTGCGATAAGGCTCATGAGCCAGTGCATCATGGTGTTCGATTGAGGTTTTTATGCCATCTTATGTATTTTTATAGGCGGTTATGCTCTTCGGCCGGGACATACAAGCCCTGTTACGACAAAAACCAACCGTCTTGTCCACAGAATGACGGTTGGTATATACAGTTTCTACTCTGGTTTTTCTTGTCCCGGATCTGCTTGAATGGTTTCATCTTCACCGGGATAATCCCGCTTGATGCCCATGTGCAGATTGCGATCCTCATAATCGAATCGATTCGGAGGGCGTTGATCCGCGCGCCACGGACTGCTCTTGCCGAGGGATTCGCTGCGAAGATCGGAACCATAAGGTCCCTCCGGAAATTCCTCCGGTGCCAGATCGTTGCGCTGTGACTCAACGGTGGACAGATCGGTGGCTTCCGATCGTTCTTCCTTCTCAAACCCGTTCATATTGCGGCCTCCCGAAAAGGTACTTAAACTACCGTTTCAGTGTACCCTGAACACGAGAATTCATTCCGTCAGCGGCTGAACCGCGAGCTTGGATAACAGCTCATTGCCATACATAATGTTACTTATCCTGCGGTCATTCCGTACGAATCACATGATCCCGCTACAGTCCGGCAGCGCCGAATACTTTATTAAAGGCTTCGCGTGATTTGGCTGCCAGCTCTTCCGGTGTTCCCGTTGGTGCAGACGGGGTCAGAATTTCTTGCGTAACCGGGCCGGTATAACCGATATCGTTCAGGGCCGTAAGGAAGCCCGGCAGATCGATGACGCCTTCACCCGGGTAGAGCCGATCATTGTCGAGTACGTCCTGGACAGGAATGTCCTTGGCGTCATTAATGTGAACATGGACAATCTGCTCGGCACGCAGCGATCGAATATCGGCGGTTGTCATCTCGTTGGTATACCAATGGTATGCATCATACAGAAGCCCGACATTCGGTTCTGCAATTGCATCAACCCAGTCCAGAGTCTCTTGGACGGTCCAGATGAACGGGTTCTTCCAGTTGGGTACGCAGATGATGCGGTCCTACAAATTCCAGCGCCAATCGGATCCCGTAAGCTCCGAGAATGCTGGCGCAGGCCCGCAGCCTTGTTGTGGCGAGCGCCATAAAATGTGCTGCGGACGCATCTGTCGCAGGCAGAATATATGTACAGCAGCGCGTACAGCCCAGGGCTTTGGCAGCCGCTGCCGCTGCCGGCAGTTTTTCAAGGCCGCTGAGAAACTGTTCGTCTGATCCTCTCCATTCAACGGGGAGACCGATTGCGCCTATCTCCAAGTGATGGGATTGCAGCAGATCGGCTGCCGCTTCTACTCCAAGACGGTCTGCAAGACCCTTGGCATCGATATCGACACATTGAAACTCATGTTTGGCCGCGAGTTCGATAAACTGTAAATCGCTTTCAAGTTTTCCGAGTCCTGCGCTAGTTAAACCTTGCAGCATATTCATCGTCTCCATTCGCTATAAGATGTCATTTGGGGGTTAGGTGAGTGCTTCGTTTATATCAACCCTCGTTATTTCATAGTTTCTATTATGATATGTTCGACTCTATAAATCTATGATAGCTTTTATTATTTTTACAAAAGGTTAACGGGTAGCCGTCCCGTTCCTTGTTCCGTCTTTATCGAAGGACCTGCCGTTTTTTGTTCGGGGCTGCTTCCTATTCTATCGAAGGGGATTGCAGGTCACTTGCCGAATAATCATGTTAACCATGTACTTCTACTTCACACGCGAAAAGGGGATTGAACACTAGATGGATACCATTAAGCTTCGCAAGAATGAACTTGGCAGCCTGCGTCCGGAACCAACGATGAACGAGCAGGTACTGAATCGGTTTTGGGAGGAGGCGCTCAAGAACTACGACGATAAGCCGCTGCAGATTGTCAATCATCCGGAAGATACGACCATTTCCTCATATGAAGGTATCGAAGGTTACCTATCACGGTTATGATGATACCCCCATCCATGCATGGTATATCACGCCAGCCAGCGATATTTCAACGAAGAAGACCATGCCATGTATCGTGACCTTCCCGGGTTATTCGGGAGATCGGGGACTTCCCGAACGGTACGCTCACTGGGTGATGCTCGGTTACGCAGTGTTTGCAGTTGATGTCAGGGGACAGGGCGGGGAGACGGGAAATCTGCTGTCCATGGACAGCGGCGTGGTGAAGGGCTGGGTGACACAGGGGATTACGGATATGCATCGTTCCTATTACATGGCAATTGCCATGGATGCTGTGAGGGCAGTTGAAACAGCGTCGCAGCAGCCGGGTGTGGACTCGGATAAAATCGCCGTGGTTGGCGGGAGTCAAGGCGGAGGTCTGGCGCTGCTCGCAGGGGCTCTGAATGCGAAGGTTTCAGCCATCGTAGCAGACATTCCCAATATGTGCAGAATGGATTACGGAATTCTGTATTCGGTCAGCTCCCTGACCGAAATCGCCCAGTACATCAAACGTTTCCCGGAGCAGCTGGATCATATTCTGGCGCATCTCGCGCATTTTGACATGCTGAATTTAGCGCCCAGAATCAAGGCGCCGGTCATGGTATCCGTGGGCTGGAAGGATACGGTTTGCATGCCTGAGACGATATATGCCGCATACAACAGGATAGAGGCGAATAAAGAAATCAGGGACTACCCGTTCTCGGGCCATGAAGTCAATGAATACCAGAAGCGGGAGGCGGTTTTGTTCCTGGAGCGGATTTTTAACGGGGAATAGAAGAGGGCACAGGGCCTAGCCGAATCAGTGGATATCTCTAACAATCTATGAAACAAGAACAGAGTAGAGCTAAGGTAGAGAAATGAAATTGCGTCATATTAATGTTATATATTTTAACATAAAATTGATTTTTGGTAACTTTTTTGACGTTATTGTATTGACAAGTGTCTGTAATCGCCTATAATTATACCCAAGGACAGAGAAAACTCGATAAACACCCTATACCTACCCCGGTCAATGTAATGAAAATTTACACAAAGGGATGTTGGACAATGACGACAGCAGGCGAACTCAAACAGGATCTTTTGAGGGTTTACAACGCGATAAATAAGAAAATATTTAACGTGGGTGTAAAGCAGCAAAAAGTCGATTTCGTCGGCAACAAAATCATCATTGTATCGAGGAATAGTAGAGTCCCCGTCCTCAAACTGCTGGATGAGAATTACCCCCTCTCTACCCGGCAGTTGGACCATCTTTTATTTCAGGTATTCAAACAGGAGATTAAAACCTGTCTCGAAGCGCAATTTCAATTTAAAATCATCTCCATTCTTAAAGACTACGATGCAGAGACCGAATACTCCGGTACCATCGTATTCTTGGAGAAGGATGTAGAAACATATCTGAACGACATGCCGGAACTCTAAGTAGAGAGCGGGCCGATCGTCAGTTTGGTACCAAGCATGCACGTATGTGCATAGATTGGGGCTGGACTGGCGATTTTTTTTATCCGCTTTTGAAAATAAATGTTTGGTATTTCTGAAAAATCATGAAATCAGAATGAAGGAGGAAGGGGTATGACTCACAAAATTGAAATTTCGGGTGTCAGCAAATGGTTCCGCAGAAATGGGGAAGAAATTGCTGCCATGCGGGAGACGAGTCTGTCGATTGAGGAAGGGCGCTTTGTTAGCATTATCGGTCCCAGCGGGTGCGGCAAATCAACCCTGTTTAACATTATCGCCGGCTTGATGCCGCCGTCCACGGGAAGAGTGCTGGCTGATGGGAAGGACATCGTGGGCAAAACCGGTTACGTGGGTTACATGCTGCAAAAGGATATGCTCCTGCCTTGGCGCACGATCCTCGACAATATCATTCTGGGCATGGAGGTTAGAGGCGTCCCCTACAAGGAAGCCGTGGAAAGGGCCCTGCCCTTAATGGAGAAGTATGGGTTGAAGGGTTTTGACAAGCATTATCCGAGGGAGCTGTCGGGAGGAATGAAACAGCGCGCCGCTCTGCTGCGAACGCTGCTCTACGACCGGGATATTATTTTGCTGGACGAGCCGTTCGGCGCATTGGACGCACAGACCCGGCTGACTATGCAAAATTGGCTGCTGCAGATCTGGGAGGATTTTGGAAAGACGGTTCTGTTTGTTACCCACGACATCGATGAAGCGATTTATTTGTCGGATGATATCTATGTGTTCTCTTCCAGACCGGGGCGAATCAAATCCAAAATTACGGTAACGATGGAACGTCCGCGCAAAACGGAAGACATGACGTCTCCTGCATTTATGGAGCTGAAGCATCATCTGATGGATTTATTGTCGGCCGGGCATGAAGAAGAGCAAATATCGTAAGCGACAAGCATCGAAGAGGGAGGGATAGCGATGGAAACTGCACGTAAAGAGGCATTTGTTGTACACGCCGTGGCACCGGCGGAGTCGGTGACCGGATCATCCAAACGGCCGGAGGTTGTACCGTACATCCTGGATGAAGAGGCGATGGAGCGCCGCAGGAGTCGCCGGATCGTCTGGGGACGCGCCGCTGTGGCTGTATTTATTTTTCTGGTATGGGAGGTGTTCACCCGGATCGGTCTGCTGGATTCCTATTATTGGAGCAGCCCCAGCGCCATTCTTGGCACGACCTGGACTCAAATGGCCGAAGGGACTCTGTTGAGGGACATTACGTACACATCCGGCTCGACGATCCTCGGCTTTGTGTTCGGAACCTTGCTTGGAGCGCTGCTTGGATTATCGTTCTGGTGGTCGAGATCGTATGCAGGCATCAGCGAGCCGTATCTTATCATTCTGAATGCCATGCCCAAGCTTGCCCTGGCTCCGGTACTCGTCATTCTGCTGGGAATTGGATTCTTCTCCAAGGTGGCTCTCGCTTTCTCCATGACGGTTGTCGTTTCTGCGCTTTCCGCATACAGCGGTGTAAAGAGCGTGGACCCTGATATGGAAAAGCTGATGTATTCCCTGGGCGCCAAACGGCATCAGGTCTTCACCAAGGTCGTTGTCCCATGGTCCATGCCCTGGATTATCAGCAGTTTGCGGATTAACATTGCCCTTGCGCTGGCAGGAGCCATCGTGGGTGAGTTTATCGCTTCAAGCCAGGGTGTCGGCCGGATGATCATGTATGCGGGGACCATACTCGATATTAATCTCGTGTGGGTGGGCGTAGTTGTCTTGTCGCTGCTGTCCATGGTGATGTACTGGGGAGTAGTCGTCATAGAGAAATGGTTGTCCAAGGGCTTGACCAAACAATAGACAGAAATCGAACTTATTATTTCTATATAAAAGGGGAATTCATATGAACCGTAAAATGAGGAAGCTTTCACTATTGTTCGCACTTGTCATGATCACAAGTCTGCTGGGAGCCTGCGGCAATGAGAAGAATGACACCGCCTCCGCCTCCGGCGAGGGTAAGCTGAAGAAAATCGTGATCGCCGAGCCGCTCCATTCGACAGGCTATCTTCCTCTATATGTGGCCCAGCGCGAAGGTTTCTTTGCGAAAAGGGGGCTGGATGTCGAGGTCATCCAAGCCGCGGGAGGTGCGCATGTAACCGCCGTGGTCAGCGGCGATGCTTGGGGCGTCATTGGCGGGACGGAGTCCAACGCCTTGGCTAACAACAACAATTCCGATCCGATCATCTCTGTCGTCAACGTTGTCAACCGGGCGAATGTGTATTTAATGGCTAAGAAAGGCACCGCACCCGCCAGCCATTCTCCCGAGGACCTGAAGGCTTTCTTACAAGGAAAAAAGATCAATGCCGGGCGCCATGGCGGTACGCCCAATCTGTTAACCCGCTATCTGCTGATTCAGCTTGGTCTGGATCCGGAGAAGGACGTGCAGCTGCTTGAGCCGGCAGACGGCTCCACGGTCGTGACGATGGTTCAGCAAGGGGCTGCCGATATCGCCAATGGGGCGGAGCCGCAGATTAGCGACGGGATATCGAAGAATGTGTGGGAGGAGCCGTTTTACAAGTTTCATGATTTGGGTGATTTCTCGTATTCGGTGCTCAGTGTGAGGAAGTCCACAATCGAGAAGGATGCAGAAGCCGTTCAAAGCTTTACAGACGCCATCATCGAAGCGCTTGGAGCTGTTCAGAGCGATAAAGAACTGGCGAAGAAGAATTTGAAGGCCGAATTCCCGACGCTTTCCGATGATGCGATTCAAGCGGCGCTGGACCGGGCTTATGAAGACAATTTATGGAGTTTGGACGGGCTGATCTCGGAAGACGCGCTGAAACATGACATGGATGTCATGATCGAAACGGGGATATTCAAGGGGGATTATTCCTACGATGCCCTTGTGGACATGCAGTTTGTGAACAATGCCAAGAAGTAAATGATGGGGTTCATTCTTTCAAATACACAATCGGAAGGGGAGAGTCGCGATGAAATCTTTGAATCAGCTGATGCTTGAGAGCAAAGCGGCGGTGATCGTGGTTGATGTGCAGAATGATTATTGTCATCCGGAGGGAGCGCTGCCCCGAGCGGGCTGCGATGTTAGCGGGGTAGGAGAGATGATGCCGAAGCTGCATAAGCTGCTTCAGTCCGCCAGGGAGTTTCATGTGCCCGTCATTTTCATTCAGACACTCCATGAGAAAGCAACGGATTCCGACGCCTGGACTACCAGGTCCTCGGGACGGTCGGCCCATGTCTGCCGGAGGGGGAGCTGGGGAGCCGAGTTCTATGAGGTTGCTCCGGAGCAGGATGACATCATTGTCAATAAACACCGGTACAGCGCTTTTGTGAATACAAGGCTGGATTCCGTGTTGAAAACGCTGAAAATCGAAACGTTAATCATGACGGGAGTCAGCACCAATGTCTGCGTGGAATCCACTGCCAGGGACGGTTTTATGCTGGATTATCATATCGTGCTTGTAGCGGATGCCTGCGCATCGTATTCGCAAAGCGCCCATGATATGACACTCGAGAATATTGAAGGGTATTTCGGGAAAGTTAGTGGGGTGCAGCATGTGATTGATATCTGGATGGATAAGATTCCAGATGAATCAGTAAGGCCGATGTCGGCGGCTCAGACGACCGCGCGTTAGGTTGTCTGAGTGCATGATCCAGGCAGAATGAAGCTCTCCGCATGCGGGAGCTTTTTCTGTGAGGGTCCTCTCTTCGCATGCACAAATTCATGAATAAAGCTGGTGAGGCCTGCGTGAATAACAGATCGAGGATGATCGTTCAATACACCATTTGTTTAGGAGCATTTCTGTCCAATCTGTCAGCCGGCATGTTCAACATTGCGCTTGTAGACATTGCAAGAACCTTTGATTCAACTATTCCAACAGCCCAATGGATCGTCACGGCTTACCTGCTTGTGATTTCCATATTGCTGCCTGTGATGGGCAAGCTCGGCGATATGCTGGGCAGACGGAAAATTCACAATATCGGCTATTTTATTTTTATGGCCGGGGCTATCTGCTGTGCCGTGTCGCCTTCATTAAACGGACTGATATCCTCCCGCATTCTTCAAGGTATAGGGGCGGCCATGTACCAGGCCACCAATATGGCTTTGATCATTTCTGTGTTTCCCAAGGAGCAGCGAGGCAAAGCGCTCGGGCTGATCAGCACGTTTGTTGCAGCAGGCTCCATGATTGGTCCGAGCCTTGGCGGTATATTGATCCAATGGTTCAGCTGGCGAAGCAATTTCTGGCTGCTGACGGCGCTGTCGCTGGTTGCGTGGATGTTTGCTCAGCGGTTCATACCGAAGGACAAACCGGAAGGGTCGGAAAGCCGTTTGGATGTGCCTGGGGCTGCCCTTTTTGCCATATCATTGACTGGTCTGGTTACGGCTGTGAATTTGGGCGCTCAGTGGGGCTGGAGCTCATGGCAGGTTGCGGTACTGTTCATTCTGTTTGGGGTGGGCGCTGCTTCCTTCATCGGGTGGTGTCTGTCCTCACGCTGGGAACGGCAAGGGAAAGGGCGGCTGCCCTTCATGAAGCTGGATCTGTTCCGAGATGCGGGCATCAGCGTGGGGATTATCATTACCATCATTTCCTATATGGCGGCTTTCTCGGCCCAGCTTGTACTCCCAGTATTCCTGCTGAGTGAGCTTGGCATTGAGCCTGCGACGGCAGGGCTGATCATGATGGGTTATCCGTTGTCGCTGATCATATTCTCTCCCTTGAGCGGCAATCTGTCGGACAAGCTGGGGACATTTCCGCTGCTGTCGGCCGGTCTGCTGGTTATGACGACGGCATTACTCGTACTGGGCTTTGTATCGCCTGCCTACCCCATATTCTTTTTGATTCTCCTGATTGTACTGCTCGGCGGTTCCATGGGGCTGATTACGCCTCCAAACAATTCTCTGGTGATGAGCCGAACATCCAAGAGCGATCTCGGCTTGATCAGCAGTATTCTGGCGCTGTCGCGGAATCTGGGCATGATGTTTGGGACGGCGGCTGGCGGTGCCATGCTGGCGCTTCCAGGCCAGGCGGCAGGAGGATTGACCGGATTTCGCATGATTTTTGTGCTGAACACGGTGCTGGTGGTCATCGTCTATTTAACGATGATTATCTCCTTTCGTTTGGCAAGGCATAAAGAGACGCTGTCTTCATAGTGTGAACATGAGGAAAAAAAGGGTATCCCGCGGTCTGATCAAGACGATGCAGGATACCCTTATTTAACATAATCAGAAATATATACTTTGAAAGCCAGCAGGGGCTTCCTTGAACTGATATCGCTTATGCGCGGTCCAGAATCGTCTGGAGCGTCGAGCGATCAAGACCTTTAACAAGCTTGATCAGAAGTTCTTTAGCTGCTTCATAATCATCGGTATGGATGATGGATGAAGAAGTGTGGATGTAGCGGGAACAAATGCCGATGATGGTGGATGGAACACCGATGCCGCTAAGATGTACTTGGCCAGCGTCGGTACCGCCCGGAGAGACAAAATACTGGTATTTGATTTTGTTGGTCTCCGCGGTATCTTGAACGTATTCCACCATTCCGCGGTGAGTCAGCATCGTTGGATCGAAGATGCGGAGCAGCGCGCCTTGTCCCAATTGACCGAACTGGCTCTTGTCACCCATCATGTCGTTTGCAGCACTGGCATCCAGTCCGAAGAAAATATCCGGCTGAATCAGGTTTGCCGAAGTGCGCGCCCCGCGCAGCCCCAGCTCTTCCTGAACCGTCGCACCGGCATATACCGTGTTTGGAAGCTTCTCGCCGTGAAGAGCTTTCACAAGCTCAATGGCCAGGCCTACGCCATAGCGGTTATCCCATGCTTTGGCCATGATTTTTTTGGGATTGGCCAGCGGGGTGAATTCACAGATCGGAACCACTTGCAGACCGGGACGGATGCCAAACGATTCGGCCTCCGCTTTGTTGTCCGCACCGATATCAATATACATCGTTTTGATGTCGACAGGTTTGCTGCGCTGTGCTTCATCCAGCAGATGAGTAGGAATGGAGCCGACAACGCCGACAACCGCGCCCTTATCTGTAATAATTTGCAGGCGCTGCGCAAGGACCGCTTGGCCCCACCAGCCGCCTAGCGGCTGAAAACGGACCATGCCCGCTTCGGTGATGCCGGTGACCATGAATCCAACTTCGTCCATGTGGCCGGCTACCATGACTTTTGGCCCTTCATCGTTTCCGCGGAGAACAGCAAACAGACTGCCCAGGCGATCCTGCACGAACTCATCTGTATATGGAGAGAGGGCATCCTTCACCCATGAACGAAGTTCTCTTTCAAAGCCCGGCGCAGCCGGAAACTCCGTTAGTGTTCGAAATAATTCCAATGTTGATTCATTCATAACGAATATCGCTCCTTTTGAAAAGGTATGTATGAGTTTTACTTTTCTAGTATGCCCCTATATATCTGAAAAGTCTACAAAACCGGCGCCGTGCAAGATACTCCAAATAAAAAGTAAATGACAAGCACCCTGTACGTGGGATAGGAATAGGATGATAGGAAAACAAGTGAAATTTTGTCAGTCGGGGGAAGGGGCAGAATATGAACCACCATGGGGTTGTTTGGTACGACCATCATGCCGAAGTCAGAGAACTTCTGCTCATTATGGTCCTGTTCATCCTACTCGTCATTTTGCTGAAGTTCATTCTTATATAATGACAACCTTAAGCATAATGGCAGCGAGACTTCTTTCAGCTTTCAGGTCGTATTCCTGAAGGCTGATTTTCGTGCGGATTCTCCATATGCTGGGGGACAAGCTGTGCCTCATCATGAGAAGGATGATTTTCCAAACATAAAGGAAGTTCATTCAAAGCATAATGATATCGAGTGATATCCATAGTGTCTCTTCGGCGCTTCATGAAATTCCATACTTAATTCAAGCGGAGGTGTTTTGAAATGTCCGGCTCTAATCAAAAGTCCAAGTCCGATATCACCACCATGAGCTCGGCGGAATATCAGGCCATTGCCAAAAAGCACGAACCTCCCCGCGCCATCCTTAAAAATTGTTTGCGCGCTTTTTTGGTCGGAGGTTTGATCTGTTTGATCGGCCAGTGTATCCAGCGGTTTTTTATGTCCGTATTCGATATGACTTCAACCGAAGCAAGCAATCCGACGGTTGCCGTGCTGATTATACTGTCGGTCATCCTGACCAGCTTCGGCGTGTATGACAAAATCGCGCAGTGGGCCGGGGCAGGCAGTGCCGTGCCGGTTACGGGGTTTGCCAACTCCATGTGCTCCGCAGCGCTGGAGCATCGGGCAGAGGGCCTGGTTCTAGGCGTGGGGGCCAGCATGTTTAAACTTGCAGGCTCTGTCATTGTGTTTGGTACCGTTGCTGCGTTTATTATCGGTGTCATCTATGCCATTTTTGGCATCGAAGGGAGGTAACATTCAATGAAGGTGATTGGCCAAACCTGGCAGTTCGAGAATAAACCCGTCATTATCAGCACGGGAACCATTGTAGGACCGGAGGAAGGCGAGGGACCGCTGGCGAATGATTTTGATTTTGTGTATGACAATATCGAAATTAATGAAAAAACATGGGAAAAGGCCGAGCGGAAGCTGCTTGAGGATGCTTCCAGAAAAGCAGTGGAGAAGGCGGGCATCAAAGAGGACCAGCTGCAGTTTTTTGTGGGCGGGGATCTGATGAACCAGATCATCAGCAGTTCTTTTGCCGCCAGACAGATGGGTGTGCCTTATATCGGCGTATTTGGTGCTTGCTCCACCTCCATGGAAAGTCTGGCCGTCGCCTCGATGCTGGTGGATTCGGGAGGAGCCAAGTATGTGATGGCCGGAACGGCAAGCCATAACTGCACGGTGGAGAAGCAGTTCCGCTATCCGACGGAGTACGGATCACAGAAGCCGCCCTATGCGCAGTATACGATTACGGGAGCAGGCTGCTCCGTTGTTTCGGACAAGGGGGATGGCCCTGCGGTCACCTATGCCACCATCGGCAAGGTTGTGGACCTGGGTATTAAGGATCCGTTCAACATGGGGGCGGCAATGGCTCCTGCGGCAGCAGATACGATTACCAAGCACTTTAAGGATACAGGCCGGCAGGCGAAGGATTATGACTTGATTGTCACCGGTGACCTGGCCTCGGTGGGGCTTCCCATCGCCAAGGATCTTCTGAAGAAGAATGATGTCATCATGGACGGTACGGTGTTTGCCGATTGCGGGTTGATGATCTACGACTTGGAGAAACAGAAATATGTGAATGCCGGAGGCAGCGGGTGTGGCTGCTCGGCTGTAGTCACATACGGCCATATCTTGAAACGGATGCGCAAAGGCGAATTAAAAAAGGTGCTGATTGTGGCTACCGGGGCTCTGCTGTCGCCGCTTTCGTACCAGCAGGGCGAGAGCATTCCGTGTATTGCTCATGCCGTAGCCTTAGAGATGGGAGGATAATGTTATGCAGTTTCTGTGGGCTTTTATTATAGGCGGTCTGATTTGCGTTATTGGGCAAATTATGATGGATGTTATCAAGCTGACACCGGCACATACGATGAGTACTTTAGTGGTGGCCGGAGCCGTTGCTGACGGTTTCGGGTTATATGAACCGCTTGTCAAATTTGCCGGAGCCGGAGCCTCGGTGCCTATCACCAGCTTTGGCAATTCCCTTGTTCACGGCGCCTTAACGGAGCTGGGGAGGGACGGCTGGATCGGGGTCGTGACGGGGATATTCGAAGTAACGAGTGCAGGGATATCCTCAGCGATCATTTTCTCTTTTCTTGCAGCTTTGTTCGTCCGTCCGAAGGGATAAGCCATATGATGCGGTTTGCAAGACCCTGGTACTGTACCAGGGTCTTTTGCCTGTTTATGCGGACCTGTAAACAGGTTAATAACCAAAATATCTCTTCGAATGTACTCCGGGACTTCGATCATGTACAATAGTACTAAATTAAGTATTTATTCCCTTACAGGAGGTTAGTCATACATGCCCGTAAGCCAAGAATCCATGAAAATCATTACCTCGGTACGAACCAATCTGGAGTCGTGCCTGCTAGGCAAAGAATTTGAGATCCAATTGCTCCTTACGGCGCTGCTCGCCGGCGGACATGTTCTGATCGAAGATGTGCCCGGCACAGGAAAGACCCAATTGATCAAAGCATTAGCTAAATCCATGCAGGGAGACTACCGCCGCATTCAGTGCAATCCGGACATTCTCCCGAGTGATATAACAGGGGTTTCGGTATTCCACCCTCGTGACGAAATGTTCTACTTCCGTCCAGGCCCGGTCATGACCAATATTCTGCTGGCGGATGAAATAAATCGAGCTACCACCAAGACGCAATCGGCTCTGCTTGAAGTGATGGAGGAGCGCAGTGTAACGGTGGACGGGGCGACCCACGAACTTCCCCATCCCTTCATGCTGTGCGCTACCCAGAACCCGATCGATTTTGAAGGTACGTACATGCTCCCGGAGGCCCAGCTGGACCGGTTTATGTTAAAACTCAGCCTGGGTTACCCTGATGCCGCAACGGAGAAGCAGCTGATGTACCGTTCACGTGACGGACAGCTGGCGGACAAGCTGCAGCCGGTAACACATATGGATACAATCTCCGCCATTCAGCGTGAAATTCGGGACGTCTTCATCGGCGAGCCTGTTGCCGACTACCTGCTGAATATCACCCGCTCGACGCGTGAACATCCTTCCGTTATGCTGGGCGCAAGCCCCCGGGCAACCCTGTCATTCATGAACGCGGTCAAAGCCTACGCCTTCTTGAACGAGCGGGATTATGTTTTGCCTGATGATGTCAAGACGCTTGCTCCGTACGTACTTTCGCACCGGATCATGCTGCGTCCGGAAGCCAGACTCGACAATGCGAGTCCGGAATCGGTGCTTGAGTTTATACTGCGTCAGGTCAAAGTGCCTGTACAAATGGGGAAATAGGCATGCGCCGTGCGGTTTCGTTATTTTTGAATGGCATGCAGCCGTCCAGACTGGCAGCGGTGTTGGCGGTATGGTGCCTGTGTCTTATGTACGTTTTGTTTCAAGGAGGCAAAACCTCGCTCATGCTGTTCTCGATGGTGAGCCTCCTGACGATATATCTGATCGGTGCTGGCTTTGGCGGTGTCAATCGAGTCAAAGCGCAGCGCAGCGTACTGGGCGGGTCGGAGCGTGCTGGAGAGCAGCTTCATGCCGGTGAACAGGTTCGCGTGAAGCTGGAGGTTCATGTTCCAGGCTTGCTGCCTATGCCATACATGATTGTACGTGAAGTGCTGCAGAGGCATAACGGCGACTCCTGGTCATTCGAGGACAGCATCATTCCGAACCTTCGCGGTACAGGCAAGCTTGTATTCCAGACGCCGCCGCTTGAGCGGGGGCGGTATGCTTTTTCCAAAACGGAATGCATAAGCGAAGATATTTTCGGCTTAATGGAGCACAAGGGACGGATTGAAGTTCAGACGGATTTTCGCGTATTGCCGAGAACCATCTATATCCCCAAGTGGCATCGAAACATTCGGAATTCCAGATTAGGCGGCACGCATACAACGATATCGGCTTCAAGACGGGAAACAACGCAGATCAATGGAGTCCGCGATTATGTATATGGTGACCGGATCTCCCGGATTCACTGGAACGCTACGGCAAAGACCGGCTCCTGGAAGTCGAAGGAATTCGAGCATGAATCCTTTCCGAAGACGATGATCGTTCTGGATTGCACCGCAGAAGGGTTTGATAACGCCCAGCAGTTTGAGCTCGCTGTATCGGCAGCGGCGTCGTTGATTGAATATGGTGCCAAGGAGCATGCGGGTACAGGTCTGTTCACAACCACGCAGGAAGCCAAAATGTTCGCTCCCGCCGACCATGCGGGCGAACGGATGCGGATGATTCAGCATTTGGTTGATGTGGATTATAACCGAAAGGGCAAATTGATCGCTTCCCTGGAGAAGTCCTATCGTCATTTTCCCAAAGGCGCCTTGTTCCTGTTGATCAGTCCGATGAGTGGCAAGGAAGCATCCGAGATTATGCGCTGGGTTGAAACCAGGGGGATGAACCCTTGTTTTCTGCAAATTCATAACCCGAACGAAAAGAAGCGGCAGGATGAATCCATATCGCTCCTTCAATCCCGGGGCATATCGAGTTATTCGGTTTCCTCGCTGGATGAGCTTCCGGCTGCGCTTGGAGGTGGTGTTTGATGAGACTATGGCTGGATAAACTGTCCACGACCTTCTTCAGTACATTGGCGATGCTCTGGCTCTGGATCATGGGCATGCAGTGGGTATCCTTCACCGAAACGATCTGGCTCTCGGAAACGACGGCCATTGTCATAGCGGCGTTAACCATCACGGCTGTCATTGAAGCCCTGCTTCCCATTAAACAGGGCTACAGGCTGCTGATACAGTTTGTTTTGATTCTCTATTGCGTGTACAGTTTGCTGAAGTCTTACGGCAATCCGGTTCCTGTCATGACAAGTGAAAGTGTTTTGGCTGAAGAAATCATGTATCTCTTTCCCTATTTATGGTTCGCTGTCGCTGCCTGGGCGATTTTCCTGTTCATTGCACACTGGGCCAAAACCAAAGGACGCGTCCTTTTTATTGTCGGGCTGAATGTCATCAGCTTTGCCGTGCTGGATTCCTTTACAAAAATTGTGCTGTGGGATGAGATCGCTTGGGTGGTCGGAGCCGGAATGGGCTGGCTTGTTTCCAGCCATTTCAACCGGTTCCGCAGACGGTTTCCTCAGGGCTGGATCAACTTATCAAAATACCCGTTTAAGATTATTGCTAACATTTTGGTTATATTCTCTTTGATTATTGTAGCTGGCGTGAATATGCCTCATGTGCAGCCGACATTAACAGATCCTTATACGGCATGGAGGGAATGGAGCGGGGTGCCGCTGTCCACGGGCAGTACAACCGGAACCGGAACTCTTATCGAGTCTTCATCAGAGAGCATGTCCGGTTACGGAAGAGAGGACAATGATCTTGGCGGCGGCTTTAACTTCGACTACTCACCGGTGATGTCAATCACCTCGGATGAACGCAGCTACTGGCGCGGCGAGACCAGAGCGGTGTATTCCGGCACAGGTTGGGCAGACGGAGCCAGCAGCCGGCGTTCCGGTACAGGCGTAGAGATCGGCGAGGAACTGCCGGGTGAATCGAACGGATCACTATCCACCAAGAAACTGGAGCAATCAGTGACGATGCTGAGTGATACGGTGTACCCCGTATTGTTCGGTGCATACTCTGTTAAGCAGCTGGAGGGTCTGGATGAAGATATTGATCCGGGGCGGCTCCGCTGGCAGATGGAAGGCGCGGAAATGCATCTGGATGATGTCCGGGATGCAGATTATCCGAAGAGTTATACCTTAACCTCTGAAGTGCCGGTTATTCCTATTGATGAGCTGAGCACAAGAACATACGATCAGTTGTATTCCGGCTCTATGGACGATGCCTATATCCAGAAGCCGAGAAATTTCCCGGAACGCGTCACAACGCTGGCTGAGGAAATTACGGCTGAAGGAGATACTCCGTATGAGAAGGTTATGCTTTTGCAACAATATCTAACAAGCAACTATACCTATACGAACACCCCTGACCTTACCCGCAAGAAGAGCGATGATTTCGTGGATGGTTTTCTGTTTGAGGTCAAGGAAGGATATTGTGATTACTTTTCTACCTCGCTTGTCATGATGACAAGGTCCCTTGATATCCCAGCACGCTGGGTAAAGGGTTATGCTCCCGGCAGCCTGACGGCTTCGGAATACATGCCGATGGATGGTCAAACCCCGATTGAGCCAGGGAACTATACCGTAACGAATGTCAGACGCCCATTCTTGGGTGGAGGTATATTTCGGTGAGTACGGATGGGTTCCGATTGAAGCAACGCCGGGATTTAGCATGCCCATCCTGACAGCCGACACAGATGCCGAGCCGGTCATTGAGGAAGACGTTGAAGAAGAAGAGAGTGCAGAGGATGAAACCACTCCTGCTTCCGCCTCTAATGATAAACAATCCGGGTGGGTCAAAATGATTGTAACGGCTGCCGCGGTTGTAATCGTATTGTGGATTCTGTATATTTTGTGGAGAATGCGTATCAGCCTGCGTTTTGCAGGAGCGCGCATTCGTGCAGGCAAGCCGCTGACGGCAGCGGATAAAGTCATTGCCGAAACCGAACGCTGGATTCGTTCCGTGCACCGCAAGGGATTGGTACGCCAGGAACATGAAACGCTTCGTGAGTCGGTGAAGCGCTGGTTGCAAGCACATCCTGCGCTGGAATCCGAAATGAGACCGCTGCTGCAGCAATTCGAGGCTGCACGTTACAGTCCTGCTGAAGTGCAGGAGGAGCAGTGGCGTTCCGTTCAAAATGATGCCGAGAAACTGAAGAAGTCTATAAAAAAGATTCGAATTGTGCATGAAAAACGGCTGTCGCCGTAATTCCAGGAAGACAGACCGCATAGTGGTGGTTGTTCTTGCGATATCAGGATACCTCGATATGGATACGTGCTCTGATATCCAGTAATTTCAAGACCGCCCGGCTCTCTTCCTGAGCTGCCGGGTGGTCTTTTGCTGGTCATGATGATTACGCGGTATGAAGGATGAAAAAGGCTCGTGATTATTTTTACTAAGGAACCGGAATATGGTATAGTTTTTCGTATGAAATTGAGGTGACGAACTTGTTTGAAATGTTAATCCCAAAGCTCCGTGTCAATACGGTTTTTGATATTAACCTAGAAGAATTATATGAGCAGGGGTATCGTGGAATCATTACGGATCTGGATAACACCCTCGTTGGTGCAAAGGCTCCGCTGGCGACACCGGAACTGGTCGTTTGGTTCAAAAGAGTGAAGGAGCTTGGCTTTCAGCTCATCATTGTTTCGAACAACCAGCTCGAACGCGTGTCCAAATTTGCGACGCCGCTGGATATCCAATATGTGCACGAAGCCCGTAAGCCCAGCAATACTCCGTTTCGCAAAGCCATGAAAATGATGGAGCTCACTCCGGATAAAACGGTGGTTGTCGGTGACCAGATGCTGACTGATGTATATGGCGGGAATCGCCTCGGTTTGTATACGGTTCTGGTTATGCCTATCGCAATCAGCGATGAGGGATGGTTTACCCGTCTGGTTAATCGCCGGGTGGAACGCATCGCATTGACCCGTTTACGCAAAAAAGGATTATGGATGGAGGAGGAACCGAAATCATGACGTTGCCTACAGGCGGAGACATCAAGAAGTGCAGCGGCTGCGGCATACCGCTTCAGAGTGCAGCACAGGACAAGCCCGGCTATTTGCCGGAGAAGGCCTGGGACCGTGAACCGGTCATTTGCCAGCGCTGTTTCCGGATCAAGAATTATAATGAAGCATCCTCGGTAACCGTAGATCAGGACGAATTTTTACGGCTGCTCGGACAAATTGGCGGCAAGAATGCGCTTGTTATTCATATTGTGGACCTCTTTGACTTTGAAGGAAGTCTCATTTCAGGACTGCAGCGTTTTGTCGGCAATAACCCTGTCGTTTTGGCTGTTAATAAAACAGACCTTCTGCCGAAAGTTACCAATTGGAACAAGGTTCTGAATTGGGTGCAGAAGCAGTGCAAGGAGCATGGCCTGAGAACGGAAGATATAGTGCTCTGCAGCGCGAAGAAGAATCAAGGCTTCGAGCGGCTGCTGGAGATGGTCGGGCAGCACAGAGGCGACCGTGACGTATATGTAGTTGGAGCCACGAACGTAGGCAAATCCAGCTTGATCAACCGTTTGATCCGCGACTACAGTGATCTGGATCAGGAGTTGACCGTTTCCCGTTATCCGGGAACGACATTGGATATGGTCAATATCCCGCTGGATGATGGCCGGTATATTATTGATACGCCGGGCATCGTATACCCTTGGCGCTATAGCGAGGTAGTCAGCCGTGAGGATTTGGGGACAGTGATGCCGGAGAATCCGTTGAAACCGATGGTATACCAGCTGAACGAGGGTCAGACCCTGTTCTTCGGAGGTTTTGGCCGCTTTGACTTTTTGCAAGGGGAGCATCAATCCTTCACTTGCTTCATCAGCGGCCGATTAGGCATTCATCGGACCAAGCTGGAACGGGCGGATTCGTTGTTTGAGGAGCATGCCGGAGAGCTCCTCTCGCCCCCGACTAAGGAACGGCTTGAGGAATTACCGGAATGGACAAGACATGAAATCCGTATACCGAAGGGAACGCGCCAAGACGTGTTTATATCCGGCCTCGGCTGGATCAAGATCAACGGTGAACAGGGTGCGCTTGTAGCGGTTCATGCACCGAAAGGAATCAAAGTTCTGTCGCGTCCATCCTTGATATAAGTGACTCATCCATAGGTGCACCATTGGCTTATGGCGGGAGAGGCGGAGGAGAAATGAAAGAGAATTCATGGATCGAGCGTGATTACCTGCTCCTTGGCGTTATGGGGGATCCCATCGGCCACTCGAAATCGCCGGCCATGCATAATGCGGCCATAACCGCACTGGGGTTATCGGGCGCCTATGTGCCGCTTCATGTACGTCCGGAAGGATTAGGGGAAGCGATCCAGGCTGTGAAAGCGTTGGGGTTTCGTGGCGTAAACGTTACGATCCCCCACAAGGTGGAGGTTATGAAGTATCTGGATGTCGTTGATGAAGGGGCGCGGCAGATCGGCGCCGTCAATACCATCGTCAATGACAACGGCACCCTAAAGGGTTACAATACGGATGGCATCGGATATGTTCGTTCATTGAAGGATGAAGCGTGTCCCGACCTCAAAGGGAAGCGCATTGTTGTCCTTGGAGCCGGAGGCGCTGCCCGGGGTATCATTTATGCCCTTATCGGCGAAAAGCCCGAGACGATATCGATCGTGAACCGGACAGCCGCCAAAGCGCTGGCGTTGGCTGAGGAATGGAGCTCGCTTGCCGACTTGAGGGGATACGGTGAAGATTATGCCGAAGAGGCATTGCTTACAGCGGATGTCATTATCAACACAACCTCTGTAGGCATGTTTCCCCGGATTTCGGAGATTCCTATCCCTCAAGGGCACATTCCGGAAGGGATCGTGGTCAGCGATCTGATCTATAACCCGCTGAAGACGGAGCTTCTCCGGCAAGGTGAGTTGCGGCAATGCACTGTGCATGGCGGACTTGGGATGTTTATCAACCAGGGCGCGTATGCACTGGAGTATTGGACGGGATTGACGGCACCTGTGCAGGCCATGAAGGAAGCGGTTCTGAGCAGCTTTCAAGCCTGAACCGGTGCATCTTGTTTATTGATTAATGGTGAAGCAAAAGCTACAATATAGCTTTCGACCAATCCGTTGGATTTAATAATTGAATATTTAAGGAGTAATGACCAAGCATGTTAACAGGAAAGCAAAAACGACATTTACGTTCCCTTGCGCACCATCTGGATCCGCTGTTCCAGGTAGGCAAGGGAGGAAGCAACGAGCATCTGATCCGCCATATTTCCGAGGCGATTGAGAAGCGTGAGCTGCTGAAAGTATCCGTATTGAACAACTGCCTTGAAGATCCTCGGGAAATCGCGCAGGAACTTGCCGAGGGAGCCAAAGCGGAATTGGTGCAGGTCATCGGCAAAACGATCGTGCTCTATAAAGAATCCAAAGATTACAAGACCATCGAACTGCCATAAGGGAGCACGTTGCTCCTTGTAAGGCAGTAGAATAACTCTCTATAAGGGGAGGCGATCCGGATGAAGGTAGGGATAATGGGTGGAACCTTTGATCCCATTCATATCGGGCATATGCTGGCAGCTGAAGCTGCACGGGATACTTATGACCTGGATGAGGTATGGTTCATGCCGAGTCATATCCCCCCGCACAAGGAAGATGCCGGCGTAACCGGACTCATGCGGCTGGAAATGACGGCCGAGGCTGTAGCCGACCATCCGTCCTTTCGTACATTGGACTGGGAAGTGCAACGCGGCGGAGTTTCCTACACCGTCGACACCGTCAGAGAGCTGCGGGATACGTATCCCGAGCATGAATTTTCGTTCATTATCGGAGCGGATATGGTGGCATACCTTCCCAAGTGGAACCGCATTGAGGAACTGGCGGAAATGCTCATCTTTATCGGGCTCAACCGTCCCGGGACCAAGCTGTCCGTGGATGAGCTGCCGGAATTTCTGCGTCAGGTGGTGGTCACGGCGGAGATGCCGCTGATCGAAATATCCTCCACCCTGATTCGGGATAGAGCGGCATCGGGCTTGTCCATCCGTTATATGGTACCGGACCGTGTTTATGATTATATTGTTAGGAGCGGTATATATGCTGTACAGCCGTGAGAAACTGATTGACGCTGTATCCTCCCAGATGCCGGCCAAACGCTGGGAGCACACGCAGGGCGTAATGGAAACCGCCGTCATCCTGGCCGGCCGGTTTGGAGCCGACCCGGTTAAGGCGGAGCTGGCAGCCATCCTGCATGATGTTGCAAAATATTGGCCTGTGCAGAGGCTTCACCAGATGATGGTGGATCATAAACTCTCCGAAGAGCTGCTCCATTACGACAAGCAGCTCTGGCACGCTGAGGTCGGTGCTTTTGTAGCGCAGCAGGAGTATGGGGTGACGGATGCCCAGGTGCTTGACGCAATTCGTTACCATACGTCAGGACGCATAGGAATGACGCTGCTGGACAAGGTGGTCTGCCTTGCGGATTACATGGAACCGGGACGGGATTTTCCCGGGGTGAATAATATTCGCGAACTGGCCAACCATAGCCTTGAAGAGGCGCTTGCCGCCGGTTTTGATTCCACGATCGGACACCTGCTATCACGCAGACAAATTATTTATCCGTTGACGGTATTAGCCCGCAACGATCTAATTAAGCAATTGGAGGCGAATTCATGACGTTGAAACCGAATGAGTTGTTAAATGTGGCAGTTGCCGCCGCAGAAGATAAAAAGGCAATGGATCTCGTTGTTCTGGATCTCAGAGGGATTTCGCTAATCGCAGACTATTTTGTCATCTGTCACGGTAACTCGGATACCCAGGTGCAAGCGATAGCAACCGAAATCCGCAAACGGGCCCATGATGAAGGCGTAGCTCTTCGCGGACTGGAAGGAATGGACGCAGCCCGCTGGGTATTGATGGATCTTGGAGATGTTATCGTGCATATTTTCCACCGCGATGAGCGCGAGTATTACAATATCGAGCGTCTGTGGTCGGATGCTAAAGTGGTGGAGAACGTATGAGTTTAATTGCCGGCACATTGACGGAGCTGGTTGTATCCAGAGAAGTTTCTCCTTACGGTTATTTTCTGGATGGCGGCGATCGGGATGTGCTTCTTCACTATTCGGAGCTCACGGGCAAGATTGAACCGGGGGACACGGTAGAGGTATTTATTTTCTTTGATACGGAAGATCGCTTGGCTGCAACGATGAAGAAACCTTATCTGACACTGGGTGAAACCGCGAAGCTGCAGGTGGCGGATGTTCATCCCCGTCTTGGGTGTTTTCTTGAGATGGGGCTTGGCAGACAATTGCTGCTTCCAATCCGGGAGTTGCCTGAGATGCGGGAACTGCATCCGGTCGTGGGAGACTATGTGTTTGTCATTATGGAGCATGACAAGCAAGGGCGTCTTCGGGCGAAGCTTGCCGGCGAGCAGGAGCTGGCTCCGCTTTCGTTCCATGCGCCTGATTCATGGAAGGGCGAATGGTTCACAGCCCTCGTCTATAAACCGCTCCAGATGGGCACATTTGTCATCATTGACGGAGGCGTGGTCGGCTTTGGTGCAATCGGCATGATCCATTCCTCCGAACGGACACGCATGCTGCGCCTTGGCGAAGAGGTCAAAGTCCGGGTGAGCCATATTCGGGAAGATGGAAGGGTCAACCTGTCCATGGTTCCGCAAAAAGAGATCGGCCGGACAGATGATGCCGACCGGCTCCTTGCTTTTCTGAAGGAGCGCCCGGGCCATGCGATGCCGTATTCGGATGATACACCGCCCGATATCATCAAGCAGCGATTTGGCATAAGCAAATCCGCTTTCAAACGTGCGCTTGGACAAACTGATGAAGGACGGGCTCGTTACCCAGAAGGACAGCTGGACGTATATGGTCAATAAAGAAGAGAATACCGATTCTAAGTAACAACCCGGATCATAGGGGAAGCTTCTAGGAAAGTGGTGTCATCATGTTGTCTTACCGCAAGTTTGCTTACGTATATGATCAACTCATGGAAGACATGCCTTATCCGGATTGGATCCGCTTTGCGAGAACAGCCTGGGATAAACACGGAATGCCAAAAAGCGTTGCGGAGCTCGGGTGCGGAACTGGCAGTATCACCATCCCGCTGGTTAACTCCGGATTTGAGGTAACAGGTATTGATCTGTCAGCGGACATGCTGTCCGTTGCCAGACGCAAGCTCGAGGGAACACCGCAGGGGCACCGTTTATTTCGGGAGGGCAGCGTCCGCTGGGTACAGCAGGATATGCGCTCCTGGGAACTGCCAGAGCAGGTGGATTCTGTCATTTCATTTTGTGATTGTGTGAACTACCTGCTGGAGGAGAAGGACATACGCTCCGCTTTTGCACGGACTTACAGCGGTCTTAAGGAAGGCGGCACGTTCCTCTTTGATGTGCATCACCCCAATACGCTGATTCGTTATGACGAAGAGCAGCCATTCGTTCTGGATGAACGGGAAGTGTCCTATATCTGGACATGCGACCTGGATGAACGTCGTTGTGAGATTGAACATCATCTTTCCATTTTTGCCAGGGACGATCAGGATCCTTCGGTTTACCGCCGCTTTGAGGAGACTCATGTCCAGCGCGGATACGACCCGGAATGGATGAGAGTTGAACTGGTGAAGGCCGGATTTCGGGATGTGAAATGTTATGCCGATTTTGAGTGGATTGAAGCAGGGCAGGATGCATCCCGGCTGTTCTACGTTGCCGTAAAATAATGAATACTTATGATAAGGAAGGCACTCTTACCGTCTGTTCCAGGACGGCAGGGGTGCTTTTTTGCGTTAAGGACGGTTGATTGTATTCAAAGACACTTCTTTTCCGCTTTGTTTGACTGTGGTTAAGGTTCGGATACAGGGATATGGGTTTGCCTCCTGGACTGTGCTACGATGTTGGAGAGAGAGAAAAGACAGAAATGAGAGCGCTATCTGCAAGGTTGGTTCTATGAATCTATGACGCTCTGAATGATAAGAAATGAGTCCAACGATGATCAAATGTTGCTCATGCAAATTCACAGGTCTGAAGAGAGGATGACGGAATAATGAAACTGTCTGTTTTTACAGTCGCAACACCTGATTTGCAGCCTGAGGCGCTGGCTAAATCAGCGGCTGATGCCGGTATTGAGGGCATTGAATGGCGCTTCAAGGAAGTTCCAGCCGATGCCGCAGAGGAGAAGCCTTCCTTCTGGCGTCATAATCGATGCTCAATAGATCCGGGAGGCACGGAGGAGGATTGGCTTAGATTCCGCCAAGCTGCCGACAAGTTTGGACGGCGCAGTCTTGCGGTGGTCCCCTATCTGACCTGTGGTGATGTGGAAGCAACGGAAAAGGTCATGCAGGCAGCCAAGCTGATCGGAGCTTCATTTATTCGCGTGGGTATTCCGGGATATGACCGAAAGCACAACTACAATGAACTGTACGATCAAGCGGTACGGTATTTACACGAGGTTCAGGACTTGGCAGCGGCTTATCAAGTCAAGGCATTGGTGGAGACACATCATCTGACGATTGCGCCGAGTGCGGGACTAACGCACCGTCTTGTATCCCACTTCAATCCACAGCATATTGGGGTGCTGTATGATCCGGGCAATATGGTCCATGAAGGGTATGAGAATTACCGAATGGGCCTGGAACTGCTGGGTCCCTATCTGGCTCATGTCCATGTTAAGAATGCAGGATACCGCAAGACTCCATCAGAGGATGGAAGCACGGCAGTCTGGTCTGGAGAATGGGTTTCTCTTGCCCAGGGAGCCGTTCCGTGGGTGCAAGTGATACAGGATTTGCATTCGGTGGGCTACGATGGTTATTTCGGGATTGAAGACTTTAGCGGTACGTATGAGTCTACGGAGATGCTGCTCCGTTTTGCCGAGCAGATGAAGGTCTGGGCAGATCATAAACAGCGCGTGTAGACATTCATTCACAAGGGAGGTAAGAAATATGGATCAAGTAAGAGTAGCCGTCATTGGACTCGGCATGGGATTCTCGCATGCCAGAACGCTTGCAGCAGGCCGGATTGCCGGAGGGAAGCTCAGCGCTATATGTGACCTCAACCCGGCTAAGCAGGAAGAGGCGAAGGCAACACTGCCCTCGGATGTGAAAATCTGGAATGATGCGGATGCTTTAATAGCTTCGGGAGAGATCGATGCGGTGATCATTGCCACGCCGCATTATGCACATCCACAAGTGGCGATAAAATGCCTCAGTCATGGACTCCACGTCCTGATCGAGAAGCCGGCGGGCGTCTATACCAAGCAGGTTCGGGAAATGAACCTTGCCGCTGCGAGCAGTGGCAAAGTCTTTTCGATTATGTATAACCAGCGCTGTAATCCGCTGTATAAGAAGCTTCGGGAGCTGATTGCAGACGGCGAGCTTGGTGAGATCCGGCGGATGAACTGGATCGTAACCAATTGGTACCGGTCCCAAAGCTATTATGATTCCGGCGGTTGGCGTGCAACCTGGGGCGGTGAAGGTGGAGGCGTGCTGATCAACCAGTCTCCGCATCAGCTGGATTTGTGGCAGTGGACGACCGGAATGATGCCGAAGAGGATTCGTGCCTTTTGTTCGTTTGGCAAATACCGCAATATTGAAGTGGAAGACGATGTAACGGCTTATGCTGAATATGAGAATGGTGCAACGGCCGTTTTTATTACCACAACGGGCGAAGCGCCTGGAACGAACCGGTACGAAGTGACGGGGGACCGTGGAAAAATCGTCATTGAGGACGGAAAGCTTACCTTCTGGCGCCTTCGCGTTCCGGAACCCGAATTCAATCAGCAGTATACCGGAGGTTTTGGAGAACCGGAATGCTGGAAATGCGATGTGCCGATCTCGGGTGATAATCCTCAGCACAGCGGCATTATTCAAAATTTTGTGGATGCCATTCGTCAAGGCACGCCGCTGATTGCGCCGGGCGAAGAGGGGATCCACGGATTGACGCTGTCAAACGCGATGCATCTGTCCACCTGGACCGATCATTGGGTGGATCTGCCCTTGAACGAAGATTTGTATTATGAGCTGCTGCAGGAACGCATTGCCCAATCTTCCAGCCAGAAGACCGTCAGAGAGGTTGGACCGGTTGATATGAGCAAAACGTTCGGAACCTATTAATGAACCGTCAGGAGGCAATCGGTATGGATCGCAGTAATGGAATGCTCTATGCGCCGGTTGGCAAAGCCCAGCCGGTGTGCAAGCCAGGGGATTTTGTCTTTGCCGCCATGTCGCTGGAGCACGGACATATATACGGCATGTGTAACGGATTAATTGAAGCGGGGGCAACTTTAAAATGGGTGTATGATTCAGACCCCGCCAAGGTAGCGGCTTTTCTCGAGACCTATCCAGGCGTAACCGCCGCTTCCTCCGAGGCACAGGTGCTCGAGGATGCGGAAGTTCATCTTGTAGCGGCTGCCGCCATTCCATCGGAGAGATGTGAGCTTGGTTTGAAGGTTATGTCACACGGCAAGGATTATTTTACCGATAAGACGCCGTTCACCACCCTGGAGCAGGTAAGCTCCGCACGTGCAAAGGCGGCAGAGACAGGCAGGAAGTATATGGTTTATTACAGTGAACGGCTGCATGTGGAGAGTGCGGTCCACGCGGGTCGGCTGATACAGGACGGCGTGATCGGCCGCGTGGTGCAGGTGATGGGAACAGGACCGCACCGCTTAAATGCTCCATCCCGTCCGGACTGGTTTTTCCGCCATCAGCAGTATGGCGGCATATTGTGCGATATCGGGTCCCACCAGATTGAGCAGTTTTTGTTTTTTGCAGGCTGCCGCGATGCCAAGGTGCTCAGCAGCAAGGTGGGCAATTATGCGAATCCGGCCTACCCGGAGCTGGAGGATTTCGGAGATGCGACACTTCTCGGAGACAATGGGGCCACGAATTATTTCCGTGTCGATTGGCTGACGCCTGGGGGCCTTGGTACCTGGGGCGACGGAAGAACCGTTATTTTGGGAACGGACGGATATATCGAACTTCGTAAATACATTGATATTGCCAGACATCCACAAGGCGATCATCTGTATTTGGTTAACGGCGAAGGGGAGTTTCATATGGAGCTGCAGGGCAAGGTAGGCTATCCGTTTTTCGGAGAGCTGATCCTGGATTGTCTGGAACGGACCGAGTTTGCCATGTCCCAGGAGCACGCCTTCAAGGCCGGCGAATTATGCGTGATTGCTCAGAATGAAGCCATGCGCATTCAAGAAAATCATATATAATAGAGAAAAACTCCGCGATGTTCAGGGGTTCTACAACCCCAGGCCGCTAAAGGGGCGATTCTCTTATGTCCTCGTCATCATCCAAAGGGCTGCCAAGCTTCGAGTGGATGCAGCTGAAAGAGCCAATAGATCTGAGCTATTATAATGAACAGCCCCTTATCAGCGGGCAATTCCATTCCCACGCCTTTTATGAAATCTATTATTTTCACGAGGGATGCTGCACCTATCTAATCGGTGACTCTGTCTTTGCGCTGAAGCCGGGGGATCTGCTGCTGATGAATGGTTTGACGCTTCATTGTCCTAGTGTGGAACCCGATTCCAGATACGTAAGAAGCATTCTGCATTTTGACCCGGCCTGGGTGTGCAAGGGGCTGTCGGAATCGGCCAAGACGATCCTGCTGGATCCCTTCGATACGCTCCGGAATCATCGTATGACCCTAACCGGGACCAATCGGGAAGAGTTCGAGGCCCTGCTGGCCGATATTCATCGCCTGTCAGCGTCCACGACCCACTACCGCCAGGAACGCATGACCTTGCGCATCCAGGAGCTGATGTACGTCATTGCAGGCTGGTGTCAGGCCGCTGTACAGGGTCAGGACTCGATCTCAGAGAAGGAGCGGCATGTCCAGCATGTGGTATCGTTTGTCGAGGAAAATTATATGCACGATCTGACGCTGGAGAGAATCGCCCGCGATATGCATATTACCAAGCATTATCTATCCTCCTTATTCAAGGAGGTGACGGGAACAACGGTGTTTAAATATTTGTATCACCGGCGGATCAACCAGGCTAAAATTTTACTGCGGCTTCACCCTTATCTGAGCATAACGGAGGTCAGCCAGGCATCCGGGTTTAAGCATCTGGCTCATTTCAGCCGGATGTTCAAATCAATGGTCGGAACGACACCGGAGCATTACCGCAGGAGCGGAGATGAACTTTCGTTGACTTGATCGTACATTTTGGGTATAATAGCCACATTAAAATGGTAATATGAAAGCGATGATGAGGATTAGTACTTCCGCATTCGATCATGCAGAGAGCCGGTGTTTGGTGAAAACCGGTTGACGATAGGAATGAACTCGCCTCGGAGCAATGATGTTAACCCGGCCGCTGAATGGCTATTTCAGCAACTGGCCGATGAAGCATTGTCGTCTCATCCGCGATAAGGATGCAAAGGGAGTGAAAGGCAAAGTATGCCTTTGGCTAACTAGGGTGGTACCACGGGAATCAAACCTCTCGTCCCTAGCGATCAACGCTATGGATGATGAGGTTTTTTTGTTTTTGGACAATGGCATCAGGCCTTGTCTCTCGAATGTGAAGGAGGAGCATTGAAGTATGACGGACAATCAGACAACCGGCCACGGCTATATCCCGCAGGCCATCGAACCGAAGTGGCAGCAGTACTGGGACGAGAAAAAAACGTTTAAAACCGAAGAGGCATCATCCAAACCGAAGTTTTACGCACTGGATATGTTCCCATATCCATCCGGCGTAGGCCTGCATGTAGGGCATCCGGAAGGATACACGGCAACAGATATCGTGTCCCGTTACAAACGGATGCGAGGTTACAATGTGCTGCATCCCATGGGATGGGATGCTTTCGGACTCCCTGCAGAACAGTATGCGATGGACACAGGCAAGCATCCCCGCGAGTTCACCGTGCAAAATATCGATACGTTCCGGCGCCAGATCAAATCCCTCGGATTCTCGTATGACTGGGACCGGGAGATCAGCACCACCGATCCGGAATATTTCAAATGGACCCAGTGGATCTTTATCCAGCTCTATAACCGCGGCTTGGCTTATGTGGCTGAAGTGCCGGTTAACTGGTGCGAAGCACTCGGTACCGTGCTGGCGAACGAAGAGGTCATCGATGGCAAGAGTGAGCGCGGAGGACATCCGGTCGTTCGCAAGCCGATGCGTCAAGTGGATTCTGCGTATTACCGAAGTATGCAGAACGCCTGCTTGAGGATCTGGATGAGCTGGACTGGAGCGAAAGCCTGAAGGATATGCAGCGCAATTGGATTGGCAAATCCACGGGTGCCGAGGTTCGTTTTGACATCGAGGGTTACGATGGCCATCTGGAGGTATTTACAACCCGCCCGGATACACTGTTCGGCGCTACCTACTGTGTGCTGGCACCGGAGCATGACCTCGTGGACAAAATTACGTCAGCGGATCAGCGCGAAGCGGTCAAGGCTTATCAAGTTCAGGCTTCCCGTAAAAGTGATCTGGAGCGGACGGATTTGGCAAAAGACAAAACCGGTGTCTTTACCGGAGCATACGCCATTAATCCGGTGAGCGGCGCTAAAGTGCCGATCTGGATTGCGGACTATGTGCTGGCAGGTTACGGAACAGGAGCCATTATGGCGGTTCCGGGTCACGACAGCCGTGACTGGGAATTTGCCAAACAGTTTGGTCTTCCGATTATTGAAGTCGTTCAGGGTGGAAATGTTGAAGAGGAAGCCTACACCGGCAGTGGCGAGCATGTGAATTCCGGTTTCCTGAACGGGCTGGATAATGAAGCGGCTATTCAAGCGATGAATGAATGGCTGGAAAAAGAGGGCAAGGGTCAGAAGAAGGTAACTTACCGTCTGCGTGACTGGCTGTTCAGCCGTCAGCGCTATTGGGGCGAGCCGATTCCGATCCTGCATCTGGAAGACGGAACGATGAAGACCGTGCCGGAGGATCAGCTTCCGCTGCTTCTCCCGGATGTCGATCAGATCAAGCCGTCCGGTACCGGTGAATCACCGCTGGCTAACGTTACGGAGTGGGTGGAAACGGTAGATCCTGAAACCGGCATGAAAGCCCGCCGCGAGACCAATACGATGCCGCAATGGGCAGGCAGCTGCTGGTATTATCTGCGTTACATCGATCCTGACAACCATGATGAATTGTGCTCCAAGGAGAAGCAGAAGGAGTGGCTTCCGGTTGACTTGTACATCGGTGGCGTGGAGCATGCCGTGCTTCACTTGCTGTATGCGCGCTTCTGGCACAAAGTATTGTATGACCTGGGTGTTGTTGATACGAAGGAGCCATTCCAGAAGCTTGTCAATCAGGGCATGATTCTTGGCAACAATAATGAAAAAATGAGTAAATCCCGTGGCAATGTCATCAACCCGGATGACATCGTTAACGAGTATGGAGCCGATACGCTGCGCGTATACGAGATGTTCATGGGGCCGCTGGAAGCGACCAAGCCATGGAACACCAACGGCGTTGAGGGAACGCATCGCTTCCTCTCCCGTGTATGGCGCCTGTTCATCGGTGACGACGGTCAATTGAATCCTAGAATCGTTGAGGGCGAGGGTACGGACGAATTCAAACGTACGCTGCACAAAACGATCAAGAAAGTGACCGATGATTTCGAGCATCTGCGCTTTAACACAGCAATCAGCCAGCTGATGATATTCATCAACGAGGGATACAAGACGGATGAGCTTCCACGGAAGGCCATGAAGAGCTTCGTTCAACTGCTTTCCCCGCTTGCGCCTCACCTGGCTGAAGAGCTGTGGAGCCGTTTAGGCTACAGCGAGAGTGTAACCTATGAGCCATGGCCTGATTTTGACGAGGCTTGGACCGTAGAGGCAGAAGTTGAGATTGTTGTTCAAGTCAACGGCAAAATCGTAGAACGTGCCAAAATCGCGAAAGACATGGATCAAGAAGCCATGCAACAACATAGCCTCTCCCTTCCGAATGTCAAGCAGGCGCTGGAAGGAAAGAGTGTACGCAAAATCATTGCCGTACCGGGTAAACTGGTCAATATCGTGGCCGGTTAATCGTAAAACCGAAGGCAGCATCCAGTTTTGCCAGATCCTCCTCATACTTGTCGTGTGTGGTCTGGATCAATTGGTAGAACAGTCCGTTCAGGTTTGACTCAAGCAGTGTCAAAGCCTGGGCGGTGATGCCTCCGGGAACCGCCACCCGCTCTTGCAGCTGCTCGGGGGAGAAGCCCTCCTCCGTTAGCAGCTTGCCGGTGCCAAGCAGCATTTCACCGGCTAATGCATTGAGGGTCTTACGGTCGATACCGGTCATTTCAACGGCAGCGTCGATCCATTTTTCCATGAATAAACTTAAAAAAGCAGGCCCGCAGCTGGAGAAATCGGAAGTGATTCGCGTGTGCGATTCCAGTATCTCGAGCGGCCTGCTGATATAAGACAGGAGGCTTTCTATAAGCTGCCTGTCTTCTTCTTTTATTCGGGAACCATACATACATAACGATGCTCCGCCTCCGGTAATGTTGGTGATGCTCGGTATGATTTTCGCGACCTTGCATGGCAGCGTTGATTCCAAATGGATCAGTTGCACCGGACTCGTGATGGATATCGCGATTTGCCGGGCTTCCAGCTGATCTTTGATCTCGCTGATGACCGTTTTAAACTCCAGCGGCTTGACACATAAGAAGAACAGGTCGCTCTGTGAAGCCGTCTCTGTGTTAGAGCTGCATACAGTCAAACCGGGATGTCGCTTTGCCAGCTCCTGCGCCTTTTCAGGACTTCGGTTGCTGACTCGAATCTGCTCAGGCAGGAGTGCGCCCGATTGAATGAAGGCTTCGATCAACAGACTTCCCATGCTGCCCGTACCGATAAAACCGACCTTCATGTGTACGTTCCCTCCTTTCGCGCTTTACGGCAGAAATGTACCGTCCTTAAGTTAATGTATGCGGGGAAGATGCCGATTCATGACGGTTTTTCATGTGATTTCGGTGAGAGAATGCAAGTATTCTGTTTTTGAACACAATGGATATGAATTTTTATGATAAGGAGAGGTCATGAATGAAACGGATATCATTAGGTTGGAGTCTTGCGGCAACCATCGCAGGTTGCGGATTCATTTTGTTTGCAGGCGGCACCGACAAGGGGATCGAGGGCTGGCAGCCGTTAAACGACCAACTGGAGCAAGTGGTGGGGGTTGAAGGAGAAAAGGGAATGAAGACGTCCTCCGCGAACTCCCGGAACGGGGCCGTGGAAGATGCTGCTCCAGCAGAGGCTGGTGACGTTCCTGATGCTGCGAAGAAGGCGGACCCTGATACAGGAAGCGAGCCTGCGGGCAACACGAAGGATCTCTCACTAAGCAGCAGCCAAGGTGCTGCTACCGTAAGCGGTTCCCCAGGCGAAACGTCGCCTCCGGCTTCTGTCCAGCCCGAATCCTCTTCGGGTTCCTCCCAGACCGATGGTGACGCTCTGCAGACGCAGCAACGAGCTTCTGCTAGTGAGTCTGCCGTGGATTCGCCGTCGTCTTCGGTACAGTCCGGATTGATTAATGTGAACACGGCGGATGCAGCGACTCTGATGGAACTCCCCGGCATCGGGGAAGCCAAGGCCCAGGCCATCATCGATTACCGGAAGCAGTTTGGGCCTTTTCGGAGTATAGCGGATTTAATGAATGTCAAAGGCATTGGACCCAAAATGCTGGAGAAGATGAAGCCTTACGTTGGACTTTAGCTATGTGCTACAATAAAGGAGATATCGATAAGAAACAGGTGACAGATGATGAGTGCAGATCAACGTAAAGATTGGGATACGTATTTCATGGATATTGCCTTTATGGTTTCTACCCGCTCCCAATGCCCGCGGCGTCATGTTGGGGCGGTGCTGGTGCAGGGGAAAAAGCTGCTCGGTACAGCATACAACGGCGCGCCGATGGGGGTTCCTGACTGCTCGGAAGCAGGCTGTATGATAGCGGAGGATTACGAGTTGGTTGTGCAGGATGGCCAGGAGCGCATGGTGAAAAAACAGCGCTGTATCCGCACCATTCATGCCGAACAAAACCTGCTGCTGTTCACAGACCGGATCGACAGGGAAGGCAGCACGGTCTATGTGACCGATGAGCCTTGCTGGACCTGTGCGAATATGCTGGCTAACAGCGGCATTGTCGAAGTGGTATTCCACCGCTCGTATCCGAAGGATTCGGGCAAGGTGTCTCGCATGATGGAACAAAAGGGGATTTTGTTCCGGCAGCTTGAGTCGTACGAGCCCCCACGAGAGACATTAATGACTGTAGCGGAATGATGCGTGAAGGATGTCTACGTAATACTTCTATGAAATAGGATGCGAAATAGGAAGTCACAAAGGAAGAACCTTTGGCTGCGATATGCAGGCACAGGTTCTTTTTTTGTTATGACAACGAAAGGATATACCAATTATGAGGCGAAGGCCGTTACTTGTGTTTACTGTTATATGGGTTATGGGCAGCGGGGCTGCATGTATGTACGATGGATGGAGACTGGCCCTGATTGCTGCCGGGCTGATGCTCCTGCTGCTGGCTGTATGTCATTGGGGACGCACGGGACCTTTGTTTGTGTTCTGCATGCTGTGCTCGTTGTGTTGTTCTACCATCTACTGGGAATGGCACGACGCGTTAAATGTAAGTGATTTGGAATTGCGACTTCCCGCAGCAGAGACAGTGGATACTTATCCTGTGACCGCACAGGGCGTGATTTCTTCGCCTGTGGAGGTGGATGGAGACAGGGCCGATTTCAAAGTTTCGCTGCAGAAGGCTGATCTTGGTTTCAGGCAGTCTACATTAACCCACATGAAAACTCATGCTCACCAGGACAATGACCAGGATCTAAAGACGCATGATGTCGTTATGGTTCAAGTCAGATTATTGGACAAGTCCGAGCTGGATATAGCAGGCCAGTGGCAGCGCGGAGATCATATACAGTTAACCGGAGAACTGCAAAAACCGGGTGAAGCGCGAAATTTTGACGGTTTTGATTATCTTCAATATTTGCGCACTCAGAATATGCATTGGATCATCAAGGTCAAGGGCGCCGACCAAGCGCAGATCACACCACCTGACGGCTGGAGCTTAAGCCATATTCTCAGGTGGAATGATTCTGCCCGAGATACACTCGGCGGCAAGCTGGAGCAATTATACACCGGAGTTCATGCAGGTTATATGAAGGGACTTGTTATTGGCAATCAGGATGATCTGGATCCCGATACATTTATGGAGTTCTCCCGCTTGGGTTTAACACATATTCTTGCGATATCAGGCATGCATGTTGCCGTGGTTGTAGGCTGTCTCTTATTCTTGTGCACGACCCTTCGAATGACGCGAGAGACTTCGCTCACCGTGGTCATGTGGCTGATACCGGTCTATGTTTTGCTTACCGGGGCGAGTCCCTCCATCGTCCGTGCGGGAATCATGGGCATGATCGGCTTGTATGCTGCGAGGCGAAGGCTGTTGAAGGACGGATTGCATATTCTTAGTGCTGCGGCACTTGCCATGCTGCTGTGGAACCCGTATTTTCTTGTCAACGTCAGCTTCCAGCTCTCGTTCATCGTGACTGCAGGCTTGATGATTTTCGTGCCAAAGCTGATGCCGCTGCTGAGATTTATGCCCCGCTGGCTTGCGGGCACTGTAGGCATTACGGTGGTGGCTCAGCTCATCTCTTTTCCGCTCACGATTTATTATTTCAATCAGGTATCGCTCCTGTCTGTCATCGCAAATTTGATTCTCGTTCCCGTCATAAGTCTGATCGTTCTCCCGTTAGGGATGGTGTCCCTGCTGCTCAGCTGGGTATGGATGCGGGGAGCAGGCTGGCTGGCGAATATAACCGAATGGCTGAATCAGCTGACATTTCGTATCGTTGAATGGATGAATGCCTCCTCTGCTTTTATGACGTTGTGGCCATCTCCTTCGCTGGCCTGGATATTGGCGTACTATGTTGCCCTATATGTACTGCTCTCGATTGTGAAGAAGAAGTCAGAGCATCAAGGAGCAGCGATGAATAACTCCGATGACACGGTTCCGTTGGAAGGTCGTGATTCCTTGAACAGCAGAGCAGACTTATCTGAACCGACTGCCGTGTTTCCGCTTGTGGATCAATGGGCTGGCTCGTTGCGATGGAGGGGGTTCATTACAACAAGTCATTATGTCGAGCGCTATGCGGTAAGATCCGTGATCATGCTGCTGTCCGTGGTTTTGGGTGCACTGCTGTATACCGGATATCAATCCCCTTCCATGGGTGGGGCAGGTCTGGTGCAATTTTTGGACGTTGGACAAGGGGATTCGATTCTGGTAACAACTCCGGAAGGCAAGCATATTCTTATTGACGGCGGCGGAACGGTGAATTTTCGCAAGGAAAAGGATGCCTGGAAGGAAAGAAAAGCGCCGTTCGAAGTGGGAGAGAAAGTGGTGGTGCCTTTGTTAAAAAAAAGGGGGGTTCACCAGCTTGAGGCCGTCATTATGACGCATGGTGATCAGGATCATATTGGTGGTCTCTTGGCCGTACTGAAGGAAATTCCCGTGAAATCGGTTGTTTTTAACGGGACCTTGGCCGACTCTGACTCCTTCCGGGAGCTGATGTCAACTGCCGTACAACGGAATGTTCCGATATATCAGGCTGGCGCCGAGCGGGGACCCTGGAAGGTTGACAAGTACACGGACATACAATTTTTGTTCCCTATTTTCCCAGAAAGTGGAGAAACCATAAATTCATTACCGTTGATTAAGGAACAGAATCATGCTTCACTAGTATTTGTCCTTCAGATGAATGGAAGCCGAGTGTTATTTACCGGAGATACGGATCAGGCTGCCGAACAGAAAATATTGCTGCATTTGGAGGAACTGCTGCACGAAGGATCGGGACTCCAAGCCGATAACCCGGTTGATGTCATGAAGGTTGCCCATCATGGAAGCAAAACCTCGACATCGGCGGCATGGCTGAATGCTTGGAAGCCGAGGACGGCGGTAATTTCTGCTGGTGTTAACAATATGTACGGGCATCCGCATCCGGATGTGGTAGGACGGCTGGAACGGTCCGGGTCGATCATCTATCAGACCAATCTTCATGGTGAAGTCCAGATGAGGATGAAGGAGAACCATATTGAGATCCGCACGAAGCTTCCATAATGCGCACGGCTGTCCTTGAGACCCGGAATCGTAGTATGATCTATATAGGAAATTGCAGCAGATGACTATAAACTTTATATTTGGTATAGTTAGATGAAGTTTCCTGAAAAAAATAATAGGTTACATACTGCAACATTTTTTTATTCTATCCGTCTGTATGTATGCAGGGAGAGGGGGATCCACTGTGGTGGAGCAGGGACTCATAAGAGCCGCTCAATCGGGCGATCGCGACGCTCTAATCACCCTATTGCGAGAAATTGAGCAACATGTTTACCGAACTGCTTATTATATTTTAAACAATGAACAGGATGCCATGGATGCAGCCCAGGAAGCACTAATACGCGTATATACGAAGATTAACTCCTACGAGGAGAAGGCCCAGTTCAAGACATGGGTCCAGCGAATTGTAACCAACATATGCATTGATAAATTCCGCAGAACGAAGCCGACGGTTTCCATCGATGAACATGATCTGGTGTTTCGGGATAATCTCGATGTAGAACGGGAAGTGATGTCGGGTTATCTCGCTCAGGATATCCAGGAGGCCATTAATCAACTCCCGGATCATCATCGCACCGTCATTGTCTTAAGATATTTGCAGGACCTATCCTACAACGAAATCGCTGATTGTCTGAACCTCCCGCTCAATACGGTGAAATCCTATTTGTTCAGGGCCAGGCAGCAGCTGCAGAATATGCTCCAAGAGCATCAGAAAGGTGGTGTATCAGGATGAATTGCCAAGAGGTGGTGGAACGTATGCACCGGTATTTGGACCGGGACCTTACTTCCGATGAGACGGCCGAAATGTATCAGCATATTGCTCTGTGTCCCATGTGTGCGGAGACCTTTAATATATTGAAATCATTGAATAGAGAGCTTGAGGATCTTCCGGCCGTAACCCCGCCTGTCAGTCTGGTAGATGCTATCATGCCGAGACTTGATGCTATTGACCGTGATCGCCATAACCTTGTCATACCCCCAGCCGTAAAAAACCAGGAGCCTGCAGAGATGATGCCGGAAATTCGGCGTCCACGACGTGCAGGCAGCTGGTGGAGTACGGTTGGCGGGAGAACGGCCATCGGAGCTGCTGCCGCAGTGCTTATACTTGGCGTTGCCATATTCAATAATGAGCCGAAGATGTTATCCGATGCGGAAATTCCATATGAAGAGGCAAGTACGACAAGCGCTGGATCGACAGAGGAATCGACCGAGATCCAGGATCAAGGTACGCCGCAGCTGTTTACCGATGGCGGTACAGCGGCCAATAGCACGGAGAAGGAGGGGAGCGACCCTTCCGACAGCACTCAAAGCTCGGCGTTGGAATCGTCAACCGAATCCGATCCGGATCCGAATGAAACCAAGGGAACAGCTGAGCCGTCGGATGCCCCTAAGGAAACTGGGGAAGAAACGCCGGCACCCGATGCTTCCGTGAAAAAGAACGATGAAGGGGTACCTCAAGCGCCAGAACAACCTGCAACGAGCAACAATGAGGTACCGAAAAGCAATGCTACAAGTCCGTCTGCCCCTCCAGCCAGTGAACCTCAACAGAATAATGAGGGAGTGAATGGGCAGACCCCGCCTTCCGAGTCGGCGGATACGAAGCCAGAGACGCTGTCTCCAAGCAATGATCCTTCAGCAGATGCAGGAGCCGGAAGTGCTGAATCTTCCGAACGGTCAATGGGAATTGCGATGATGCCGGAGCAATGGTCATCTCCGGACGGTCTGTACAGGGCTTCGCTGGAGCTGGATCAGCTGGTCATTTATCGGCTGCCTTCGGGAAGCAATACGTCGCCAGAAGCGATGGAAACACTTGAGAAGATTCCACTCAGCGGCAAATGGGTATCCGGTCAATGGTCTGAGGATGGCTTGACGTTTAAGTACAAAGTGCAGATGAACAGCGAATTGGTTGAATCTGTTTATTCCATAGAGAAGACCGAGCCGCCTGCTGCCACACAACAGAAGAAGCCGAAGCAATAGAAATATATATAGATAATGAAATCGGCGCACCAATGCCGGGAGATATGAATACACTATATATTAGAGAGAGCATTATACCAACCACAGTCGTATGACCGGCGGCGGGGTGTTTCTAGAGCATTCTTGCCGGCGTTTATATAGATGTGTTGGGACGAAGGGACCTTGCCGCTGCTAAAGCCGAGGTCTCTTTGTTTTTTTGAGGACTCCGGATTGATTGGACATCCAATTGCCGCAAGATTTGATATCGCAAGCGAGTTGATGATGATTTGCGAAATCCTTCTAGTTTTGTTGCCGTTTGTTCAAAAAGCAGATCTCATAATTCTGCCGGTCATCTATCGCTTTTGGGCCCTCTTTTTTGGTATAGTGTACAGTGTAGAAAGGGGGGACGCCGATGGATGCCAAAGCGGCGGCCAAGGCGGTCAAGCAGGGAGATGTGTCTTCCGTCTATTTGCTGTACGGCAGCGAGAAATTTCAAATGAAGGAATTCGCCGAATTTCTGGAAGCCCAGCTGATCCCGAAAGAAGACCGTGATTTTGCCCTGATTCATATGGATTTAGGGGAAGCTTCGATTCAAGCCGTTGTGGAAGAGGCGGAGACGGTTCCTTTTATGGTTCAGAAAAAATTGATATTTGTCCGGGATACGTCTTTTTTTACCGTCTGCAAAAGATAACGGGAAAGTGGATCATCGTCCAGAGGCACTGTTGGATTATTTGACCAATCCTGCTGATTATAGTGTGATTGTCTTTATGGTGGGCCAAGAGAAGCTGGATGAGCGCAAAAAGGTAGTTAAAGCCGTGAAGAAGACAGGTGTAGCGCTGTCCTTCATGCCTTTAGGCGGGGAAGAGCTGCTCCGCTGGGTGGACAAGCAGGTGAAGCAAAGCGGCTGCACACTGCGTGAGGGTGCGGCTGAAGCGATTGTTCGTAATGCCGGAACCAGCCTGCAGTCCTTGTCGGGCGAGATCGAGAAGCTGTGTTTATACGCGGGTTCAGGCGGAAGCATTGATATCGCAACCGTGGATATGCTGGTGGCTCGAAGCACGGAACAGAATGTGTTTGCATTGGTCGAGGATATCGCAAATCTCCGGATGGACAAGGCACTCGGTATTTATTACGAGCTGTTGAAACAACGCGAGGAGCCGATCAAGATTGCTGTCATTGATCACAAGGCAATTCCGAATCATTCTGCAAGTGAAGACCTTATCCACCCAAAGCTACTCGCAGCAGCAGATTGCATCCACGATCGGACTGCATCCCTATGCGGTGAAGATTGCCGGAGAACAGGCCCGTAAGTTTGAGACGGCTCGTCTGGAAGGCATACTGAACCATCTGGCTAATCTGGATTATCAGATGAAGACCGGGGCTGTGGATAAGGTGCTGGGGGTTGAATTGTTTCTATTAAGGCTTGGAGCATAGTCATTTGTTCGGACACACCTGAATGTTATTGCGAGATCGGAGCGTGCGGCTATCACTAGCGTATGCTCCTTTTATCTCCACAAAAAGCCCTGAGCAGCGTGAACTGTTCAGGGCTTTTTCAATGTCGTATTCAACAAACGTTACTTACGCTTGAGCCGTAAGAGCGTTCAGTCTTTTCGCCAGACGGGATTTCTTGCGGGCAGCTGCGTTTTTATGGATCAGGCCCTTCGTAACGGCTTTATCAAGCTTTTTGGAAGCAGCTTGGAAAGCAGCTTTAGCAGCTTCGATTTCTGTACCGTTCAACGCTACGTCAGCAGTTTTAACAGCTGTGCGAAGCGCGGATTTCTGAGAAATGTTAAGCGCGTGGCGTTTGTCACTTGTCTTTACACGTTTAATCGCGGATTTGATGTTTGGCATTACATTCACCTCCTGTAAGGCATTTCAATAGAGCGAAATGATTCACAACTTAAAATATTTTAGCATGGGGGTGGACAAAAAGCAATACTCATTCGGACTTCTGCATAAACTCCCCCCTACTCTCGCACACTATTAGCAATATGAGGAGGAGTGTGAATTTAGATGGATCTGGATCTTCAAAAATATTCGGTCCGAACGGACCTCGCGGTGGAATCTAGAGAACTGGCCGGTGGCGCAGGCAGTCCAGCCATTCCGGGTTTGCTGGAAGATGTGGTTCAGGAGGACGGAATCAAGATTACGAGGCTTGACGTAGAGAACGAAGCTGCCTCCCAAAAGATCGGAAGAGTGAAGGGTCACTACGTCACATTGGAAGTTCCCGATCTCCGCAAGGGAGATACAGGGCTGCAGGATCAGGTATCGGTTGTGTTCGCACGCGAGTTTGAGGCGTTTATGTCTCGAATCGGAATCGGACCTAAGGCGAGTGTGTTGATTGTGGGGCTTGGCAACTGGAATGTAACCCCGGATTCGCTGGGACCACTCGTTGTCGAGAATGTGATGGTGACCCGTCAGTTTTTTGAGCTCATGCCTGATCGTGTAGCGCCAGGCTATCGCCAGGTCAGTGCGGTTGCACCCGGCGTCCTCGGTCTGACGGGGATTGAATCAAGCGAAACGGTGCAAGGCATTGTGGAGCAGACCCGTCCCGACCTGATCATTGCTATTGATGCACTGGCTTCGCGTTCACTGGAGCGGGTTAATACGACCATTCAGATTGCGGATATCGGAATCCATCCCGGCTCGGGCGTTGGCAACAAACGCAAGGGTCTGACGCAGGACATACTCGGCGTCCCCTGCATTGCGATTGGAGTGCCAACGGTCTGTTATGCCTCCACTATCGTAAATAATGCGATTGAAATGATGAAGTCACATTTCGGCGAGGGAGCACCGGAGACCGGGAAGATCATGGGCATGCTCCATGATATATCGGAGGCGGAGCGGCTTGCGCTCGTGAAGGAAGTACTGGAGCCTTTGGGCCACGACCTTATCGTTACGCCGAAGGAAATTGACGAGTTTATCGAGGATATTGCCAATATCGTGGCATCGGGGTTAAACGCGGCGCTCCATGAGGCCGTGGATCCCGGTAATGTGGGGGCGTACACCCACTAGCTCCAATCTATAAAAGCTCCGAATCTATCGGAGCTTTTATATTTTTCCATGGATCTAGTTCTATCGATTCCCCTCGGTTCATAGATTTGGAATATAAGAGATTACAGAGTCGCGGGAACGGCGAGTAGATGGCCTGATAGCTCCCGGCGAACCGAGGAGGACTTCGTTATGAACAATCGCAAGTTTCGTATATGGAATATTGCCCGACTGAAACGCAAGGTGATGGAAGGTCTGAGCATGGGGCGAACGCTAGTCATATTAATGCTGGGCTCTCTTATATTTTTTATTTTACTAGGGCTCGGCGGGATGGCGGAGCAGCGGATGAATTCCTCGCCTGTGTCGTCGATGAAAGGTTTGGCCGCTTCCCTATCAAGCCACTTTTTCATTGATATGATCGGAATGGAAATGCCGCATATGACGGCTTCGAAAGAGACTTCAAGTTTCTCCGGGGATAAAATGTCGACCTTCGTCTTTGAACTGCTCACGAGTGTGAATACCCAAAGATCCAAAAAGCCTCCTCGCGGGTGAGCTTCCGGGTATGAAGGCCAATCAACCGGTACAGCTGTCCCACGGCTCTGGCAATGAGGATGGCGAAGCCCCGGCGGACTACCGGCCGGATCCTGCAGCGGAACAGCCGGAAGAGAACCCGGGGGATACGGGCGAGGAACCGCCGCAAGGAGAGCAGGGCGACAACGGCATAGGCGGTGGAGACGGGCCGGATCAAGGGGCCGAGGAAGAGCCTGGCAGCAAGAATGAACCTGGAAACACATCCAAGGACGGTAAAACCACAGGCGGCAAGAAGGCTGTATTAATCTATCATTCGCATCCGCAGGAGGCCTATAACCCGCTGCTCACGCATCCATCCGATAATCCGGGGGCGGTATCGCCGAGCAAAAACGTTATGCTGGTGGGCAGTTTTCTAAGCAAAAGACTTGAGGCCAACGGGATTGGCACCCTGCATGACAAGAGTGACTATCAATCTACCGTACCGGGGTACAACTACAACTATTCCTATAAATACTCCCGTCAGATGGTCATGGAAGCCATGTCCCAGAATGACGGCATCAACTATCTGATCGATATCCACCGCGATTCGCAGCGTTACAACAAAACAACAGCCACCGTGAACGGTTTGAACTACGCCAAGGTCTACTTCATTATCGGTCATGCGAACGAGAACTGGAGAAAGAACGAGGAGTTTGCAAGTAAAATCAATGCCAAGCTTGAGAAATCCTATCCCGGCGTCTCACGGGGCGTGTGGGGCAAATCCGCAGATCAAGGAAACGGGGAGTACAACCAATCCCTGTCACCGAACAGCATCCTGATCGAAATCGGCGGGATCGACAACACCAAGGAAGAATTACAGCGTACGTCTGAAGCGTTGGCGGATATTATTGCAGATGTGTATTGGCAGGAGCAGGAGGCTAAGAAAGCCAGCGTGAAAAAAGACAGTGATCCAGCGAACAAACGTGCCGCTTCAGCGCCAACCAAAGAAAGCGGCACTGCGGACACTGAGCGTAAAGCAGCCAAGGCAGGCTAAGTTCTGAAAGCTGCCTTGTGAAATACAGGGCAGAGCACACGTGAAATCGGAGGGGGACTTATGATGTCAAGAATGGGGAAACGGTTTGTGGCTCTTATCATTTGGACAGGCATCGGCATATTGGTCGGCATGCAGCTTGGAGGGTCAAGAGCGCCTGTACCGGCAGACGGCGTTTCAGCTGTGCAGAATGTGCAGCAAGGCCATGTTCAAGAGACGCAAGGCGAGACAACCCGAGGGAATGGCTGGGGGAGGGACGCGCAGGACCCCGCCGGCATCAGAGTCCACGGCTCAGGAACAGGAAGTCCGTGCATCGGAGCCTGAATTCGAGCCGTCACCCAGCGATATTCTGCTGCCCGAACGCTCAAAACCGCCTGCGGATGTGCTTGCGGACAAGACGGCAGGACTGCTCCAGCAGCTGTCTGACCAGAGCATACGCTGGGTGGTGTCGATGTTCGGATCCATCACGGATTAAATTCACCTTTTTCTCAGCATTGCTGTGCATCCCCTCAACTGGTATAATAAGTTGATTCAAACATCTGGTGGTTGTTGGGGGTTAGGCATGACAGACGTACAAGCAAGACAACAAAAAATTCGTAATTTCTGCATTATTGCACATATAGACCATGGGAAATCGACACTTGCTGACCGTATATTAGAGTATACCGGTGCATTAACCTCGCGTGAAATGCAGGAGCAGGTTCTGGATCAGATGGATCTGGAGAGAGAACGCGGTATTACCATCAAGCTGCAGGCGGTTCGCCTAAATTACAAAGCCGATAACGGCGAGGAGTACATATTGAATCTGATTGATACTCCGGGGCACGTCGACTTTACGTATGAGGTATCCCGAAGCCTGGCTGCTTGTGAGGGCGCGCTGCTCGTTGTTGATGCTGCGCAGGGTATCGAAGCCCAGACGCTGGCCAACGTATATCTGGCACTGGATAACAATCTTGAAATCCTGCCTGTCATTAACAAAATCGATCTGCCAAGCGCCGATCCTGAGCGCGTAAAGCAGGAGGTCGAGGATGTCATCGGGCTTGATGCCAGCGATGCGGTCCTGGCTTCCGCCAAAGCGGGCATCGGTATCAAGGAGATTTTGGAGCAGGTGGTGCAGAAAGTACCGGCACCTACGGGCCATCCGGAAGAACCGCTGAAAGCGCTGATCTTCGACTCCCACTATGATCCATATAAGGGTGTCATCGTCTATGTGCGTGTTATCGACGGAAGCATTAAGGCAGGCTCCAAAATCAAAATGATGGCGACCGGCAAATCTTTCGAAGTCATTGAAGTGGGTGCATTTAAGCCCCGCATGTCCATCGTGGACGAGCTTAACGTCGGAGATGTCGGCTTCATTGTAGCGGGTATCAAGAGTGTAGGCGATACGCAGGTCGGCGATACGGTAACGGATGCCAAGCGTCCGACAGCCGAGCCGCTCCCGGGTTACCGCAAAATCAACCCGATGGTGTTCTGCGGATTGTATCCAATCGAAACGTCAGACTACAACGATCTGCGCGAGGCGCTTGAGAAGCTGCAGCTTAATGATGCATCGCTCAGCTTTGAGCCGGAGACGTCCAGTGCACTCGGATTCGGCTTCCGCTGCGGATTCCTGGGCCTGCTTCATATGGATGTGATCCAGGAGCGGATTGAACGCGAGTTTAACATACCGCTGATCACGACCGCGCCAAGCGTTATATACCGCATTACGCTGACGAACGGGGAGCAGATCCAGATCGATAACCCTTCCCATTATCCTGAGGTCGGCAAGGTTGATTATGTTGAAGAGCCTTATGTTAAAGCGGCCATTATCGTGCCGAACGATTATGTAGGGTCGATCATGGAACTGTGCCAAAACAAACGCGGCGAATTCGTCAACATGGAATATTTGGACACAACGCGCGTCACCATTACCTATGAAATTCCGTTATCGGAAATTGTCTACGACTTCTTCGACCAGCTTAAATCCAGCACGAAGGGGTACGCCTCCTTTGATTACGAGGTGTCTGGATATCGTAAATCCAATCTGGCGAAGATGGATATTGTACTCAACGGCGAACAAGTGGACGCCTTGTCCTTTATCGTGCACAAGGACCGCGCGTATCACCGCGGACGGGCCATTTGCGAGAAGCTGCGCGAGCTGATTCCTCGCCAAATGTTCGAAGTGCCGATTCAAGCTTCCGTGGGTACCAAGGTAGTTGCCCGTGAGACGGTGAAAGCGATGCGGAAGAATGTACTTGCCAAGTGTTATGGCGGTGACATCTCCCGGAAGCGGAAACTCCTTGAGAAGCAGAAGGAAGGCAAGAAGCGGATGAAGCAAGTCGGCAGCGTCGAAGTGCCGCAGGAAGCCTTTATGGCCGTCTTGAAAATCGACGACTAGTAATCGGATGGTTCAGCAGGACGTGTGTTTAGTCTCAGCGAAGCCACCAGTCTTTTTAGCTTCACCAATGCAAATGATGGGAAAGCCGATTCTCGGCTTTCCTTTCTTTCATTACAAGAGGCGTAGCGTTATAGTAGAGAATGAACATCTGTAATTACTTAAGTTAGTCGTGCAGGAGGCTGCACATGAGGGGGCAAGAAAAAGAATGATGGCAATCGATAAACGGACGGAAGCAGTGTACATCCATATTCCGTTCTGCACCAATAAATGTTTTTACTGTGATTTCAACTCCTATGTATTAAAGGATCAGCCGGTTATGGATTATCTGCATGCGCTGGATAAGGAAATGGAACTGACCGTTAAGGCCAATCCTCCGGGCATCATCAAGAGCATATTTGTGGGGGGAGGAACACCGACGGTCCTCAAGCCGAATGAAATGGCATATTTTCTGCAAAGCGTGAGGCGGCATTTTCCCGAATGGACGGAGGACATTGAGTTCTCGATGGAAGCGAATCCCGGTACTACGGATTTGGAGAAATTGTCCGTCATGCGTGAAGGCGGCGTGAACCGGATCAGCTTCGGGGTGCAGGCCTTCCAGAACAGCTTGCTGACTGGCATCGGGAGAATCCATGATACGGATGACGTGTACCGGAGCCTGGACAACGCCAGGCAAGCAGGCTTTGACAACATGTCCATCGATTTGATGTTCGGACTTCCGAACCAGACGCTGGAGATGCTGGCGGAAAGCGTGGATAAGGCCTTGGCACTGGGGCTCCCTCACTATTCGATATACAGCCTGAAGGTGGAAGAGAACACATTGTTCCATACGATGTACCAGAGAAACCAGCTGCCGCTTCCGGACGAGGAGGACGAGCTGAATATGTACCTTCTCTTAATGGAACGGATGAAGGCGGCCGGATATAAGCAGTATGAGATCAGCAATTTTGCCAAACCCGGATTTGAGAGCCGTCATAACATGACCTACTGGCGGAACGAGGATTATTATGGACTGGGCGCAGGAGCGCACGGATATGTAGGCCGTCAGCGTCACGTGAACATCAAAGGGGTCAATCCCTATAATGAAGCAGCCAACAAAGGACTCCCGAGACTGGAAAGCTTTGAGGTGTCAAGGGAAGAAGCGATGGAGGATTTCCTGATGGTTGGACTCCGTGTGCTGGACGGTGTATCACGGACCCGATTCCAGCAGCAATTCGGTGTTCCCATGGAGCAGGAATTCGCCCGTCCGCTGGATAAAATGGTGGGGGCTGGGCTTCTGGATTCCACGGAAGACGGCTATAAGCTGAGCAGCAAAGGAATTCTGTTTGGCAACGATGTGTTCGCCGAATTTATAGGGAGTCTGTCGACAAATTAATCTATTGAACTTATATGCGCTCTGTTGTATATTTATTCATAACATGACGGAGCGTGTAAAGGGGAGACGGACAACATGTCGGCTGTATGCAGAAAAGCAAAGCTTGAGGATGTCGAGCCGCTGTATCAGATGATTCAGGGATATGCCGAGAAGGGGATCATGCTGCCCCGGTCCAAAAAAGTGCTGGAGAAACAGATCGGAGAATTCGTGGTTGCGGAATCCGATGGACATGTTATCGGCTGTGGTTCATTGTGTCAGCTCGGAACCGATTTGGTTGAGATCCGATCACTCGGCATCTCTGAAGGTTATAAAGGAAAGGGCATCGGCTCGATGCTGGTGGATTCCCTTTTGGAAGAGGCGAAGCGTCGTGAGCTTCCGAAAGTGATGGCCTTGACGTACGAGGTATCCTTTTTCATCAAAAACGGCTTTGACGTCGTTGAGAAGGAGATTTTCCCGGAGAAGGTGTGGACCGACTGCATCCATTGCAAGAAGCAGCACGCCTGTGACGAAATAGCTGTTCTTAAAGTACTGAACTGACTTGACAATCCTCAGGTCGGTTTGGTATTTTTGTTATATCGGTTAGCACTCGATGACGATGAGTGCTAACGAAAGCGAAATTTAGCAGTCAGCAAGGAGGGGAGCGACATGTTAACAGATCGTCAGCGCATGATTTTGAATGCCATTGTGGATGACTATATCCGTTCTGCTGAGCCGGTAGGTTCGAGAAGCATTTCCAAACGCGGGGATGTGGGTTATAGTCCGGCTACCATTCGAAATGAGATGGCTGATCTGGAGGAGCTCGGGTTTTTGGAGCAGCCTCATACGTCAGCTGGACGAATTCCGTCTCATAAGGGATATCGTTATTATGTTGATCATCTCGCGTCGTCGTTTTCCTTGAACGCTGCGGAGCTGCATTTGATGAAATCATTTTTTGCAGAAAAGCTGAACGTGATGGAGCAGATGATTCAGCATACAGCCGGCATTTTGTCTCAGATGACTAATTACACTTCCATCCTGCTGGGACCGGAAGTTTTTCATACGTCTTTGCGTCATTTCCAGCTTCTTCCTCTTCATGAGGACCAGGCCGTAGCGATCATCGTAACCAGCACTGGGCAAGTTGAGAACAAGATTGTCTCCATTCCCAAGGGCGTGTCCGTTTCGGAATTGGAGCAAGTGGTGAACCTTCTGAACAAGAAACTTGTCAACGTGCCTCTATATAAACTCAAGACCCGTTTGTATACGGAGATTGGCGAGGAAATGCAGCGGCATATTTCGCATTACGAGGATCTCATGAGCATGCTCGATATTGCGCTTAATAACGAACCGGACCACCGCGGTGTGTATCTTAGCGGTACCACCCATATGCTGAATCAGCCCGAGTTCAAGGATGTGGATAAGGTAAGGGAAATCTTTGAGCTTCTGGAGCAGACGCCCGCCCTGATGAAGCTGATGGCACCGGCTCCTGGGGAGCACGGCATTCAGGTGAAGATAGGTACGGAGAATACGCATGAAGCGATCTCCAACTGCAGTTTAATAACGGCTACCTATTCCATCGATGGCAAAGCGCTTGGTTCCATCGGAATACTCGGCCCTACACGAATGGAATATGCACGGGTGATCGGCATCTTGAATGTATTATCCCATGACCTGACGAAGCTGCTGTCACACTGGTACAAATAAAGGAGTGAGACAGATGAGCCAAGGACAACATAGCCAAGTGGATGGAGATGAGCGATACTCTACGCTGCTGAACAATAGTAATGCCGTCCGGGCTGTCACGTCCGCTGTGGAAGGTACTCTTGGGCCCAAGGGGCTGGACGTGATGCTGGTGGGTCCTCGCGGTGAAGTCGTCATTACTAATGACGGTGTCACGATTCTGGATAAAATGGATGTCACCCATCCGGCAGCCCGCCTTCTCATACAGGTGGCGCGTGCCCAGCAGGAGAAGATCGGGGATGGCACCACAACCGCTACCGTGCTTGCAGGTGCCCTGGTACAGGAAGGCGTATCCCGCATTACGCGGGGTGTCCCGGCTTCCAAGGTGGTGGAGGGTCTGCGCCAGGGAATCGAGACGTCTTTGCGGTTGTTATCTGACCGGGTTCGGGTCATTGACGGACTGGACGATCCGCTGCTTGAGCGGACGGTGTACGTTGCTGGCCGTGAACGCAAGGACATTGTGGAATTAATCATGCAGGCTGCGCACAAGGCCGGAATTAATCGGCTCCAGGACCCTTCCTACTCGCTTGCAGACAGTATAATTGCTCTGGAGAATGCCGAGAATGAAGTGTTTGAAGGGGTTCTGCTGCGGCAGAGGCCGATCTTCGCTCGCGAATCACAATCATATGATGATGCCAAGGTGCTTGTGCTGTTCGATTCCCTGGAGCCGGATGAGATAGACGAAGAGGCGCTGACAACGGAAGCCGGGTTTGCGCAGTATATGGATCTTAGGAAAGTGTTCGCTTCGGATTTAGAGAAGATGTCGGAATTGTCCGTAAAACTCATTCTGCTTGAAAAAGGAATCCACCCCGATGCAGAGCAGTTCTGCCTCGACCACGGCATGATGGTTGTGCCGCGCGTATCGCGTGCGGATCTTCGGCGGGTAAGCGACATGACGGGGGCTACTCCCATACGCCGGAAGGCGTTACATAAAGACTCGAAGGAGCTTGCGGCTCTTCTGGGCCATACCCCGCGTGTCTCTTATGATGAAGGGATTGAGAAGATCCGGCTTGCATGCGGCAATCAAGACCGTATTGTGACGGTCATTGTCGGTGCAAGCACCTCTGAAGTGGTGGGCGAGGCCGCCCGAATCGCGGGAGACGCAGCATCGGCTCTGCAGGCGGCCGTATCCGGCGGGGTGCTTCCAGGCGGCGGGACAAGCGAACTTGCCGTGTCCTACGAGTTGGAACGGATCCGGGAGGCCCAGAAAGGCATGGAAGCCTTCGGGATGGAGGCCGTTTCGGCGGCGCTGCGCAAGCCGATGTCGCAGATCCTTCTGAATGCCGGTTACAATCCGCTTGAGAAGATGGAGGAAGTGCGCGCAGCACAAATTCGTGCCATCTCCGATAGTATGGGTATTGATTGTGACAGCGGCCGTGTTGTGGATTATGAGGAGCTTGGGGTGCTTGATCCGGCTCCGGTCAAACTTCACGGACTGCGGGCAGCCGGCGAAGTAGCGGCTGCCGTGCTTCGGATTCATCATGTAATCAAGATGAAGGAAATAGGCGAATAACGTAATCCCATAAATGAATCACAGACAACCTGGTTTAGAATATGAAGGAGGTGAAGGCGTCTTGAATAATGAGCATAAGGATGCCGTTCAAGATACAGTATCAGAGGAAATAGTAGAAGAAACGTTGGAGAACACGCCAGGCCCGGGTGAGGGTGAAGTAACCCCTGAGCAGGAGATTCCTGTAACGGAATCTTCGGATGAGGCTGGTTCTGCCGAGCTTGAGAAACTTCAGGCTGAAGTGCTGGAGCATCAGCAGCGTGCGCTGCGAGTGCAAGCGGATTTCGATAACTTCCGCAGACGTACACAGAAGGAGAAAGAGGAGCTTGGTAAATATGCTTCCTCCAAACTCATTACGGAGCTTCTGCCCGTGATTGACAACTTTGAACGTGCCCTTCAGGCATCCGGTGACAATCCGGAGTTTGAATCCTTCTCTAAAGGGGTAAACATGATTTTCCGTCAACTGGAATCCGTTCTGGCAAGCGAAGGCTTGACGGCGATGAACAGTATCGGCGAGCCGTTTAATCCGGAGTATCATCAAGCGATAATGCAAGTGGAAAGCGATGAATTCGAGGAAGGCATCGTGGTCGAGGAAGTGCAGAAGGGCTACATGCTGAAAGACAAAGTATTGAGACCTGCCATGGTTAAAGTGAGCATGTAAGCGACTCTCGAATGGTCGTTTATCATATAAAAAAATGATCAATATCATACGAAGATTCGTGTGAATGAATAAGGAGGAAAATTTTTCATGAGCAAAGTAATTGGTATCGACTTAGGAACAACCAACTCCTGCGTAGCCGTAATGGAGGGTGGGGAAGCAGTAGTTATCCCGAATCCGGAGGGTGCTCGTACAACCCCGTCCGTCGTCGGATTTAAGAAAGATGGTGAGCGTGTTGTTGGGGATACAGCCAAACGTCAAGCGATCACCAACCCGGATCGTACCATTATCTCCATCAAGCGTCACATGGGTACGAATCACAAAGAAACCATCGATGGCAAAGACTACACACCGCAAGAGATTTCCGCAATCATTCTGCAGAAGCTGAAATCCGATGCGGAAGCGTATCTGGGCCAAACCGTAACCCAAGCCGTTATCACGGTTCCTGCATATTTTAATGACAGTCAGCGTCAAGCGACCAAGGATGCCGGTAAAATCGCGGGTCTTGAGGTTCTGCGTATCGTTAACGAGCCGACGGCAGCTGCTTTGGCATACGGTATGGAAAAATCCGAAGACCAAACGATTCTGGTATATGACCTTGGTGGCGGTACATTCGACGTTTCTATTCTGGAACTCGGCGATGGCTTCTTCGAAGTAAAAGCAACCAGCGGTGACAACAAACTCGGCGGAGACGATTTTGACCAAGTGATCATCGACTACCTGGTAGCAGAATTCAAAAAAGAGCAGGGCATTGACCTGAGCAAAGACAAGGCTGCCGTTCAACGTTTGAAAGACGCAGCTGAGAAAGCGAAAAAGGAATTGTCCGGCGTACTTACAACAACGATTTCCCTGCCGTTCATCACCGTTGCTGATGGCGTGCCTCAGCATTTGGAGATCAACCTGACTCGTGCTAAATTCGAAGAATTGTCCGCTTCACTTGTAGAGCGTACGCTTGGACCAACTCGTCAAGCGCTTAGCGATGCAGGTTTGACGGCTAATGATATTCATAAAATCGTACTTGTCGGCGGTTCTACCCGTATTCCAGCCGTACAAGAAGCCATTAAGAAATTGACAGGCAAAGAGCCTCACAAAGGCGTAAATCCTGACGAAGTGGTCGCGCTTGGTGCCGCTGTTCAAGCGGGCGTATTGACTGGCGACGTTAAAGACGTGGTTCTGCTCGACGTAACTCCACTGTCCCTCGGTATCGAAACCGCAGGCGGCGTATTCACCAAAATGATCGATCGCAATACGACAATCCCAACAAGCAAATCCCAAGTATTCTCCACGTATGCCGATAACCAGCCGAGTGTCGAAATTCACGTGCTTCAAGGTGAGCGCGAAATGGCTGCCGGCAACAAAACATTGGGACGATTCATGCTTGGAGATATTCCTCCAGCACCGCGCGGTGTACCGCAAATCGAAGTTACCTTCGATATTGATGCGAACGGTATCGTCAATGTTTCGGCTACGGATAAAGGCACTGGCAAGAGCCAGAAGATCACCATCACGTCTTCCAGCGGCTTGAGTGACGCTGAAGTTGAACAAATGATGAAAGACGCTGAGCTTCACGCCGAGGAAGACCGTAAACGTAAAGAGCTGGTAGAAGCTCGCAACAATGCGGACCAACTCGTATACACCACAGAGAAAACCATCAAAGACCTTGGAGACAAAGTTGATGCGGCCGAAGTGGAAAAAGCGAACGAAGCGAAAGAGAAAGTGAAAAAGGCGCTCGAAGCCGATAACCTGGAAGAGATTAACGCTTCGGTTGAGGAGCTGACTCAAATCGTGCAGCAGCTGTCCGTGAAACTGTATGAGCAAGCAGCACAAGAACAGCAAGGTGCTGAAGGTGCTGACACTGGCGCTCCGAAGAAAGACAATGTCGTTGATGCAGATTACGAGGTTGTTGACGAAGATAAAAACAAAGGTTAATCTGAATAGATTGTATGGGAAGGTCAAAGCTGCGCATCTTCGCACTTTGGCTTTCCTTATGTAAAGAGTAATAAAGAGATTGGGGTGAAACCGTGGCTGATAAGCGTGATTATTACGAGGTGCTCGGTGTTGGCAAGGATGCATCGGATGATGATATCAAGAAGGCGTACCGCAAAATGGCTCGCCAATACCATCCGGATGTAAACAAAGCGGCTGACGCGGAAGCCAAATTCAAAGAAGTGAAAGAGGCTTACGATGTATTGAGCGATGGTCAGAAGCGTTCGACTTACGACCAGTACGGTCATGTCGATCCGAACCAAGGAATGGGCGGAGGCGGCTTCTCCGGTGATTTCGGCGGTTTTGGAGATATATTTGATATGTTCTTTGGCGGCAATGGACGCCGTGATCCGAATGCGCCTCAGCGGGGGAACGATCTGCAGTACACCATGACGGTAGAGTTTAAGGAAGCCATATTTGGCAAGGAGACGGATATTAATATCCCGAGAACCGAGACCTGCGATACCTGTCATGGTTCCGGTGCCAAACCAGGCACGCAGCCTCATACCTGCTCGGTATGTAATGGCAGCGGACAGCAGGAGGTTGTGCAAAATACGCCATTCGGACGTATGGTGAACCGCCGTGCTTGCTCCAACTGTAACGGAACCGGAAAGATTATCAAAGACCGCTGCTCGACTTGTCATGGCAATGGTAAAGTGAAAAAACAGCGCAAAATTCATGTTCGCGTACCTGCCGGTGTGGATGACGGAGCTCAGCTGCGCATGACAGGCGAAGGCGAAGGCGGATTACGCGGCGGACCTGCCGGTGACCTGTATATCGTTATTCGTGTGAAACCGCATGATTTCTTTGAACGCGAAGGGGACGACATTTATTGCGAAGTGCCGCTTACCTTTGCCCAAGCTGCGCTTGGCGATGAGATCGAAATCCCGACGCTGACCGAAAAAGTGAAGCTGAAGATCCCTGCTGGAACACAGACCGGCACCTTCTTCCGACTGAAAGGCAAAGGGGTACCGCGGCTGCGCGGCATGGGACAGGGCGACCAGCATGTCAAAGTCGTGGTTATCACGCCAAGTAAGCTGAGTGATGAACAGAAAGAACTGCTTCGTCAATTTGCTTCGCTTGATGGCGAACAGACTCACGAACAGGAACAGTCTTTTTTTGACCGTGTGAAAAAAGCATTCCGTGGTGACTAATACCGATATAGGGATATTCCCTTTCATAGCACGAAATATAACAGCAGGCTGAAGGATAACATACCTTTGGCCTGCTGTTTTTTCTACAGCTCCCAAGAATAAAAGGATCAATGATGAAGCATCCTAGGGGGGTTCCATCCAGATGCGCGATTTTAAAGAGGAAATGCAGGTGAAGTGAAGTGGCAGAGAAAAATATTTTGGCGTATTTCAAAAGCCCTGATCAGGCACAGCACGCAGCTCGCAAGCTCCAGTCGCTGCGCGTTGCGGATATGTCTATCGACCGGTTTGGGGCTTATCCCGGCGGGGAGCTTAACCAACCGATGAATCCGTTGACAGGTAATATTGCCAGCTTGTCAACGTTGACCCTAAATGCGGACATTTCGGGGCCGGGAGCCGGAATCCTCGGAGCGGCGGATCCTTCTGCCAGCGGGATGAGCAGCGGAGGGCAGGACGGAACCGAGGGCCGGGATATTCTGTTGACGGTTGTGTTGGATGAAGGCGTATTCACTCAAGCCATGCGAATCATCGAAGAATCCGGCGGCATGGTTTAAGTGTTGCAGGTCAGCGCTAATCGTTTATAAGGAAAGGAGAATAGCACTCATGATGAGACGTGTGAAAAAAGGAAAAATTTCAAGCAAAACGGAGAAGATGATTGCTCTTCAATCCGCCAAGGCTGAGGATGTTGAATTCTCGGCAATGGAAGCCGATCACGATGATGTCGAGGCGCTTCGCAGAAGCGAGGCTGCGGATGAACGCCAATTGAAGAAAATTCTCGACGAAACCAGTAAAGATGTAGATTGATCGTTACGAATTTAATGTATTGCCCGGTCCCTCTTACCTTCTTCTTGCGGAGGCGGTAAGAAGGACTTTTTTGATTATTTGATCAACAGAATAGTCGCCACGCATTTCCGTACAAACTTTGTATCAGGGGTCCTCCATATAGTACAATGGTATTTATGTATGAACGAGGAGGAACTGTAGCACATGTTATGGCGTGAATTAACGATACATACCACGGAGGAAGCCGTGGAGATGATTACGAATTTCCTGCATGAAGCAGGAGCCGGAGGCGTCTCAATTGAAGAGTCCGGTACTACGAACAAGAAGCGGGATACATCCCTTGGGCAATGGTTTGATGAGATTGTTCCGTTTAACGATATTCCTGAAGGGTTTGCCGTCATCAAAGGTTACTTTGATGAGACGGTTACGCTGGAATCGGTCCTTGATGAAATTGCCCCTCGTGTGGAGGAGCTGAAGGAATTTGGCATTGATACAGGTGAAGTAAGTTATGAGATGAAGACGGTGGATGAGAATGAATGGGCGACTGCCTGGAAGCAGTATTTTAAACCGATCCGCGTGTCCGAGAGGTTAACCATCAAACCGACGTGGGAGGAATACACGCCTGAATCGGACAATGAATCCATTATTGAACTGGACCCCGGGATGGCTTTCGGAACGGGAACACATCCAACCACTTCCTTGTGCCTGCGTACGCTGGAGATGGTAATCCAGGGCGGTGAGGAAGTCATTGACGTCGGGACGGGATCAGGCATTCTCTCCATCGGTGCGGCGCATCTGGGGGCTTCGCGAATTCTGGCTCTTGACCTGGACCCGGTTGCCGTATCCAGCGCGAAGGAGAATACCCGTCTTAATGGTCTGGAAGATGTCATCACGGTGAAGGAAAGTGATTTGCTCTCGGTACTGACGGATTCGTCCGTTCAATCGGACCTGGGCGTGAGACTGCCGGTACAAGTTGTGGTGGCCAACATTTTGGCGGAGGTTATCCTATTGTTTGTGGACGATGTTTACCAGGCCCTTCAGCCAGGCGGCGCCTATATCGCTTCCGGAATCTACAAGAACAAAGAAGAAATCGTGGAGAAGGCGCTGATTGCCTCGGGGTTCGAAATCGCGGACATTTGCCGCGAGGATGATTGGGTTGCATTCGTAGCGAGGAAGAACTGATTATGGATTTTTTGGATAAGCTGCTATTTTATCCGCTGGAACAGCTTCCGTTTTACCTGATTGCTTTAATCATTGCATTTACCGTGCATGAGTTTTCACATGCCTATTTTGCTAATAAATTCGGAGATCCTACAGCCAAGCTGCTGGGCAGAGTGACACTGAATCCTGCGGTGCACTTTGATTTTCTGGGCATCGTCCTCCTGCTGATTGCCGGGTTCGGCTGGGCAAGACCGGTTCCCATTAATCGGCAGAACTTTAGCAACCCACGCCGGATGAGCATTATCGTGGCGGCGGTGGGTCCGCTGAGCAACCTTTTGTTAGGCATACTTGGGGCGCTCATTTATGCTGTTCTGTATCAAACCGGCATTATTCCTCCCGAAGGAATAACCAAGACGGATCAAGCGGTACATTTGTTCTTTAATATATTCATATTGCTCAATTTCTTTTTATGTCTGTTTAATCTGGTTCCATTGCCGCCGCTGGACGGCTACCGCATCCTGGAGAACGCGCTTCCTCCGCGGATGAGTGCGAAGATACAAAAGTTTGAGCAATGGTCGATCCTTATATTCTTGTTGATCATTCTGTTGCCTTTTTTCCAGAACTATACGATCAAGCCCCTGTATGATACGGCATATGCGCTGTCCTCCAAAATTTTGGATATGTTCATTTTGATGACCGGCGGTTATCGACACTGATTTTTTCTGGTCAGTTCGCATGAAAAGTTGTATGATGGGGTTTGGCGATTTTTGAGTTAGGTGAGGATATAAAGATGCAGCGATATTTTGTGACTCCCGCACAATTCGAGGGAGACCGTGTAGAGATTACGGGCGATGATGCCCGTCATATCACCAAGGTCATGCGAGGAAGGCTTGGTGATAAACTGATTGTAAGCGATGGGGTATCCCGCGAAGCCATGGTTGAAATTGAAAGTTTAGAAGCGGCTAGCGTTTTTGCCGTTGTGATTGAATCCATGGAGATGAGAAATGAGCCGCGCCTGCAGGTGACGATTGCCCAGAGCTTGCCGAAAGGCGACAAAATGGAGACCGTCATCCAAAAATGCACCGAGATTGGCGCGGTGTCCTTTGCTCCCTTCTTATCGGAACGAACGATTGTTCAGTACGATGCCAAGAAGGAAGGCAAGCGGCTGGAGCGTTGGCGCAAAATCGCGAAGGAGGCTGCTGAACAGGCTCATCGTAACCGGGTACCGTCTGTTGAACAGCCTTTATCGTGGAGGAATCTGCTTGCAGCGTTTTCCAGCTATGATGCTGTTTGCTTTTGTTATGAGAAAGAGCATGGTTCCCAGTTAAGGGACGTGCTCAAGCCATTTGTAGAGCAGGCGCTGCCGGAGTCCGGCTCCCAAGCCTGCTTGCTGCTGGTCGTTGGGCCTGAGGGCGGATTTACGGAAGAGGAATGCCGGGCTGCCGAGGATGCGGGAGCCGTGTCCGTCGGACTGGGAAGGCGGATTCTCCGCTGCGAGACTGCCGGCATGACCGCGCTTGCCTGCGCACTATACGAATCTGGAGAAATGGGGGGCGTTTGAACATGCCATCCGTAGCGTTTTATACGTTGGGTTGCAAAGTCAATTTTTACGATACCGAGGCCATCTGGCAATACTTCAAAAATGAAGGCTACGACCAGGTGGACTTCGAACAAACCGCTGATGTTTATTTGATTAACACTTGCCACGTTACCAATACAGGGGATAAAAAGAGCCGTCAAATGATCAGACGCGCGGTTCGCCGCAATCCTGAAGCCATCGTGGCTGTAACGGGCTGTTATGCCCAAACCTCGCCTGCCGAGATTTTGGATATTCCAGGCGTGGATCTTGTAATCGGAAACCAGGATCGCGATAAAATCATGGATTTCATTCAGGATATTGAAAAAACGCGCCAACCGATTAATGCGGTGCGTAATATTATGAAGACCAGAGTGTTCGAGGAGATGGACGTTCCGGATTTTGCCGAGCGTACACGTGCATTCCTGAAAATTCAGGACGGATGCAACAACTTCTGTACGTTCTGCATTATTCCTTGGTCCCGCGGACTGTCGCGGAGCCGGGATCCGAAGAGCATTATCCAGCAAGCGCATCAGTTGGTAGGAGCAGGATATAAAGAAATCGTGTTGACCGGTATTCACACGGGCGGATACGGCGACGATCTTGAGGAATACCGATTGTCCGACCTGTTGTGGGATCTTGACCGGGTTGACGGTCTGGAACGCATTCGCATCAGCTCCATTGAAGCGAGCCAGATCGACGAGAAGATGCTGGACGTTCTGAACCGTTCCACTAAAATGTGCCGTCACCTCCATATTCCGCTGCAAGCTGGAGATGATACGGTGCTGAAACGGATGCGCCGTAAATATACGACGGAAGAGTTCTATAACAAGATGGGCTTGATCCGCCAAGCGATGCCGGATGTCGGCATTACCACCGACGTCATCGTTGGATTTCCAGGAGAAACGGATGAGATGTTCCGCAACGGCTATGATCTGATGAAGGCCATTCAATTCTCCGAGATGCACGTGTTCCCTTATTCCAAGCGTACCGGTACGCCGGCAGCACGCATGGAGGATCAGGTGGACGAGGAAGTGAAGAACGCCCGTGTCCATGATCTGATCGACTTGTCGGAGCAGCTGCAGCTTGCTTATGCGGAGCAGTTTGTAGGCAAGATTCTGGACGTGATACCGGAGCGGGAATACAAGGGTGCTCCCAAAGGCGGAAAGATGCAGGGTTACAGCGACAACTACCTCCAGCTCATATTCAATGGCTCGTCTGATCTCGAAGGCAAATTGTGCCGCGTAAAAGTGACCAAAGCCGGTGTAAATGAATGCGAGGGCGAACTCCTCAGCGTCATGGATCATGGACTTAAGGCAGCTGCCCAGTAATTCCAATAGCGGCCATACCAGACAAGGATTTCATTTCCTAGCCATTTGGAAGTGGAATCCTTGTTGTACATGAAGGAGGAACAGGACATGACATATACACAAATTTCCGCAGGCGGCGTTGTATACCGTCATTATGAAGGGGCGCTTCAGATCCAGCTCATATTGGACCGTTACGGAAAAACCTCGCTTCCCAAAGGCAAGATGGAAGCAGGTGAAACCGTCGAGCAGACGGCACTCCGAGAAATATGCGAGGAGACAGGTATAGTCGGATCCATCACCTCTCCAGTGGACATCATTGCATATAAATACCATCATCCCGAATTAGGCCAGGTGGACAAGGAAGTTCACTACTACCTGGTAAAGGCAGAAAAGGGTGTTTTGAAACCCCAGGTCGAGGAAATTAACGGGGTGGATTGGTTTGAGCCTCTTACCGCATGGAGGAAGCAGCGCAGTAACGGTTACAACAATAATGATGTTATCCTGCGTAAAGCGCTTACGCTGCTTGATATCAGCATTCCTGTAGACGAAGATATTCAGATTTAGGTCTGAGCCCGTTTGTTCCAGAATGGCAGATAGCACAGCGGAAGCGCGATAAGAGAGCAAACGACATTAAACAAGGTTTGTGCATGGGCGATCTGACCAGCCGGGTCTGCGGCAAACCAGCCCGATACCATCGTTAAACCTGCAATCAAGGGCGTAAAGAGAAGAACCCCGCCGATATTGAGACCTATGTGGGACCAAGCCACAAATCGTCCGGCCCGGGTGCTGCCAAGCGCAGCTATTAAAGCTGTCACGCAGGTCCCCACATTAGAGCCCAGCACGATGGCGACGCCAATCTCGGGAGGCAGTGCTCCGCTTGCTGCAAGGCCCATTGCCATGGCGATGACTGCAGTGCTGCTGTGCATGAGCGCGGTCAGCAGCGTTCCGGCGGCAATGCCCCAGAGGACGCTTCGCGAAGCATGGTCGAGAAACCATTGGAACACGCCAAGGCTTTGAAGGGTGGGGCCGATGGATTGCATGAATTGAATGGCGAGCAGCACAAGCGAGAATCCGGCAACCGCCAAGCAGAGAAACTGACTGCGGATCAGCTTCTCTTTTAATTTGTCATAGCTGGAAGGTACGTGTTCGCTGACGAGTACAGCTCCAATCCATAACATCAGGGAGAGGACAAGGAGGGGCATGGCTGCCTGTCCGATTTGAAGACTGATGAGCTCCGTGGTAACCGTTGTGCCGATGTTGGTGCCTAGAATGATGCCCAGGGTTCCGGCAAAACTCAACAGGCCGGCATTCGCGAATCCTATCGCTAGTACGGTTACAGCGGTGCTGCTCTGGAGCAGTGCTGTTACCGCAGTGCTGGCGATCATGCCCTTGATGGGTGTGGATGTCGCTTGGTGGAGCCACTTATGCAACAGGGGACCGGCCCAGCGCTGGAGGGCAACCTCCATGACCTTCATACCGAACAGGAACAGAACAAGACCATAACAGATGGGAAACCAGAGTGAGGATAGCATGATGTTCTCCTTTTCTGAGGAATAAAGTGTGAGATAATAACGTCGGCCGCGGCGGAAGGACTTGACCGGATCTCTTCGGTAAGACCTCCATCGGTGCTTTTCTTAAGATTATGGAATTTATAACAGTTCACCGAAGCTGAGCGAATTCGATAATCGCAAGAAAAACATCCTTTACACGCTGTCTGTCTTACGCAAAAGTGTCTTATGGAAAAGTCTGTCTTACGCAAAAAACACGTCGGTAGACGCTTTTCTTATTACGTATATGACCCCTGGCGGACATGCATGCCTATAGATATGGCGCAGGGGATAACTTAAGGAGTGAACATACAGTGCCATCGGTTATTTTGGAGCGCAGTCGAAAAAAGAGATTGGAGCAGGGGCATCCCTGGGTTTATAAAAGCGAGATTGCCTCAGTTGAGGGAGAGCCGAAACCGGGGGATCTGGTTTCTGTGTTAAACCACCAAGGGCGGTTTCTTGCCTCGGGTTATTACAATCCGCAGTCTCAAATCACGGTACGCACCGTTTCCTACGAGCCGATTGAGTTGATGAATCGGACTTTTTTTGCCGCCCGTTTTCAGGAGTGCCTGAAGCACCGGGAACGGTTTATCGGGGAAGAGAACGCCTACCGGCTGGTATACGGAGAAGCCGATTTTTTACCCGGTTTGATTGTAGACCGTTTCGCTGACGTGCTGGTTGTGCAGCTGCTGACGCTGGGTATGGATCGCTGCCGTGAAGAGATTGTGAGTGCGCTGGTTGAGGTTATGCAGCCAAAAGGGATCTATGAGCGGAGCGACGTATCCGTTCGTGAGCTGGAGGGACTTGAGCTGCGCAAAGGGGTCCTCTACGGAGAGTGTCCGCGCCACGTAACCGTGACGGAGAACGGCCTCAAGATTAAGGTTGATATCGAAGAGGGACAGAAGACGGGATATTTCTTTGACCAGCGTGAGAATCGGGCTTCCATTAAACCGTTAATGACCGGCTGGGGAAGCCGCAGCGGAATTGCGCTTCAAGCAGTGGAATCGGGTGGTGAGCTGAAGAAGGTGCCTGTGAACAAGAGTGGAAAAGAAGTTACTTTTCCATATTGGGACGGAGCCACGGTGCTTGAATGCTTTTCCCATACGGGCAGCTTCACCCTGCATGCTTGCCAATATGGCGCCAAGAAAGTTACCTGCCTCGATATTTCGGAGCATGCAATAGACAGTGCCAGAGAGAATGTCGAACTGAACGGATTTCAGGATCGGGTGGAGTTCGTCGTGGATGATGCCTTCCAATATTTGCGGAACCAGGTAAAAGGACTGGATGAACGTGAACAGCGGGCCAAAGGGGATCAGAAGGTAGACACCTCCAAACCCCTGACAGCAGGAGGCGGCCGTTCCTGGGATGTGGTAATTCTGGATCCACCGGCATTTGCCAAAACCAAGTCAGCCGTCAAAGGGGCTTGCCGCGGATACAAGGACATCAATTTGCATGGCATGAAACTGGTGAACGAGGGCGGTTATTTGGTTACGGCTAGCTGCTCGTACCATATGCGGCCGGATTTGTTCCTGGAGACGATCCAGGATGCGGCCCAAGATGCAGGCAAAATTCTGAGATTGGTGGAATGGCGTGCCGCTGGTAAAGATCACCCCCAAATCCTTGGGGTGGACGAGGGGCATTATTTGAAATTCGCTGTGTTTGAAGTGCGCAGCAAATCAAGACTATAGAGTGCTGCCGAATCGTATGGATAAGAAGGATCTTCCAAGTGGTGGGTAAACCATGAGGGGAGGTCCTTTTTCTTATGCACACAATATTTTGGAATGGCAATGAAATCCAAACGTATGTTCCATCAAACCGCACTTATGTTATACTAGTAATCAGCATCTTTTTTGATAGAGTGCTAACAATTACAATGGATTTTACATCCTTTTTGGTCAAATAAATCATAGATTCAAGGGTATGATTTCATCGGAACGATATCGTGTTCTCTGGTGAAGGAGTACCTGGCAGACACTGTGGAAGGGGGCATAGCATGAGCGTTCAATTTGTGATCGGAAGGTCAGGCAGCGGCAAGAGCACATTGATCCGTCAAGAGATGATGGATCAACTGGAGCGGGATCCCAGGGGGAATCCGATGATTCTGATCGTTCCGGAGCAGGGGTCCTATGAAGCCGAACACGCACTCGTGAATGCGGGAGGCATACGGGGCATGATGCGTGCGCAAGTGCTCAGTTTCCGCCGATTGGCCTACCGGGTCATGCAGGAGACTGGCGGAGCAGCGAAAGTGGCGATCAGTGAAGAAGGAAAACGCATGCTGATGTATAAAATTTTGCGGAGGCGCAAAGAAGAACTGCAGCTATTCGGCGCCTCAGGCGAGCAGCTCGGTTTTGTCGGTAAGCTGAGTGAGCTCTACACGGAAATGAAGCGATACTGCATTGACGCTTCCTGTGTGGAGGAGCAGCTGAGCCAGATGATGTCGGGCTCCGGAAATTCTCCGATGCTTCGCCGAAAGCTGGAAGATATCGTAACTGTATTCCGTGATTTCGAACTCGAGATATCGCGGCTGTACACGGATGAGGAAGACACACTCGCCTCACTGGCGGAGGGCGTGGCGGACTCAGAATACATCAAGCGTGCCGACATCTGGATCGATGGCTTCCATGGCTTTACCCCGCAGGAGTATCGGGTGCTCGGGGAGCTTATCCATCATGCCAATCACGTCACGATAGCTCTGACACTCGACAAACCTTATATGGATGGGGCTGTTCCACATGAGCTGGATTTGTTTCATCCTACCGCGGTGACGTACATAAAGCTGAAAGGAATTGCCGATGAGTTGGGAATGGATGCGGAACACCATATGCTGCATCCTGAAGTGCCGCCGAGGTTTCAGGATTCCCCGGTGCTGGCGCATCTTGAGCGCGGTTATGACCGGAAGAAGCGCTGGACGGGAGCTTATGGAGACGGGAATCATGAGGACAAGGAGAACGGCCGCAGAGAAGGGCTGCTTCTTCATGCTGCCAGCCATCGCCGGGCCGAAATCGAAGGGGCACTTCGAGAGATGCTGCGCTTGGCGCAGGAGGAAGGAGCGAGATTCCGGGAGATGGCGGTATTCGTCCGGAATATGGGAGATTATGAGCATCTGGTAGGCCCGTTATTCAAGGAATACGATATTCCTTATTTTCTGGATCAGAAGCGGAGCGAACTGCACCATCCGTTAGTTGAATTCATTCGCTCGGCTCTGGATATCATTGGGCGAAGATGGCGTTATGAGGATGTGTTCCGCTGCGTGAAGACGGATTTGCTGCTTCCGCTGGACGGCTCCCTGAACCGGGAGGATATGGACCGGTTGGAGAATCATGTGCTCGCTTCCGGGATTCATGGTTACCGCTGGACGGATGGCCGTCCGTGGAAGGGGATTCCAAGTCTCTCTCTAGAGGATGGAGAAAACGAGGTGCTCAATCTCGACGGCATGCAGGCTATTGAATACGCAAGAAGGGTCATCGCAGAGCCGCTTCATGCGTTCGAGAAACGGATGAAAAAGGCTGCGACCGCCATGGATCAGAGTACGGCAGTTTATCGCCTTCTGGAGGAGTGCGATGTACCTGAGAAGCTGGAGCTGCTCAGCCGGGCCGCGTTGGACGCAGGACGTCCAGAGGAAGCCAGGGAGCATCGCCAGGTATGGGGAGCCGTGCTTGACCTGCTTGACCAGATTGTGGAGATGATGGGTGCAGAGAAGCTGAGCACGGAATTGTTTACAGGGGTGCTGGATACGGGTCTCACTGAAATGAAGATGGCCCTTGTACCACCCTCTCTGGATCAGGTGCTTATCGGAAGCATGGACCGGACACGAACGGGCGGGGTGAAGTATGCTTTTCTGCTCGGCATTAACGATGGCGTTCTTCCAGCCCAGTTTCAGGATGACGGCATTTTGACAGAGCCGGAGCGGCTCCATCTCGAAGATCGCGGGTTGGAGCTTGCCCCGAGTATATCCCGCAGACTGCTGGATGAGCGCTTCCTGATCTACAACGCGCTTACTTCAGCCAGCGAGCAGCTGTGGGTCAGCTATCCTGCTGCAGATGATGAAGGCAAGACGTTATTGCCTTCCGAGGTGATCCGTCATCTGAAGCTGATGTTCCAGATCGACGAGACACCCCTGTATCCAAGGCCGCATGCCGGGCAATCGGTTCCCGAACAGGAGCGTTATGCGGCCCGCCCGGACAAGACGCTTGCATATTTAACGGGCAGGCTTCGCGACTGGAGGAATGGAGAGGACATTCCGCACATTTGGTGGCATATGTACAATTGGTTTGCTCAGAAGCCGGAATTTCGGCCGCGTCTGGAATCGATGCTCTCTTCATTGTCCTATCGGAATGAAGCGCAGCCTCTTAAGGAAGAGACCAGCAGGCAATTGTATGGAACGAAGCTGCGGACAAGCGTATCCCGGATGGAGCGGTTTGTAGCCTGTCCATTTTCACATTTTGCATCACATGGATTAAAGCTGAGAGAGCGGCAGCTGTACCGACTGCAGGCTCCTGACATCGGACAGCTGTTCCATGCTGCCTTGAGCAGCATGGCAGTGAAGTTTCAATCGGAGCATCGAAGCTGGGGAGACCTGTCGGCAGATGAGTGTCTGCGTGAGGCGGAGGCTACCGTGGATCGGCTCGCTCCGATGCTGCAGGGCGAAATCTTGTTGAGCTCCAAACGGTATGGATATATCTCCCGGAAGCTGAAGAATATCGTGGGCAGAGCTTCCGTTATTTTGGGTGAACAAGCCCGGCGCGGCAAATTCGAGCCGATCGGCCTTGAGCTTGACTTCGGTCCCGGCAAACCGCTGCCGCCGCTGACGTTTGAACTGCTTAACGGGGTGAAGATGGAGGTTGTCGGTCGTATTGACCGGGTGGATATGGCACGTGGCGAGCATGGGATCATGCTTCGGGTCATTGATTATAAATCCAGCCAGAAGGATCTGCGATTGCATGAGGTCTATTACGGATTGTCCTTGCAGATGCTGACCTATCTGGACGTGCTGCTGACGTTTGCGGAGGATTGGCTTGGCGAACAGGCATTGCCTGCGGGAACGCTGTATTTCCACGTTCATGATCCGGTATTGCAATCCGCAAACGGCATGACGCCGGAACAGGCGGCAGAGGAACTGCTCAAGCGCTACAAAATGAAAGGTCTGCTGCTTGCAGACCGTGAAGCCGTTTCCCTCATGGATTCATCCCTTGAAAAAGGCCATTCGGCTATTCTGCCTGTTGCCGTCAAAACAGACGGCAGCTTCTACAGCAGCGCAGCCGTTGCGACGCCGGATCAGTGGGAGACTTTGTTATCCGCAGTGCGGGAAAATATGCTGACGATCGGCTCCAGAATTACCGGCGGCGATGTAGCGATTGAACCTTACCGAATCCAGCAGGAAACAGCTTGCACGTACTGTTCCTACCGGCCGGTGTGTCAGTTCGACGATGCGATTGAGGGCAGCGACTACCAGCTGCTGGGCAAGCCGGGACGCGATCAGGTCTGGGATCTGCTGGGACATCCGAAGGGAGGAGAGAGTCGGTGAGAGAGATGATAGCAAAGCCTGAGGGCAGCATGTGGAGTGATGACCAATGGAAGGCCATTGCACTTTCGGGTGATGACATCCTGGTTGCAGCTGCAGCAGGCTCAGGAAAAACCGCCGTGCTTGTTGAGCGGATCATTCGCAAAATCCTTGACGATACCACAGGGTTCAGTGTGGACCGGCTGCTTGTGGCTACCTTTACCAAGGCAGCGGCAGCCGAAATGCGCGGTCGGATTCGGGAAGCGCTTGAACGCGAGCTGGACCGTGACCCGGACAACGAGCATATCCGGCGCCAGCTCGCTTTACTTGGCAGGGCGTCTATTACAACGCTGCACTCCTTCTGCATGGAAGTCATCCGCCGGTATTATCAGCTGATCCCGCTGGATCCGGGGTTCCGCATTCTGAATGAACATGAGGCGGATTTGATGCGGCAGGATATGCTGGAGGAGCTGTTCGAAGAGAAGTATGGTGAAGCAGAGCAGGACCAGGGCAGTACGTTTCTCCGTTTGGCGGATTGGTTCAGCGGGGAGAGAACGGACGATGCACTGTATCGTCTCGTGCAGCGCCTCTACGATTTCTCGCGCAGTCATTCATGGCCGGCAAGCTGGCTCCGAGACACAGCGGCAAGCTTCCATGTAGCGGATACCGAGGCGCTCGGACAAACAGCGTGGGTTCAGAGTGTATTGGCTGATGCACGTTTAGCATTGAACGGAGCTGCAGGCCTGCTATTGCAAGCGAAAACCATCGCTATGCAGCCCGGGGGGCCAGCACCGTATGTGGATAATCTGAATGAGGATTTGTCGCTGGTGGCCTCTTTGCTTGAAGCCATCGATTCTTCACCGTGGGAATCGTTATACGGTATTTTTCGCGAGGTTTCTTTTGGCAAGCTGAAGTCGGTCAGGAAGGACGATGTCCTGCCTGAGCTGCAGGAACGGGTCAAGGAACTTCGGGACCTTGTGAAGAAGACCGTAAATGAGCTGAAAAGCGCCTTGTTCGGCCGACCGGCATCAGAATTTCTGCAGGAGCTGCATACGGCTGCGCCGCTGATGCAGGAACTGGCCGAGACGGTTGTTTCCTTTGGCGAGCGACTACCGGGAGTCCAAGGCATCCAAAGGCTTGGTCGACTTTAACGATCTGGAGCATTACTGCCTACATATTCTTCGCCATCCGGATTCCGTGCCGGGTCATATGATGCCCTCCGATGCGGCGATGGAATATCGCGAGCAGTTTGACGAAGTGCTGCTGGACGAATATCAGGATACAAACAGTGTGCAGGAAGATATCGTACGATTGATATCCAGAGAAGAGCCGGGAAATCGGTTTATGGTTGGAGACGTGAAGCAGAGCATCTACCGTTTCCGCCTGGCAGAGCCGGGACTTTTTCTTGATAAATACAAAAAATTCTCCTCGGACGTCAACACGTCCCTTGTGGGCATGCGGATTGATCTGGCTCGAAATTTTCGAAGCCGGATGGAAGTTGTAAATGCTGTTAATGTGCTGTTTCGACAGATCATGAATGAATCCGTAGCGGAGATCGCCTATGACGAGCGTGCAGAGCTGATATCCGGCGCTTCCTTTCCCGAACGCGAGGATACAGGGGGCATGAGTCCTTATACGCCAGAATTGCTTCTCATCGACCGTCTCGGAAAGGGTGCGGAGGAACCGTCCGAAGAATCGGCTTCGGAAGAGGACGGGGGCATGATGGAGGTTGAGGCGCTTGAGATGGAAACCGCCCAACTGGAAGCTCATGCCATTGCCCGCAGAATCCGTGAGATGACCGGCGAAAGCGGAAAGCCGCTCATGGTTTACGATAAGGCACTAAAATCGATGCGGCCCGCCGGGTATGGAGATATGGTCATTTTGCTGCGTTCTGCCATGGTATAGGGCGCCTCTAATCATTGAGGAGCTGCGACAGGAGGGAATTCCGGCGTTCGGCGAGCAGAACAAAGGATACTTTCAGGCAACCGAAGTGGAGATTATCTTATCGCTGCTGCAGGTAATCGATAACCCTCGGCAGGATATTCCTCTGGCATCGGTTCTGCGATCGCCCATTCTCGGTTTATCCGAGGAAGAGATGGCACAGGTCCGCCTGTGCGCCAAAGGTACTTATTACGATGCGCTTAAGGCAGCTGCTGCGTTAGGTGGACTGGCGCCGGTATTGGATTCAGAACGTTCATTAGGTCTCGTTGACGGGAAGTGGACTCCGGGCACAGAGCTGGAAAGTATGGCAGAAGCGGCGGCAGGCCATGAGCTGGTTGCAGGCAGCTCTTCAAGTGCTTCGATGCGGATGAACGGCCCGAATGTTGAAATATCAACGGAGCTGGGCACAAAACTGGGGTCGTTCATGGACCGGCTGCGGCGCTGGCGTCAGGAGGCCCGTCAGGGGAGCCTGAGCGAGCTGATCTGGGGGATCTACAGCGAGACCGGTTACTTGGATTGGATCGGCGGTTTGCCGGGAGGCAAGCAGCGTCAGGGGAATCTGACAGCCTTGTATGACCGTGCGGTGCAGTATGAGCAGGATACTTCCTCAAGGGGACTCTTTCGTTTTCTTACCTTTGTTTCAAGGCTTCGGGAGCGGGGGGGAGATCTTGGGACTGCCGGCGGAACGGACAGCCAAGGAAACGCTGTACGTCTGATGACCATTCACAAGAGCAAAGGGTTGGAATTCCCGGTCGTTTTTGTGGCGGGATTGTCCAAGAATTTCAACCAGCAGGATTTGAACTCGCCCTTCCTCATGCATAAGGAGCTTGGATTTGGACCGAAATTTGTAGATGAGGGCATGCGGGTCAGTTACCCCACCCTGCCTAATCTGGCAATCCGCCGCAGATCGCAGCTGGAGCTGCTGGCCGAAGAGATGCGAGTGCTCTACGTTGCGCTCACACGGCCGAAGGAGAAGATGATCCTGGTCGGTACGGTGAAGGATTTGCCGAAAAAAGTGTCTACATGGGCGCAGGCCGATCATAATCCCGAGCTGCTGCTGCCGGATTATGTCCTTGCCCGAGGCCGGAGTTATTTGGACTGGATCGGCCCTGCCGTGATCCGGCACCCTTCCGCGACCTTGCTCCGTGAAATGGCAGGGTTGCCCGTAGAGGGGAATTTGGGTGTGCTGGCTGAGGATCAATCAGAGTGGCTGTTTTCGATAGAGACACCGGAATCTTTGGCGCAGGGCATGAGTGGAATTGCGGATGATGTTCAAGCAGACAGTCTGGATCGAATGAACAAATTAAAAGCTCTTCACAAACTTGATCCGGTAGAACTGGATTCAGCGACGGCGCAGCAGGAGGATGTTGTGTCCGATCACCAGCGGGAAGCCATTGACCGGCGCTTGTCTTGGAGCTATCGCTATGAAGCGGTCAGTCAAATTTCCGCCAAAACGTCTGTGACGGAGATGAAGAAACTTTTGACGCTTCAGGACAGTCCCTCCTTGGATCTGATAGAGGAGCAGGCCGTGAAACGCCAGAGCCAGGAAGATATAGGACTTGGCGCTTCCTTCACACTGAATCTGAGGCGGCCAAAATTCATGGAGTCTGCGAAGCTGACACCAGCCGAGCGGGGAACGGTCTACCATACGATTATGCAGCACTTGCCCCTTCAACGATTGGGGGGAGCTGCTGAACGGATTTCCGAGATTGAACAAACCATCCGCTATCTTGTGGAGAAGGAAATCATAACCGGAGAGCAGGCTGCCGTCGTGGAGCCGGACGGAAATCAGCAGCCTTTTTGATTGTGCAGTTGGGAAGCAGCTTATGGAAGCAGAAGATACATGGCGTGAAATGCCGTTCTCCTATGCACTGCCTGCAGCGGAAGCCTATCAAGGGCTTGCTTTTATAGACCAAATCGCGGAACAGACGGCGAACGATCACCCGCATGTTCAACTGCTTCAGGACGAGACTGTGCTGATCCAGGGGGTTGTAGACTGCTTATTCCGGCACAATGGAAGACTTGTGCTGCTGGATTATAAAACGGATCGGGTGCTGGAGCACCGCGGCGGCATTCCGGCGTTGGCGGAACAGTACCGTTTTCAACTGGATTTGTATGCAAAGGCGCTGGAAGACATTTTAGGCGAGCCTGTATATGAGAAATGGCTGTACTTTTTTGATGGGGGACAGGCCGTTCAGGTTTAACCCATTGTAGTGAGTTTGAGTTTGTTGGAAGTTTGGGAGAGGAGATTTGCGATGCGTATTTTGCACACCGGAGACTGGCACTTGGGGCGAACGCTTGAAGGACGGAGCCGGCTGGCGGAGCAGGAGCACTTTCTGGATGAGGTGGTTGAGCTGGCTAAGGATCAGAAGGCAGACCTGATCCTTATGGCGGGAGATGTCTATGATTCCGTAAATCCGCCTGCGGCAGCGGAGCAGCTGTTTTATGATGCGGCAGCCAGGCTGACAGAGGGAGGCCGCCCGATGGTGGTCATTGCCGGCAATCATGATCAACCGGAGCGTGTGGCATCCATCACGCCGCTTGTTTCGGCCAGGGGCATTACCCTCATTGGAACTCCTATCGCCAATGCCGTGACCGTTTCGGCGGCACGTACGGGAGAAACAGCCAAGATAGCCGCTCTTCCCTATCCCTCGGAGGCGCGGTTGAATGAACTGCTCTCGGTGGATGGGGACGAGGACCAGCTCCGCCGTGCTTATAGCGAAAGAGTAGGGAAACTGATGAGGATGATGGCACGGGAGTTTTCCCAGCAGACGGTTAACCTGGCTATGAGCCATATTTATGTTCTTGGCGGCGTTGAGAGCGATTCTGAACGACCGATACAGGTTGGCGGAGCTTATACGGTCGATCCGTCCGCACTCTCTGTCGGCGCAGCCTATACGGCGCTGGGTCATTTGCATCGCTCTCAGGCTGTGAAAGGGGAGGGGATCATCCGCTACAGCGGTTCACCGCTGGCTTACAGCTTCTCGGAAGCTGGGCAGGCCAAATCTGTGACGATGGTTGACGTGGCGCCAGGTGGAGTCCCCGTGATTGAGGAGCTGTTTCTAAGCAGCGGTCGTTCGCTAGTTCGCTGGAAGGCAAAGGGCGGCTTGGAGGAAGTTTATCAGTGGCTTGATGAGGGTCGTGATCCAGATGCCTTTATCGATCTGGAGGTATCCTTGACGGAGGCCATGGGGCTTGCGGACATCCAGCGCCTGCGCAAGAGCAGGGACGGGATTGTTCACATTCGCCCGGTATATCCGGAGATGGAGGCGCTGGAGCTGGAGAATGAGCGTTCCCGACTGCCGCTTCCAGATCTGTTCCGAAAGTTCTATCAGCGGCAAACCGGCGGGGCGGAGCCCGAGGACCATCTGGTTGATTTGTTCCTGGAGCTTGTAGAGGAAGAGGAACCCGACGGGACGGAGGTGAAAGCGTAGATGAAACCGATTCTGTTGAAGTTATCCGGTTTGCAGAGCTACCGCAGTACGCAGGAAATTGATTTTGAAACGTTGTGTGAAACCGGACTTTTCGGGATATTCGGTCCGACTGGAAGCGGGAAATCCACACTGCTAGATGCCATTACACTGGCTATGTACGGGAAAGTGGAGCGCGCGGTTAACGGCACCCAGGGAATCATGAACCATTCGGAGGACAGCTTGTCTGTCTCCTTTACGTTTGAGCTTTCTTCTGCTGCCGGGCTGGAGCGATACCGGGTAGAGCGGAGATTTAAACGAGTGAATGAGCTCTCCATCAGCAATACGATCAGCCGTTTTATCCAAGTTACACCCGAAGGGGAGCAAGTGATGGCGGATAAGCTGGCCGACGTCACCCGCTGCGTAGAAGAGAAAATCGGATTGAAGATGGACGATTTTACCCGTGCGGTCGTGCTCCCTCAAGGGAAATTCGCCGAATTCCTATCCCTGAAGGGCAGCGATCGCAGGCAGATGCTCCAGCGGCTGTTTCATTTGGAGAGGTACGGAGATCAGCTTGCCATGAAGCTCAGCCGCCGGGTGAAGGATACGGACGGTGCCCTGAAATCCATAGAAGCGGAGCAGCAAGGGCTGGGCAGCGCGGGCAAAGAGGCTTTGGCAGAAGCGAAAACAGCGCTGGAAGATGCTAAGAAACTCGCTGTATCCTCCCGCAGCCGTCTCCAGGCCACAATTGAGGCGCATGAAGCTCTGGGAAAAATTCGCGAGCTGGACATGGAGAAGCAACGGTTGTTGGGCAAGCTGGATGAATTGTCTGCTCAAGAGGAAGAGATTAAGCGGCTGGAGCACCGGCTGGAGCTGACGGGAGCAGCTGCCGCTGTCCTCCCTGCGCTTGAGACGTGGCGTGATACCGGCAAAACGTGGGAAACTCGGCTCAGGCATGCCGAGGGGCTCACCAAGCAGGCTGCAGCAGCTCAGCAGGCTGCTGAACAGGCGGGCACAGCAGATGAAGCTGCCCAGGCAGCGCTCATCGCAGAGGAGCCAAAGCTCGTGCTGCGTGAGCAGCAGCTCGAGCAAGACTGTCTTATTGCAGCAAGAGCGGGATTAGTTTTGTACCAAACCGAGTTGGCCCGGTTGGATGTACAGCGAGCGGATGCCCGCAAAGAATTCGAGACGGTGGGCGTGCAGCTCCAGAAGGAGCAGGAGCTGCTTGAACGAGGACGCAGACGGCGGGAGGAGCTGCAGGATAAGCTCAAAGGGCTTGAGACCCGCTCAGGTGAGCGTCAGGCGCTTCATGCGGCGATGCAGAAGGTTCAGGCACTGGAGGCAGCCCGTAAGCATAAGGAAAAGGCAGAACACGAACTGAAACAGCAGGAGATCAAACTCAAGGAGCAAGAGTTAAGGCTCAGTATGCTGCAGAAGCAGGAAGTGGAACTGCAGCAGCGATACATAAAGCTCTCGGCACATGCCGGCAATCTGCAGCGTTCTGCCGCTGAAGTTGCGGCGTTTGCCGACCGGACTGCAGTTGCGGCCAGCCAGGTAAACCAGGCGATGAATCAATTGCTTCGTGAAAAGCAGCTTCATGATTTGTCCATGTCGCTGGCTCTTGAGCTACAGGAGGGTAAGCCTTGTCCCGTATGCGGAAGCGAGCATCACCCTCTTCCTGCGGCAGCTTCGGAGCCGTCTGATACGACCTCTGACGAGAACCTGGATAGACTGTCACGGATTGCCCATCAGATACAGGAAATTCGATTGACCCTGCGGGGGCAGCTTAACGAAGCGGAATCTCTGGTGAGTCATTTGAATGCCCAGACGGAGCCGTTCGCTGGAAGCGAACTCCTTCTCGAGGGCCCTCGTGAGGAGCAGGACGAAGCATGGGTGGAAGCTGCAGCCTCAGGAGTGCCTGTTGTTGAAACACCGTACGATGTGGAGAGGCTTGCTTCAGACACTGCATGGCTGGTGCAAAGAGCGGAAGCACAGGCAGCTGCCATTGGGCAGTGCCGCATGGAGGCGTCCAAGGCTCAGCAGAGCCTCCACGCTTGCCAACAGGAGCTCATGAAGCAGAATGCTGCGGCTGAGAATGGTCAGACGATAGTGAACCAACTGCGCGATCAGCTTGCAGGCTTGGAAGCCGAAACTGCCGACATTCAAAGTTTATGGCAGGAGGACAACCCGGCATTTCCTTTGGAAGAGACGGCTGATCGTTTTCAGCTCATGCAGCAGAAGGATGCGGAGTCCGAGTCCATTAGGGAAGGGCTTGAACGAAGCGTTCCCTTCATTGAGGAGAAGCAGCAGGCGGTCCTCCGCCTGGAGCAGAAGCTCCGTGAGCTGGAGAAGCTGCTGATTCAGTGGGATGCCCAGCGTGAGGGCAAAGCTGAAGTGTTGAAAGACAAGAAAGAGCGCCTTCAGGCATGGATTGGGGAACGATCCGCTGAAGAGCTGTTGAGCGAATGCCGATCCAGATTGAAGCTTCTGAAGGAATCCGCTGAGCAAGCCAGAGGCAAGCGCAGAAAGGCCGATGAGGCGGCGCAGCTTGCAGCCAAAGAAGCAGCTCTTGCAGAACAGGCTGCAAACGCCGCACAGGAGCTGTATCTTGCTGCCAAGCTTGCATGGGAGAAGCAACTGGAAGCCTCGCCGTTTGTTACGGAGGCAGCCGTTATGGAAGCCTGCTTATCCGAGAGCGAAACCGAACGATGTGCCCAGCTGGTGAAGGCGCATCGTGAGGGACAACGAGAATGGACGCTAAGGCTTCGGGACGTCGAGCAGAAGCTCGGCACCGATCCATTCCGTCAAGAGGAATGGGAACGAAGCTCTGCCGAGCTTCAGGTGGCTCGTACGGCCGATGAGGAGGCCGTACGGGCGAAAGCCAGAGCGGAGCGGGACCTGGATGATTTGGAGAAGCGACATATCCGGTTTATGGAATTGGAAGAGCTGCGCCTTGGCCTTCAACGGGAAAGCGAGCGCTTGTCCAAACTGCAGTCCTGCTTGCGAGGCAATGCATTCGTGGAATACATTGCGGAGGAGCAGCTGATGCAGGTGAGCCAGTCTGCTTCCCAGCGTCTTCGCTTCTTGACCAAGCAGCGCTACTCGCTTGAGGTGGATTCCGGGGGAGGCTTTGTCATTCGTGACGACGCCAACGGCGGCGTAAGGCGGCCGGTATCCACGCTATCCGGCGGTGAGACATTCTTAACCTCGCTGGCCTTGGCTTTGGCGCTTTCAGCGCAGATTCAGCTTCGGGGGCAGTATCCGCTCCAGTTCTTCTTCCTTGATGAAGGCTTTGGCACCCTGGATCCGGAACTGCTGGAGACGGTTATCACCGCTCTGGAGCGGCTTCATAATGATAAGCTTACCGTCGGCATCATCAGTCACGTGCCAGAGCTTCGGGCGCGTTTGCCACGGAAGCTGGTCGTGCGGCCTGCGGAGCAGGCTGGAGAAGGATCGCAGCTTGCGATCGAATCGCTGTAGCAGCTAGAGCAGTCGATGTGATATATATCACGGAAACAGCAACAAGGCACTGTTATAGTACAGTTAAGCCGACATATACAAGAAGCACCGGGCAGGCGCTTGATCATGGGGGATTCCTAACTTTTCCCTTGCTCTCATGATGAAGCGCCTCCTTACTGGACAGCTGCGTTCCAGGGGTGCTTCTCTTTTTTTTGCCTGCTGCTGATAAAGTCATTTATTGGACGCATGGTCCATTTTCTTATATGATAAAAGCGTGAGAACGTATGAAAGGGGTAACCGTGCATGGATTGTCTTTTTTGTAAAATTGTAGAGGGTGAGCTTCCTTCGACGAAAGTACTCGAGAATGATAAGGTGCTTGTATTTCAAAATATTAACCCGGAAGCACCTGTTCATGTATTGATCATTCCCAAGAAGCATATCGCATCCATGAACGATATTCAGGATGAGGATTCGCAGCTGATTGGTGAGATGCACCAAGCAGCAAAAGAAGCTGCGGCCAAGCTTGGCATTGCAGAGAGCGGTTATCGGCTGATTAACAACTGCGGACCTGATGGAGAACAATCGGTGTTCCATGTACATTATCATCTGATGGGCGGCCGTCGTTTAGGTGCATTGACAGGCATTTCACCCGCTCATACATAGCATCTGGAATAAAGAGAACGATATCAACCTCCCAGTGTTTGACCTCTGTGGGGTTGTTCCAATTGTTGAGACTATTGTAAATTAGGCGCCCAAGGTTGACACCCTATTTCGGTTTGCCCTATAATGAAGTTTGATGAACCGTGTTAATGCTCTTGGACGGTCTGGTCGGAGGGAGGGAAAACTGGTGTCTGAAACTAAAGTTCGCAAAAACGAGACAATTGATGCTGCACTTCGTCGCTTCAAGCGTTCCATTGCTAAAGATGGCGTATTGGCTGAAGTGAAGAAACGCAAGCATTATGAAAAGCCAAGCGTAAAGCGCAAGAAAAAGTCCGAGGCTGCTCGTAAGAGAAAGTTTTAGGAGGATCTGAAAAAAGCATGAATCTTAGCGAACGATTGAACGAAGATATGAAGCAAGCGATGAAGAGTAAGGACAAGTTCAAACTCTCAACGATTCGAATGGTTCGTTCGACGATAAAAAATCTTGAAATAGATTTGAAACGAAGTTTGGATGACAACGAAGTGCTTGATATTTTTAGTCGTGAAATCAAACAGCGCAAAGATGCCCTCCAAGAATTTGAAAAAGCGGGACGCGACGATCTTGCCGCCGATGCAAAAGCAGAAATTGAGCTCCTTAGCGCCTACCTCCCGGAACAGCTTACTGAAGAAGAAATTAAAGTCATTGTACAGCAGACCATCCAGGAAACCGGTGCTTCTTCAAAAGCCGAGATGGGTAAAGTGATGAGCGCTCTCATGCCAAAAGTTAAAGGGCGTGCAGACGGAAAGCTTGTTAATCAAGTAGTTCAACAATTTCTGTAACAACATAAGTGAAACACCCCTTGTTTTTCAAGGGGTGTTTTTTCTTACTCTGTGGCTAAACCGCTTACTTTGTTAGAAATGCTATTTACTTAATCGATGGTTTTTTCCAACGATGGGCATACTTTTTGAAACGAAATCGTTTCTGATTCGTAATAACTACCATATGAGGGCAAGTAAATACATATGCTTATGCTTAAGGCAGGTCGCTGAACTCATTTTGTTGAATTAGGGGATGGATGGCTTAATAATTCGAAAAGGAGGGAGAAAGATGAAGGGACAGATCTGGATGCGAAGGTTCCTGACTTTGACGGCAGCCGCGGTTATGATACTGATATCCATCGGGATGTATTTTGGTCCGACAAAGCCTGCAGTGGCGGCTAACGTCGGGTCGGTCTATGTCATTCCGGTTAAACAGCAGATCGAGCGGGGTTTAACCAGTTTCATGGAACGCGGGTTTAAGGAAGCCGAACAAATGTCGGCCGGGCTCATTGTTCTGGAGATTGATACGCCTGGCGGACTGGTCGATCAGGCTGGGAAAATCGCCACCTTGATGAAGGACAGCAATATTCCTATTGTAGCCTACATTACAGGCGATGCTGCATCTGCTGGCAGCTATATCGCGCTGAACGCAGATAAGATTGCTATGTCGGATGGCAGCATGATAGGTGCAGCCTATATGGTCGATTCCAGAGGAAACCGAATTGAAGATGCCAAGTTGGTTTCCTGGTGGAAGAGCAAGATGGCTGGTGCTGCTGAAGCAAGCGGGCGAAACAAGAATATCGCCATGGGCATGGCTGACATTAATCTGAAGGTTGATATGCCTGAGATCGGATTGACAAAACAACCCGGTGATATTATTTCATTGACGCCAGATGAAGCACTCAAGACGGGTTATGCGGATACGCTTGCAAACAGCACCGAAGAGGTTATCGCGTGGATGGATTATTCCACTCAGGATGTATTCCGGATGGAGCCGACTTTCTCGGAAAAGCTGGCTACTTTCCTAACACACCCTGGGGTAATGACACTGCTGTTATTCATTGGTATCGCAGGTGTTATCATCGAAGTCATTGTACCGGGCTTCGGCGTACCTGGAATTCTCGGCGTGGCCTCATTTGTACTGTATTTCTTCGGTAATCAGGTAGCCGGTTTTGCCGGATGGGAGACCTGGCTGCTGTTTATTATCGGCATTGTGATGCTGGCCTTGGAACTGTTTGTGCCAAGTTTCGGCATACTGGGCATTATTGGATCAGCCAGTTTGATCGCCGGTGTCGTGCTGGCGGCCTACAGCACATCGCATGTCGCATTGTCCCTTGGTATTGCCGCCGCCTCGGCTCTTGTAGCTGTAATCGTTGTCGCTCTCGTATTCAAGGAACGCGGGATATGGCGGAAGTTCATACTTAGTGACAGCTTATCGAGGGAGCAGGGATATGTTCCGAATGAAGACCGGGATGTATTAATCGGTCTCATTGGAACTTCAATTACGCCGCTCCGTCCAGCTGGAACGATGGAACTCGAGGGAAGACGTCTGGATGTGGTCACGCTGGGAGGATTCATTGACTCCGGTCGCCCGGTCCGAGTGATCAAGACAGACGGTACTAGAATTGTGGTAGAGGAAGAAAAAGGGTGAACCTCGTCACGTAATTGTGTAGTATGAAAAGGGCAAGTGTTTTAATCGGTTCCAGGATATGATGAAAATATTTTTCAAATGGAGGGTGAAGTAAGTATGGCATTGGATGGTTCTTTGATAACGATTCTGTTGATCGTGGTTGTCGCGATCATCGTACTTAGTGTGTTTTTCAGTTTCTTCCCGTTAATGCTCTGGATCTCGGCGATTGCTTCCGGCGTTCGCGTAGGGATTATAACATTGGTGGCTATGCGCCTGCGGCGTGTAACGCCAAGCCGAATTGTGAATCCGCTGATTAAAGCGACAAAAGCAGGTCTTGGTTTAAATATCAATCAGCTGGAAAGTCACTATTTGGCAGGCGGTAATGTAGACAGGGTTGTAAATGCCCTGATTGCAGCTCAACGTGCCAATATTCCACTTGAATTTGAACGTGCAGCCGCAATTGATCTTGCGGGACGCGATGTTCTGCAGGCTGTTCAGATGAGTGTTAACCCGCGTGTCATTGAGACGCCAATCGTTGCCGCTGTTGCAAAAGACGGGATTGAAGTCAAAGTTAAAGCCCGTGTAACCGTGCGTGCCAACATTGACCGTTTGGTCGGGGGCGCCGGGGAAGAAACGATCATCGCTCGTGTAGGGGAAGGTATCGTTACAACCGTCGGTTCGAGTAACTCTCATAAAGATGTTTTGGAAAATCCGGATCTGATCTCCAGAACGGTACTGTCCAAGGGCTTGGATGCCGGTACCGCATTTGAAATCCTGTCCATCGATATCGCGGATGTGGACGTAGGCAAGAACATCGGTGCTTATTTGCAGACCGAACAGGCTGAAGCCGACAAGCGTATTGCCCAAGCGAAGGCGGAAGAACGACGCGCGATGGCAGTTGCGCAGGAACAAGAGATGAAGGCTCGCGTCGTAGAGATGAGAGCGCGCGTTGTGGAATCGGAATCCCAAGTTCCGCTGGCCATGGCTGAAGCCCTTCGCAGCGGTCAACTCGGCGTTATGGATTACATGAACCTGAAAAACATCGAAGCCGACACGCAAATGAGGGGATCCTTCGGCAAGATGGGCGAGAACAATGATAATCCGGGAGACAACAAAAACAAGTAAATGATGAGGTGGGCCTATAGTGAGCTGGTTAATTGAAAATTTTTACATTGTAGCTGTTATAGGCTTCTTCATCATCTCCGCCCTCGGAAGGCGCGGCAAGAACCCTGAGGAGGGGAAAACCACCCGTATGCCAACATTCGGTGGCGAGGGAGAACGTCCTGCAAGACCGGGACAGCAGAGGCAGCAGGATCCGCAGCAGCGGCCTGAAACAAGGCGGGTACAGACATCTCCGGAAGTCTCCCGTCCAGCACCTGCTCATGAAACCTCCCGTTTTGACAGGATCGATGAAGAAGAACCGGGGACCGGGAACGGATACTCTCTTGAACATCAAGAGATTGATCGAATGAGACGTGACCAGGAGATGAATCGTCAATCCGATAGCATGGATCATAGGATGCGCATGATGCAATCGGATCTGGACCGGATACATTCCGAGTTGAACAGGATGACCACCGCACTACCGGAAACCATTGTCGAAATTCGAGACGAAGATCGTGAACAGTCTGATGGCAGTCGATCGAATTTTGCAGAACAGGCACGAAATGGTATTGTATGGTCAGAAATATTAGGAACCCCGCGTGCCAAACGCCCGATGAATCCTCGTCGATAAGTAGATTAATAGAAGTGGGAGACCGCCTCGTCAAGATTTTTTTGACGGGGCGGTCTTTTTACTTTTGATCTCATAAAACAGCTACTTGGGGCATAAGGTGTACAGTACAGGAAGGGGGAAAGTCTCCATATGTCCCGCATCAGCCGCAAGCTGCAGAAATGGACCCAAGAAATGCTTGATTTGCCACAGGACCTGTTATTTGATTTGCCGCGGTTGACCCTGATCGGCAATAAAGAGCTGCATATCGAGAACCATCGCGGAGTCCGGCATTTTTCAGAGGAACGACTTGTGTTGTCTTTGACGCAGGGTTCTTTGGAGATTTCAGGGGCCGGTCTTGCGATTCAGGCAATCCAGAGTAATGAAGTGACCATCATTGGAACCATTCATAATATCCAATACATAGGAACGGGGGAGAAACCGTGAAGATTCCGACAATGATTAACCTTCGAGGATATTTGACGCTTGCTGTTCGCGGTGAGCATGTGGAAGCATTCATCAATTCGTTGGCGGAGGCGGGGATTCCCGTTTGGGACGTTACACCGACAGGGGCGCATTCAGCGGAGCTTAAACTGCTGCTGAAGGATTTTAGAGGGCTCCGTCCGCTGTTAAAACGGACAGGCTGCCGCACGCGCATCAAGGAGCGCTGCGGTTACCCCTTTAAGGCTCGGCGTCTGTTGAAACGCAAAGCGTTTGTGTTTGGCATTGTTTTGTTTTTTACCATATTGCTGACCCTTTCCTCGATGATATGGAATGTTGAGGTAGAGGGGAATGAGACCATTGCTTCGGAAGATGTGCTGGATGCAGCCAAGCAGGAAGGGATTTATCCTTTTCAATGGATTTTTAAGCTGGAATCGTTGGACAAGCTGTCCGGGAATATGACGGCCCGCCTTCCGGGAACCTCATGGGTGGGAGTGGAACGTAACGGGACACGCATACGTATACAGATTGTAGAAGCTGCCGTGCCGGAGAATCCGCCTCTTCAGAGCCCAAGGCATCTTATCAGTACACAGGATGCTGTCATTACCCACATATATGCTGAGAAGGGGGTCCCCAAAGTAGGGATCAACTCCCGGGTGAAGAAGGGGGACGTCCTGATTTCCGGTGTCCTCGGGGATGAGGAGAACTCGGAGAGAGTGGTGGCCAATGGAGAAGTGAGGGGGCTTGTATGGCATGAGTACAACATTGAGGTCCCCTTGGTTAAGACGCATAAGGTCTATACGGGCGAAGGGAAAAAACGATCTTATATCGTATTTGGAGATCGGGCCGTCCAGCTGTGGGGTTATGGCGAAATTCCATTTTCGCAACAGGAAACGTTGACCTATTATGATCCCCTCACATGGAGAACGCGCGTGCTTCCGCTGGGCTGGATGACAGAAAAAATTATGGAGGTCACGGAGGTTCAGCATACCATCACGGAGGAAGAAGCGAAAAATGAGGGTATCGAGGGGGCACAGCGGGATATTTTAGCGAAATACGGAGCGAAATCAAGGTTCGTAAGCCAAAAAATTTTGCATGATAAGAAAGAGAATGGTAAAGTTTATATGAAAGTGCTTTTTGAGGTGGAAGAGACCATCGCGAAAGAACTTCCCATAGTATACAATCAAGGAGAATGAGGCTATTTGTCACAACAAACGACCAGCATTCAAATTTTACTGCAAAGCGCGTCAGAAGGTCTGTCTTTGTTCGGACCACAAGATACGTTTCTTAAATTAATTGAAAAAGAAATTCCCGCAACCATCGATTCACGGGAAGCGGTCATCACGATTCGGGGAGAACACCGAAATGTGGAGAGTCTCCAGCAGCTGTTTGAAGTGCTGCTTCAGCTTGTCCGGAACGGTTACATGCTGACTGAACGCGATATTCTGTATGCTGTAGAACTCGCTAAGGAATTGAGGGCGGACCAACTGCTTGATCTATACAAGGGCGAGATCACGACAACTTTCAAGGGTAAGCCTATTCGAGTAAAAACCATCGGTCAGAAGCACTATGTGACCACGATTAAGAAACGGGATGTCGTATTTGGCATCGGCCCTGCAGGAACCGGGAAAACCTATCTGGCGGTCGTGCTGGCCGTTGCAGCGATTAAGGAAGGCTCCGTGAAACGGATTATTCTGACAAGGCCTGCAGTCGAGGCAGGAGAGAGCCTGGGCTTTCTGCCAGGAGATCTGCAGGAGAAGGTGGATCCTTATCTCAGACCCCTGTACGATGCGTTATATGATGTGATGGGTCCGGATCAAACCGCCAAGGCACTTGAGCGGGGATTGATTGAAATTGCGCCGCTTGCCTACATGCGCGGACGGACGCTGGACGATTCATTTATTATTTTGGATGAAGCGCAGAACACAACGCCGGAGCAGATGAAGATGTTTCTGACACGGCTCGGATTTGGCTCGAAGATGGTCATTACGGGGGACGTGACCCAGATTGACCTGCCGCGTGGCAAGAAATCAGGACTTATCGAAGCTAAAAGGATTTTGAGCGATATTGAGGAAGTCGGATTTGTTTACTTTGCTGAACAGGATGTTGTACGGCACTCTTTAGTTCAAAAAATCATCGTCGCTTATGATAAAGCAGCAGAAAACCAAGATTAAAGGGGATTGTCGCAATGGCCTCCAAAGAACCATCGACAGACAAGTCCATATGGGGTAAAAACAGCGGATGGAAATATAGCGTGGCAACACGCTATATTCTGTTTTTGCTGCTTGCGTTGCTCTTTTATATCAGTCTAGCATCGAAGCTTTTGCCGGAGCGGTATGACATTCAGGTCAATACGAAGAGTGAGAAGAACATCGTGTCGCCTGTACAAATAGAGGACAGCAAGGCTACATTGAAGGCACAAGAGGCTGCCGCAGAGAGCGTCCAGCCCATATACCCTCTTGTTCCTTTGCGAAATGACGTGCTGGTTACCCAAATTCTTGATCGCATTGAGCGCCTGAATCAAGATGTGGATATCAGCTCATCAGAAAAAGTCGGGATTTATCGCAATGAAATTCCGAGAATGGCAAAAGAGTTCGTGCAAAATTTTGTTTCGGCCAACAGCACAAATGAAGCTTATTCCAAAGAGCTGCTCGACGAGATGCAGCGTGTGATCGAGGAACAAACCTACCGCATCCCTGAGGAGACTTTTATTAAGCTGCCAAGGTTGAATTCTGAAGACATTATCGAGATGAAATCCGTTGCCCGGGAAATCGTATCCCGGCTGATGCTGAACGAAATCTTTGATGCGCAGACAGCACGCGCAAGGGTTGCGGAGATGGTAAGCACAAGTCGGTTGGATGACCGGACTTCAAGAGAAGTTGTTCAGGAGCTGTCGCGTCTTGCGATCACGCCTAACAAATTTCTTGACGAGGTAGCAACGAAGGAAGCAAGGGTTGAGAAACGCGAGAATACCCCGCCTGTATTCATTAAACAAGGGGATATCCTCGTGGCCAAGGGTCAGCTCATCACACCGGAACTTTATGAGCTGCTTGGCAAGAATGGATTGCTTAAGGATGAAGTGAATTACTGGCCGGAGCTGGGTGTTTTGCTGCTGTCCGCTCTGCTATCGCTTGGCATACTGATGTTCATCCGACAATCGGATCCCGGCAAATTCAAATACAACAATTCGCAGCTGTTAATGCTGCTTCTCGTGTACGTGATCACCTTGATCACCATGCATTTGACCGCTTTCCTGCAAAGTGATTCCCAAATCTATGTAGGATATCTTGCGCCCGTTGCGATCGGCGCGATTCTGGTAACCTTGCTGCTGGAAACCTCGCTTGCCTATTTCAGTGTCATTATCTTCAGTATTATGGCAAGTGTGATATTGAATGTGCGAGGGGAACTGTTTGACTTCCAATTCGGTTTATTTGCAGCCGTAACTTCATGTGTAGCGATCTTCTCTATCCATCGTGCGAGCCAGCGGTCAACGATGCTGAAGGGCGGTATTATGGCTTCTCTCTTCGGAGCGCTGATCGTGTTTATCATGTTGTTAATCAATAACGATACCTGGACCACGACAGAAACGCTGTATTCAATAGGCTTTGCTATTGCGGGCGGGCTGTTGACAGCAATTCTCGTCATCGGGCTTATGCCGTTCTTCGAAGTCACCTTCGGCATCCTGTCGGCATTAAAGCTCGTAGAATTGTCGAATCCGAATCATCCGCTGCTGCGCAAATTGCTGACAGAGACACCAGGCACTTACCATCACAGCGTAATGGTCGGCAATTTGTCGGAAGCTGCAGCGGAAGCGATTGGCGCCAATGGTCTCCTCTGCCGCGTCGGTTCCTACTATCATGATATCGGGAAGACCAAGCGGCCGATCTATTTTATCGAGAACCAGAACAATATGGAGAACCCGCATGATTCCATTGAACCGAAGCTGAGCAAATCCATTATCGTTGCTCATGCAAGGGATGGCGTGGAAATGTTGAAGGAGTACAAGCTGCCTAAGCCGATACGAGATATCGCAGAGCAGCATCATGGCACGACATTTTTACATTATTTTTATCATAAAGCGGTTCGTCAGGCTGAAGAGCAGGGCATTGAACCCGATTTCACGGAAGATGATTTCAGGTATCATGGGCCGAAGGCTCAGTCCAAGGAGTCTGCCATCGTCGGTATTGCCGACAGCGTGGAGGCAGCCGTTCGCTCGCTGCGCAAACCGACGGTGGAGCAGGTTGAATCGATGATCGAGAAGATCATCAAGGGCCGCTTGGACGACCATCAGTTTAATGATTGTGATTTAACGATGAAGGAACTGGATATTATCGCCAAGACATTGAAGGAAACGGTGATGGGAATTTTCCATTCCCGGATCGAATATCCGGAAGATGTGAAGCGGCCTAAACCGCCGGCACTATCAACGGATGAAACCTCAACTGCTTCAGAGACAACGGCAACCAGTTAGGAACAAGAGAAGGAGCGTTTAAGAATGAGCCTGCAGCTGGCATGGAATAATGAACAAGAGGAATTTCACATTGGCGAGGAGTTTATCGCTGTGCTTGAAGCGATCCTTCAGAAGGCAGGAGAGGCCGAGGGAGTAACGGATGGAGAGGTGGATCTGACCTTTGTTGATGATGGACAGATTCATGAATTGAACCGGGAATATCGGGGAATTGACCGCCCAACCGATGTGCTGTCCTTTGCCATGAATGAGATTACAAACGACGAGCTCGAAATCATTTATGAGCTTGACGAAGGTGAGGAACTGGAGAGTGTCCCGGATGTTCTGGGTGACATTATCATCTCGGTCCAGCGTGCAAAGCTGCAAAGCGAAGAATACGGTCACTCTCTTGAACGGGAGCTGGGTTTTCTGTTCGTTCACGGATTTCTGCATTTGCTCGGGTATGATCATCAGGATGAAGCGAGCGAAGCCGCAATGATGGGCAAACAGGAGGCTGTGCTTGCCGAAGTAGGATTGACAAGATAGTGAAACCGCACAGACAATCGTTATATAAGGCATTTGGTTGTGCCTTACGGGGCATCGTCACGGCTGTGAAAACGGAACGCAATATGAAAATACACATGGCTGCTGCCTTGATCGTACTCATCGCAGCAGCTTTGCTGCACTTGGACCGGATGAGCTGGTTATTTCTGATATTGGCCATCGCCATTGTGTTCATTGCAGAACTAATGAATACCGCAATCGAGGCCGTAGTCGATTTAATTTCGCCACAAAAACATGTTTTAGCCCGATTGGCTAAGGATACCGCAGCCGGTGCAGCGTTAGTTGCAGCGGCGTTTGCCGTCATGGTCGGTTTACTGGTGTTCTATCAACCGGTTTGGGAATGGATACAATCAATGACAAATTGATATCAACAAGTTGATCTATAGGAGGAACTATACATGGATGCAGGATTATTAATGCAGGAAGCAATCAAGGCACGCACGCGGGCTTACATACCCTACTCGAAGTTTGGTGTGGGCGCAGCTCTTCTGGATGCGCATGGAGAGGTACACCATGGCTGCAACGTGGAGAACGCTGCCTATGGTCCCACCAATTGTGCAGAGCGTACGGCATTATTCCGGGCGATTGCGGATGGTCATGAAGCAGGGAGCTTCCAGGCGATTGCCATTGTTGCTGATACAGAAGGCCCCTGCTCACCTTGCGGTGTATGCCGCCAAGTATTGGTGGAGCTGTGCAAGCCGGATATGAAAGTGATTATGGGGAATCTGAAAGGCGATATACAGGAGACCACCGTCAGTGAGCTGCTGCCGGGAGCATTTGGCCCCTGGGATCTGAACAAAGAGCAAGCTTGAGTGAATTAGTGGAATTAATTAAAAAGAATACAACAAGTTGATACAGGAACAGTAGCGGAGGAATGTTATGCAGAAAAAACAATTTAAATCCGGATTCGTGGCTATTATCGGAAGACCGAACGTAGGCAAATCGACCCTGATGAATCAAGTGATTGGTCAGAAGATTGCGATTATGTCGGACAAGCCGCAAACCACGAGAAACAAAATTCATGGAGTGTACACAACCAATGATTCACAGGTAGTCTTTCTGGATACGCCGGGTATTCACAAGCGCCAATCCAAGCTTGGGGATTATATGAATCAGACTGCATTGGGCACATTAGGCGAGGTTGAAGCAGCTCTGTTTCTTGTTGATGCTTCTGAAGGAATCGGCGGAGGGGATCGTTACATTGCGGAGCAGCTGCAAAAGCTCAAGACTCCGATTATCCTGGTGATGAACAAAATCGATAAAATCGAGCCGACTGCCCTGCTGCCCCTTATTGAGCAGTATCGCAAGCTCCATGATTTTGCCGAGATCGTTCCGATTTCTGTCGAAACTCGGCAGCAATGTGAATACGCTGCTTGATCAGATTCAGAAATACCTGCCGCCAGGCCCGCAGTATTATCCGGAGGATCAGGTAACGGACCATCCGGAGCAGTTTGTGTGCGCAGAGCTGATCCGCGAAAAGATTTTGCATATGACCCGGGAAGAGGTGCCCCACTCCATCGCTGTTACCATTGAAGATATGCGGGTGGAGGAGAACGGAACTGTGTACATTTCAGCCGTTATTTTTGTGGAGCGTGATTCGCAGAAGGGCATTATCATCGGAAAGCAGGGCGCTTTGCTCAAGGAAGTAGGCAGACAAGCCCGTCAGGATATTCAAAGACTGCTCGGATCCAAGATTTTCTTGGAACTCTGGGTTAAAGTTAAAAAAGATTGGCGTAATCAAGATCGTGTCCTTCGTGATCTCGGATTTCACCGTGGGGAGTAATCCATCCGGTGTCCAAATCTAACGGGAAATCATACGCAGTGCCGCCTGCCAACAATTGCATTTCATAAAACGGCTCCAGACGCACATCCTAATTTCCGTAGATGCGAAACGTCATTTCCGAAGAGAGGATGAATACGAATGCGAGATTTTTCGTGGAAGTATTTTGCGATGACAGGAGATGTCGATGCATATTTGCTGTATAAGGAAGCCGAAAGTGAATCGGTTCTTGCAGCAGCATCCGTTGAAGAAGAGGCGGCCCCGCATGAAGAAGACGAGTAATCATTGGTTGCTCCAGGAATGGTTGGGGGAAAACGCATGCTATATCGGGCGGAAGGGATTGTCATCCGCAGCATGGACTACGGCGAAGGGAACAAAATCATTACACTTTGCACCAAAGAATCGGGCAAGGTAGGTGTGCTGGTCAGAGGAGCAAAAAAGGTGAAAAGCCGGCATGCTGCTCTGACACAGTTGTTTACCTATGGAGAGTATGTTTTCTTCCGTAATGGTACAGGGCTCGGCAATTTGAATGCTGGTGAAATTATGGAGTCTCATCATAGGCTCCGCGAAGATCTTGTCAAAGCTGCCTATGCTTCTTATGCCTGCGAGCTCTTGGATCGGGTGCTGCAGGATGAGGAGACAGGCGCTTTTTGGTTTCATCAGCTGAAGGCTTGTATGGAAGCTCTTCAAGAGGATAAGGATCCCCAAATTATCATAAATCTCTATGAGATGAAAATCCTTCAGGCCGCAGGCTATGGGCCGGAGCTGGATGTGTGCATATCATGCAATCAGACTAGAAAAGATGAAGATATGCTGGTGAGCCCTCGCCTTGGCGGAGTGCTGTGCCGATACTGCAAGCATTTGGATCCGCCGGCGATGTCCGTTACACCGAGAACCCTGAAGCTGCTGCGTCTGTTCGGAAGGTTGGACCTGCGACGGCTTGGCAATGTGGATGTCAAGGATGAGACCAAGACCGAGCTCAAAACGGTCATGCGAGCCTTAATGGATATGCAGCTCGGACTGCGTCTGAAATCGCAAAACTTTTTGGACCAGATGGACAAGTACAACATTTGACGTAAGGTATAGAATGAGGTATGATATTTATCAGTTTATTAGTTTTTTGAATACTGACATGCATTGAACGGGAAAGTAGTGAATTATCGATCCGTTGTATTTAGCGAGCCGGGGATGGTGAGAGCCTGGTGGGAGAGATTCATGAAGAGGCACCCGGGAGCATGATGAACCGATAAAGTGGGTTTTGCTTATTGGCTGGTTTGAAGCATGACAGCGAATGAGCAGTGCCAAGTAGGGTGGAACCGCGGGAAGCTACAGCTCTCGTCCCTATGTCTGTACAACAGGCGTAGGGCGAGAGCTTTTTGTTGTACAGAGAATTGTTATCGTAATGGAATGTATTTGAAAAAGAAAGCAAAGGAGCTAAAAATCATGAATTTCCAGCAGATGATTTTGACGCTGCAGCAGTTTTGGGCAGAGCAGAATTGTATCATCGTGCAGCCGTACGACACGGAGAAAGGTGCCGGTACGATGAACCCGATGACCTATTTGCGTTCGATCGGACCCGAGCCGTGGAATGTGGCGTATGTAGAGCCTTCCCGCCGCCCTGCTGACGGCCGCTACGGAGAGAACCCGAACCGTCTATACCAGCATCACCAATTTCAGGTCATTCTCAAACCTTCGCCGGATAATATCCAGGAGCTGTATCTGGAGAGTTTGAAGCGTCTTGGAATCAATCCCCTTGATCACGACATCCGTTTTGTTGAAGATAACTGGGAAGCACCAACTCTGGGCGCATGGGGTCTTGGCTGGGAAGTATGGCTTGATGGTATGGAAATTACCCAGTTTACGTACTTTCAGCAGGTTGGCGGCATTGACGCAAATCCGGTAGCTGTTGAGATTACTTACGGTATGGAGCGCCTTGCATCCTACATCCAGGACAAAGAGAACGTGTTCGATCTGGAATGGGTAAACGGCATCACATACGGGGACGTATTCCATCAACCGGAGTTTGAGCATTCGAAATACACGTTCGAAGTATCGGATGTCAAAATGCTGTTCACGTTGTTTAACATGTATGAAGAAGAAGCCAACAAAGCCATGAATCAGAATCTGGTGTTCCCGGCTTACGACTATGTACTCAAGTGCTCCCATACCTTTAACCTGCTCGATGCCAGAGGCGCGATCAGTGTAACGGAGAGAACGGGATATATCATGCGCGTGCGCAACCTGGCTCGTCAGGTGGCAGCTACGTATTTGGAGGAGCGCGAGAAGCTGGGCTTCCCGCTGATTAAGAAAGGGGGCGCAGACCATGTCTAAGGATTTATTGTTTGAAATCGGACTGGAAGAAGTCCCGGCACGATTTCTGCGCGCTGCGATGGAACAGCTTCAGGACAGAATGGTCAAATGGCTGGATGCTTCCAGGATCGGGCATGGAGATGTAACGGCGTATGCTACACCGCGTCGCTTGGCGGTATGGGTACAGGATGTTGCAGATAAGCAGGAGGACGTTAGCGAGGAAGTCAAAGGGCCTTCCCGCAAAATCGCGCTGGATGAGAGCGGTCAATGGAGTAAGGCGGCTCTCGGTTTTGCAAGAAGCCAGGGCGTTGCCCCCGAGAGCTTCACCTTTAAGGAGCTTGGCGGAGTGGAGTATATCTACGTTACGAAGAATAGTGTCGGCGTTGATACGAAGTCTATTTTGTCCGAAGGTCTTCATGGCATTTTGACCTCGATGACGTTCCCGAAGAATATGCGCTGGGGATTGCACGAATTTAAATTTGTCCGTCCGATTAAGTGGATGGTGGCTATGCTGGGCAGCGAAACGGTTGATCTGGAAATAACGGGCGTGAAATCTGGCAATGTGACTCGCGGACATCGTTTCCTTGGCAGCGAAGCAGTTATTCCGGAAGCGTCCGCTTACCGCGAAGTGCTCCGCGAGCAGCATGTCATTGTTGACGTGAATGAACGCCAGGGAATGATTGTGTCGCAAATTCAGGCGCTGGCCCAGGAAAAAGACTGGAATATCGCCATTAAGGACGATACTGCTGGAAGAGGTGTTGTTCCTGGTTGAAACCCCGACCGTGCTGTATGGAACTTTCGACTCCTCGTTCCTGCATATTCCGCAGGACGTGTTAATTACTTCAATGCGTGAGCACCAGCGTTATTTCCCGGTTCTGGATAAGCAGGGACAATTGCTGCCATTCTTCGTAACCGTACGCAGCGGAGACAGCCGTTCGCTGGATGTCATTGCAAGAGGTAACGAGAAGGTACTGCGTGCCCGTCTGTCAGATGCGAAATTCTTCTATGAGGAAGATCAGAAACTTCAGATCAAAGACGCCTTATCAAAGCTTGAAAGCATTGTATTCCATGAAGAGCTGGGCACCATTGGCGATAAAGTTCGCAGAATCCGCCGAATTTCCGATCAACTGTCAACGAAACTCAGCATTTCCGCGGATGCAGCCGATTCCGTGAGTCGTGCAGCCGATATTTGTAAATTCGACCTGGTCACCCAGATGGTGTATGAGTTCCCTGAGCTGCAGGGCGTGATGGGTGAAGATTACGCGCGAAAAGCCGGTGAGAAAGAAGAGGTGGCAAAAGCGGTATTTGAGCATTACCAGCCTCGTTTTGCCGGCGATTCGGTACCATCTACTCAGGTAGGGTCCATCGTCAGTATCGCTGACAAAATCGATACGATTGTGGGCTGCTTCTCCATCGGCATTATTCCGACGGGCTCCCAGGATCCATACGCGCTGCGCCGTCAGGCAGCAGGAATTGTACAGATCATTCTGGAGCACAAACTTCCGATTACGTTATCGGATGTGTTCGGCATTGCGCTGGAGATTCATGAGAATATTCGTGCACTGAAGCGTTCGACAGACGAAATTGCCAAGGACCTTCAGGAGTTCTTCGGGCTTCGCGTGAAGAAACTTCTGTCCGAGGATCAGCGTTACGATGTGGTGGATGCAGTCATTACAGCCGGATTTGATCATGTGGTATCCGTTGTTTCAAGAGGCCATGCGCTGATGAATGCAGTGGAGGGCGTGCAGGATTTCAAAACAACGGTAGAATCCTTCAACCGGGTCAGCAATTTGGCTGCCAAGGCCGGCAAGGCTGCAGTCAATCCGGAACTGTTCACCGAAACGGAAGAAGCTACCCTGTATGAAGCCTGGAACGCTGTCCGCGAAGATTACAAAGCAGCGCTCGAAGCTGCCGACGGGGAACGTTCATTGTCCTTGCTGAGTGGACTAAAAGAACCGATTACCGGATTCTTTGATTCCGTTATGGTTATGGCTGAGGACGAAGCTGTACGTGCCAATCGTCTTGCGCTTCTGTCCGGAATTGATGGCGATTTGAAGCAGTATGCTGATTTCACAAAATTGGTGTGGTAGATAGTGACAGTATGATTTTGCAAATGGTATAATGTATTGTTCAGTGAAAGCGACAGCCCGTGGTTAATGCGGGATGCCGCTTTCGCTGTGCATAAGAGTCCATCGGCAGGGATCAAGCAAGTAGGGGTCATTGTTTATTATCAGAAGCAGGATTTTAATCTGCCAAAGACGTATATAATAATATACAGCATAAGGATTATTCCAAGATTAAAGATAGAGCCGGTGAATGTGAATGAACGATAGCATCTGCATTACGATCGTGGTTGACGGTGATGCGTGTCCAGTCAAGAAGGAAATCGCAGAGACTGCTCGTACGTTCCATGTGCCTGTACTGCTTGTTTCTTCCTACGATCATCTGTTACAAGCTGAAGAGGGTGTTACGACGATCCAGGTGGATCGGAGCGATCAAAGTGCCGACCTCTACATTGCCAACCACATATCCAGGGGGGATATCGTGGTGACCCAGGATTATGGACTGGCTGCACTGGCGCTTGCCAAATCATGCCATGTGATTTCCTTTCGCGGGCGTATTTTCGATAATACGGATATCGATTTCATGCTGGATACCCGTCATCATCAGGCTAAGGCAAGAAAGCAAGGCAGGTATGGCAAAGGCCCCAAGAAGCTGCTTGAGGAAGACCGGAGGTTTTTTCAACATAAACTGACAAAACTTTTGCATGAATTGCAGGAGAATGTCCACCCGTAGCGAATACTATTTACGTGCCAAAAGAGATGAAGGTGGTTTGGATGAGTACCGGACAAGGCAATATTCCGGATGATGTCATTGAGGAAGTTCTGGCCAAGAGCGATATCGTGGACACGGTCAGCAAATACGTGCATCTTACCAAACAGGGGAAATACCTGAAGGGCTTGTGCCCTTTTCATTCAGAGAAGACTCCTTCCTTTACGGTTACACCGGAACGCCAAATCTTTTACTGCTATGGCTGCGGTAAGGGCGGAAACGCCATTAAATTCAGAATGGAAATCGAAGGATTTTCTTTTCCCGAAGCCGTCAAGACAATGGCAGAAGAGAATGATATCTCGTTACCGGAAGGTCAAGGGGTTCCCGTAATTCCTCGTAATCCGGAAAAAGAACGTTTGATTGAAGCTAATGAGCTCAGTGCCAAGCTGTACCATTTCCTGTTAAAAAATACGGAGCACGGTACAGAAGCCATGAAGTATTTACGTTCCCGTGGAATGAACGACAAAGTGATTGACCAGTTTCAGATCGGTTATGCTCCAGATCGTTGGGACACACTGGTCCAGTTCCTAAGCAAGCGATCCTTTGACTTGAAAGAGATGGAGAAGGGCGGGTTATTATCCGCAAGACATGAACAAGAGGGCTATCTCGACCGTTTTCGCGGACGAATCATGTTTCCGATACATGACCGCAACGGCAAAGTGATTGCATTCGCTGGCAGAATACTGGGGGACGGTCAACCGAAGTATCTAAATTCCCCGGAGACACTTCTATTTAATAAGAGCCGCATATTGTACAACCTGCACCAGGCGAAAACATCCATACGCAAATCGCGTCAAATTCTGTTATTCGAAGGTTACGGTGATGTAATATCGTCATGGGAAGCAGGACTGCAGAGCGGCGTGGCAACGATGGGGACCTCTCTAACGGAAAACCAAGTAGCTATCATGAAATCGATGGCTGATGAAGTTGTTGTTATCTACGATGGCGACAAGGCTGGTATGGCCGCTGCGTTGAAAGTCATTCCAATGCTGGAAGGCGTTGGTCTCAGAGTGCGAATCGCATTGGTCAACGAAGGAATGGACCCGGATGATTATATCCGGAAGTTCGGAGCCGAGCGTTTCAGGCATGTGGTAGAAACGGCAGTTTCAACAACAAAATTTAAACTTATATATCTGAAGAAAAACCATATACTGCTAGAAGAAGATGGTAAGATTGCGTATGCCAAAGAAGCATTGCCGATTATCGCAGTACTGAATTCCTCAACCGAACGGGAAGTTTACTTGAGGGAATTGTCCTCTGAGCTGCATCTTTCCTACGAGAGTCTGAAGCAGGATTGCAATCTGCTTCGGCAGTCTATGCAAAAAAAGATGGAGAATGGGGATAATAAGGAAAAAAGGTGGAATAATGGTAGGCATAAAAAAGGGCGCCAGTCCGCCCCGACACTTCTGCCTGCTTACCATGCTGCAGAGCGGCGGCTGCTGTCGCTGATGCTGCAGGATGCAGAGGCAGCGCGATACGTAGGCGATCGCCTGGGAGAAGCGTTTAATATCGAAGATCATGCGGCAATCGCTGCTTATCTATATGCTTTTTACGCACAAGGCAAATCTCCGGATATCAGCCGTTTCATGTCATCGCTCCAGGATGACCGTTTGGAAATGACCGTCAGCTCCATCATGATGATGGAAGCACCAGCCGAGTGGAATGTCCAAGTGCTGGATGATTGCATACGCGAGGTACTGAAATTCCCGCAGCAGAGAGAGATCGACCAGAAAAAAGAAGAAATGATAAAAGCGGAGCGCTCAGGTGATTTTATGAGAGCCGCACAAATTGCAAGTGAGATTATCGCCCTAGAAAGACAATGAAGACCGCACATTGCTGTTTCTAGGGAGGAGGGAGTCGAAAGATGGCGAATGATCAGCATACTGAACTAGAAACGGAATTTACGCTGGATCAAGTCAAGGATCAGTTGATTGAACAGGGTAAAAAGAGATCCGTATTGAGCTATAAAGATATTATGGAGAAATTATCGCCTTTCGACCAGGACACGGAGCAAATGGAAGAGTTTTATGAACAGCTTGCCGACCTTGGAATCGATGTGGTAAATGAGAATGACGATGAGGGAACTCATCGGCAATCGGAAGACTCCGAATCCCGCGAGAATGAGGATTTTGGGTTTGACGATGATCTCTCATTGCCACCGGGGATCAAGATTAACGATCCTGTTCGTATGTACCTTAAGGAGATTGGTCGGGTTCCGCTGTTGTCTGCTGATGATGAGATTGAACTTGCGAACCGGATTGAGCAAGGGGACGAGGAAGCGAAGCGCCGTCTTGCCGAGGCCAACCTTCGTCTCGTTGTAAGTATCGCCAAGCGTTACGTCGGGCGTGGCATGCTGTTCCTGGATTTGATCCAGGAGGGCAACATGGGCTTGATTAAAGCCGTGGAGAAGTTCGACTATAAAAAAGGGTTTAAATTCAGTACGTATGCCACCTGGTGGATTCGTCAAGCCATTACGCGTGCGATTGCAGACCAGGCTCGTACCATTCGCATTCCTGTTCATATGGTGGAAACCATCAACAAACTGATTCGTGTATCCAGACAACTTCTGCAAGAGCTTGGACGTGAGCCTTCGCCGGAGGAAATTGCTGCAGAGATGGAACTCAGTGTTGAGAAAGTCCGGGAAATCATGAAGATTGCCCAGGAGCCGGTTTCGCTTGAGACGCCAATCGGGGAAGAGGATGATTCCCATCTGGGCGATTTCATCGAGGACCAGGAAGCACTTGCGCCTGCCGACGCAGCGGCATATGAGCTGCTTAAGGAACAACTCGAGGATGTGCTTGATACACTGACCGAGCGCGAGGAGAATGTACTCCGTCTTCGCTTTGGTCTTGATGACGGCCGCACCAGAACGCTTGAAGAGGTTGGTAAAGTGTTCGGTGTTACACGCGAGCGAATCCGGCAGATCGAGGCCAAGGCGCTTCGTAAACTTCGTCACCCAAGCCGCAGCAAGCGCTTAAAGGATTTTCTCGAATAGCTTAATCCACGGACCTTCTGCAGTAACAGCAGCAGGTCCTTTTTTTCGAAGTTCAGCAGCGCGGCGCAACGATTTCTTGGTTTTGGTATTTATTCCTGTATTTGTTTTATTGGTCTTTATTTTAGCTCTTTTCCAAACCCATTGCAAATGACACGGCACCGAATTATTTCGCTCTTTTTGCCGGTTTGCAGTTTGGCATCGTGTCTGTTAGGGTAATGAATAGATTGTGATTCGGATGAAAATATGGAATGGTAAGGTGTGTCATTGTGAAATTATCAAAGAGATTATCGCAAATTTTGGAGCAGATCCCACGCGGCAGCAGGCTTGCAGATATCGGTTCCGATCATGCATTGCTTCCTGTGGCTGCTGTGGAAAGCGGAGCCGCGATCAAAGCGATCGCGGGTGAAGTGAATCCGGGACCTTACGACGCTGCCGTAAAGCAGGTTATGGAATCAGGAATGACCGAGGTGATCAGTGTACGGAGAGGAGACGGCTTGGATGTACTCTCAGCAGGTGAGGCTGATGTCATTACAATCGCGGGCATGGGCGGCAGCTTGATTGCCGCTATTTTGGACCGCGGCGAGGACAAGCTGGCCGGCGTGAACAGGCTGATCCTGCAGCCGAATGTCGGAGAGGACATTTTGCGTAAATGGCTGTACTCCCACGGTTGGGTGCTGATTGAGGAGTTCATTCTGGAGGAAGACGGCAAAATCTATGAGGTACTGGTTGCGGAGCCTGCAGAATTGACGAATCTGACGAATGAGCAGGTGTATTCGGAAAGAACGATCGCTATGGGCGTTGAGTTGAATTTGGACTGGCTGCTGCGTATGGGACCTTGGCTGACAAAGACTCCGAATCCCGTATTTCACGATAAGTGGAAAGCCGAGATAGAGAAGATGAACTACATACTTCAATCGCTTTCGCGTTCGGATCAGGACTCGGCAGTCGGCAAGGCTAACGAGATTCGATCGGATATTGAATTTATTCAGGAGGTGCTGGCATGCTTGCCAAAGGACAAACGGTAATTCAATACATGGAGCAATTAGCCCCGAAGCATGTAGCCGAACCCGATGATCGGATCGGGCTGCAGCTCGGAACATTGCAGAAGGATATTCGGACGGTGCTCGTAGCACTGGATGTCAATGATGAAGTCGTGGATGAGGCTATCGAACTTGGTGCCGATCTCATTATCGCGCACCATGCTATAATATATCGTCCATTGAAACAGCTGCAGACGGACACGCCGATGGGCAAAGTATACGAAAAGCTGATTAAGCATGATATTGCCGTGTATGTGAGTCATACAAATCTCGACGTGACCGAAGGCGGCATGAATGATTGGATGGCTGAAGCATTGGGCATAGAGAACACGTCACCCATCCATGACATGCATAACGAGCAGTTGTCGAAGCTGGTGGTATTTGTACCTAAGAGCCATCATCAGGAGGTATTGGATGCCGTTCTGGGTGCAGGTGCAGGCTGGATCGGAAATTACAGCCACTGCAGCTTCAATATCGAGGGTTTTGGTACTTATGTGCCAAGAGAAGGCAGCAGTCCGTTTCAGGGCAAGGAAGGTCAAATGGAGCGGGCTAACGAGGTTCGAATTGAGACGATTGTTCCTCATACGATCCGGAACAAGGTCGTTGCGGCGATGCTTAAAGCGCATCCTTACGAAGAGGTGGCCTATGACTTGTATTCCATGGATCTGAAGGGAAGATCCCTCGGCCTTGGCCGGGTTGGCAAGCTGAAGGAGCCCCAGACGCTGGCTGAACTGGTGGAAGTAGTGAAGGAGAAGCTGGATGTCCCTCACGTTCGTGTCGTAGGGGAACTCGACCGCACCATACGGAAGGCGGCGGTCATCGGAGGTTCCGGAGGGCGCTATATGATGAAAGCTCTGTTCCGCGGCGCGGATGTGCTGGTTACAGGCGATGTGGATTATCATACGGCGCAGGATGCACTGGCTGCGGGACTAACCATTATTGATCCTGGACATAATGCCGAGAAAATAATGAAGGTTAAGGTTGCCGAATGGATGGAGCAGAAGCTGCAGGAGCATAAGTATGACACTCGGGTTGTGGCTTCCCGTATTAATACGGAGCCGTTTCGGTTTATGTAGGTAAATGTTGTTATGTACAGGTTAGTGCTTGGAAGTTAATACTCGCTTGCGAAGCTGCTGTAAAAGTTTGCAGGGTTGTGTATGGCTGCAAATCAAGATATAATATATAATGTTGTCCGGAAAGTTTGACAGACAATCGCTGGCGGTGCAAGCCGCGAGAGGAAAGTCCGGGCTCCATAGGGCAGGGTGCTGGATAACGTCCAGTCAGCGCGAGTTGAAGGATAGTGCCACAGAAATGGACCGCCGATGACCGCTTCATTGCGGCACAGGCAAGGATGGAACCGAGGTGTAAGAGACCCCGAGGAACGCTGGTGACTTCGTTCCTGGTAAACCCCACCTGGAGCAAGACCTAATGGGACGCAGTTTCCTTCGAGGAGACAGCCTTAGCCCGAGGCGCGTCCGGGTTGGTCGCTTGAGTCGATTAGTAATGATCGGCCTAGATAGATGATTGTCGCTTATGGTGGCAGGGTAGTTCCCGCTATGACCACGAAGAGCACAGAACCCGGCTTACGGAAAACTTTCCCAACTGAACAACGGTTTATTTATATCTAATCCGTAAAGGTGCAAACGCGTATTTTCTTACCGCTCCGTATTGAGGAGTGTAAAGAGAATGCGCGTTTTTTCTTGATTCCGCGAAAACTAAAGGGGATGAATGCCTCTCAAGGACAATCGTCCATACCAAATAGCCCCTTGGATAATATGCTATAAGCATCAACGGAAAGGAGTTGCAAAAATATGTCTTGTTATAACGAAAATCCTACGTGTCCTCCTGTGTCGCCGATTGTGTGCGAACCGATTGTAGTTGTTAGAGACCACTTTATACCGCAAATCGTACCTGTTATTCATCCGATTAAAGTGGTGGATAAAGTACACTGTGTGCCGGTGGAGAAACATGTATACACGTACAGCGAGGAAGAGGTAGTAACAGGCCCTGGAGGCTACGGCGGCGTTACCGTATCCAGCAAGCGGTCGAAGAAAGCGGCTGTACGCACTAGCCGTTCCCGCCGCAAGAATTAATATCGGAAGCTACTGTTGAACGGATAGAGAAATAAAGCAGCCAACGCTTGATGGGCGTAAGCTGCTTTATTCTTTATATTTATTATCGGTTAGACCCGTTTAGTTTGCGCAGCTCGTGTTCCAGATTGCGTAACGCATGGCCTGGCCATAACTGCAGAGGAACTTCCGAGGCGCCAACGGCCTTCAGAGATTGGAAAATATCGATCTGACCATGACCGTAATACTTATCCTTTCCCTTATCGCCAAGATCTACGGCTTGTTTGATCATAGCATCCATAACTTCTTGATTTGTCAGGTCCGGGTTAAGAGAACGGATGAGCCCTGCCATGGCAGCTGCATGAGGACTGGCCATTGAGGTTCCGGAAAGAGCGGCGTACTGATTGCCTGGAAACGTACTGGCGATATTGGTTCCGGGGGCCGATACATCAATGTAGTCGCCGTAGTTGGAGTATTCCGCCCTCTTTTGATTCGAGTCTGTCGCTGCGACAGCAAGCACCTCAGGATAGGCAGCAGGATAACCAGGGCGCTCTGTGTTGTCATTGCCCGAGGCGGCAACCAGGACAACATCACGGTCATAGGCGTATTTTACAGCATCGTGTAAGAATTGAGAGTCTGCGTAGTTGCCAAGGCTCATATTTATGACTTTCGCTCCGTGATCTGTCGCCCAGATAATGCCCTCTGCCACAGCATAGGTTGTCCCGGAACCCGAGCTGTCAAGCGCTTTAACCGGCATGATTTTATTGTACCAGCTAACCCCGGCGACCCCTTCACCGTTGTTCACCAGAGCACCGATAATGCCTGCCACATGCGTTCCGTGTCCGACATCGTCCAGCGGCTGCTGGTCATTGTCCACAATGTTGTAGCCTTCCACCAGCTGTCCATTCAAATCGGTATGCGTAAGATCGACTCCTGTGTCTATCACGGCGATGACAACATCCTCACTCCCTTTGGATAAATCCCAGCCGCGATTTGTCTCAATGACAGGCAAATTCCACTGATATTGGGAGAACAGCAGATCATTCGGAATATTGACCTGCGCATTTGCGCCATCCGGCAAGGCATCGGAGGACATCCGCGATTGAGGCAGACGGTCATTGGTTAAGTAAATATAGTGTGGCTCGGTATATTTGGTGTCCCAGTTCTTCTGGAAGTAGGCACGAAGATGTTGGTAGTCCATATTCTTGGACCGAAAAATATAAGCATAGCCAAGTTTCCTAGGGGTATCGCACGAAATCTCATTCCCGATGTGCTGAAGCTGCTGCTTTGTCGGTTCAGCCTGAAAAGACACAACGATTTCATTTTCGTAAAAATGGCTGGCCTTCTCATTATCATGACCGGTCTTGACGGTAATGTCAGAGAGTGTATCGGCATGAATGGATTCCACCCGGAATTTTCCTTCCTTCGGGTACGGGATCAAGCGCAGATTGCGCTTCTGGTGATTGCTGACCTCTTGAAGCACAGCCTGGTTAACCAAAGCGGCTGCACCATATTTTCCATCCTGGGATGGCTCCGCTACAACAAAATAAGGCTGCCCAGCAGCAGTGAATTTTGGTGAATCATACGCTTCGCCATGTTTGATCTTCTGCTGTGCCATCTGAAAATGGTGGGCAATCAGATCCTTATCCTTTTTACTCATCTTGGGAAGCTGACCTTGTATATCGGTCATTTTATTCTGCTTCAGGTTGTACCACCGAATTTGCTGAAAATGCTTGTGTGTTTTTTGCTCTTTCAGCGTATAGGCTTTAATCTGTCCGGCATTTCGTAAAGACTCGTTCTTCAGCATCTTGCTTAAGTGACCCCTTGCATCGAGCCGGTTTAATTTATCCGTAGCCTTGATGTCGCTTAACATGGTAAAGTTCTTGGCTTTATTCTCCTGCTGAGGCTGCAAAGGCTGTGATGGTTCGGCAGTTGGAGCCGGCTGCTTCGAACCCGGGGTGAACAGGGAGATCAGGAGCACGCCAAGAATAGACGCGGCACCGATGATGCTCCACATGGTACGTGACTTCACAAATTTTCCTCCTCACCGCATTACGTATTTTAATTAGTCTTAGCGTGGGGAGTGAGAATCTATTTTATGCGTTCTCGAGGCATTGTGAAATTTAGGGTTGAATGGGAAAAATGATTTGTACTAAAAATAACCTTGTAAGTGTATTCATGATAGGGATTTCGTTATCCCAAAATTTGTGTTAGGATAGTACATATTAAAACGACCGTCAGGCAAAATGACCTGTATGGTCACGACCATTTAAGGGGGATCTATCGTAATGCCAGCAGACAATCTTCAGAAATTGTGCTCCGAATCCAGAGAAAAGTTGAAATCTGCTATTTCGATTATGGAAACATTTTTGAATGAACATGCTTTATCTCAATTGGTAACAGAACAGGATGAGGAAACCGTTCATTTTTACAAAGGATTTCTGTCAGATGTTCGCCATTTGCTTGTGTTTTCAGAAGTTTCCTATGAGAAGCTTGGTGTTGTACAGCGTCGCCCTAATTTTGATATCGATTTTGCCGAGAAGGCTTTGTATAACTTGTATCACCGCTGCGTGAATAGTTTTTTCTATCCGAAAAACGAAAGTTATTCGGAAGATGGCCGGTATGCTTACACCGGACAGGATGCCATCCGTTTTCGGAAGAAGCCGGTTCGACCAGCACGTGACGTCATTATGAATATTACCAAAATTTATGAAGAGCTTCGCGATGATCTTGCCTACTACGAAAGTGATTATTTAACGGAGCGCCGTATGCAATCCGAGAAAAGTCACGCTTAATACAAACAAGGAAAGAACAAGAGGTGCCATACATTGGCATCTCTTTTTTGCGTGGTGACTCCTTAACACCAACTGACAATCATTCTTGTGCATACCAGCAGTTAACTCAGGAAAAAATGTTGACGAGGTGATGCTAAAATGGCCAACGAAGCCAAACCATTAGTTAAGTGCAGTGTAAGCAATTGCCATTACTGGGGAGAACAAAATTTATGTCACGCCGAGATGATTATGATCGAAATCGACCGTCATGCAAACGTAAAACTCAATGAGGAGTATGGAGCAGAGCCTTATGTGGACGATCATCAGGATGTTGCCGACAAGTCCTCAGAGACCTGCTGCCTTACCTTTAAGCCAAAGGGTTAAACGGAATGCCCGGAGTGCCGGATATTCTCCGGAAGCCGCTTATTAGAGATTGAAGGAAATGGAGGAGTTAGCAATGGATGATAAACACCGCGACAACAAGATAAAGATTGTGGATAGCAATCGGAACAGAGTGGACTTCCCTCGTAAAGATCACCGTGAGGAATACGCCGCTGAGGTTGCCCCGCCAATGGAAACGTCTGTGCGCAGCGTGGACGAGGATGATGCAACAGGCTTGTCTGCAGGCCGCACGGCAGGATATGTCGGCTTGGTAATGGGTATTGCCTCCCTGTTTATGTGGTCGGTGATTCTGGGCCCCATCGCAACGGTTGTTGGTTATTATGCTTATAGTAAAGGCAGCAAAACAACGGGGGCATGGTCAATGGGTCTTGGCATATTGGCAACGCTCAGTTATTTTATCCTGATTCCTTTCAGCAGATAGATCATTTTATATGGGCGGGTCATCCATCAAAAAGGGTGATCCGCAATTTTTTTGTCGAAGGGGTATAGCAGATTGTTCCAATTCCATGGTAAAATGAAAGGACAAGTTTGAAATTTTTGCGGGAGAAAGTGAGCCATATGATGCAGATCGATTCGATATCATGGAAGCAAATGACGGATGTACCACAGGTAAATACGAATTCCACCGGATCGGCAGCCGGTTTTGTGGATGTATTAAGCAGCCTGATTCAAGAAGAAGCCTCGTCCCAGCTGGTAGAGCGCTCCATTACGCAGCTTGCCCCTGGTGTTACCTTTAAGGATGGACTGCTGTGGCAGCAGCTTGGTGCCGTCCAGGAATCCAATTCGTATTATCCGGTAGAGGGAGCGCTGAATGACACGGGAGCGACCAAGCCCACGACATTTGAAGAATTAATTACATCAGCGGGGGAACGATATGGTGTGCCCGTATCACTGATCAAGGCGGTTATAGACGCGGAATCTTCTTTTGACCCCAATGCAGTATCGTCTGCAGGAGCAAAGGGATTGATGCAGCTCATGGATGGGACGGCAAGGGGACTTGGTGTCAGCAACCCATTTGATCCGGCTCAGAATATTGAAGGTGGCACCAAATATTTATCCAGTCTGATTCAACGGTTCGGCGGAGAATTGGCGATGGTGCTTGCAGCCTACAATGCAGGTCCGACACGAGTTGCAGGTTTGGGCGCGTCCAGTGATGAGGAGCTTATGTCGATGGTACATATGTTACCTGAGGAAACCCAGGCTTATATTGGCAAAGTAATGAATGCACAGTCGAAATACAGTTTATAACCCCGCTTCGGGATGAATAGTAAACCTGATAGAGGATCAAACGATAAGCATGACTTTGTCCGATTGAGATGGAGTGCGGCTTTACCGTTTGGTCTTTTTGTGTAAATATAAAGGTCTGGAATGATATGATTAACAACATGCGATGGCGTAAGAATGGAAAGGGGAAATAACCTTGATATATTGGGATCACGCTGCAACGACCCCTCCTTTTGATGAAGTGGTGGATACGATGTCCGAAGTGATGAAGAAACATTACGCGAACCCGTCTGCTCTTCACCGCTCAGGGGAGGCAGCCGCTAAACTTCTGAGAAGGGCAAGGGAGGTCTGCGCAGCATCACTTGATGTTCTGCCATCAGAGCTCGTATTTACGTCTGGTGCAACGGAAGGTAATAACATGGCTATTAAAGGGTCCGCGATGCAGTACAGCAGCCGGGGGCGCCATATCATCACAACGGGAACAGAGCATCCTTCGGTTTATGAATGCTGCAAACAGCTGGAATCGCTTGGCTGGGAAGTAACCTATCTTCCAGTCGATGCTGCTGGTGTGGTTGATCTTGATGTCTTGAAGGAAGCTGTTCGTAAAGATACCGTACTTGTCAGCATCATGCATGTGAATAATGAGTCTGGCGCCATCCAGCCACTGGCTGATATTGGCCGGATCGTGAAGGAAGTGAATTCGCGCACACTCTTTCATGTCGATGGCGTGCAGGGATTTGGCAAGCTGCCCGTAGGCATCTCCGAGTGGCAAGCGGATTTGTACAGCTTGTCCGCCCACAAATTCAACGGTCCAAGAGGGATGGGTGTCCTGTACGTTAAGCAAGGGGTTCAGCTCTTTCCGTTGATATCTGGTGGATCGCAGGAAAATGGACTGCGGGCAGGAACGGAGAATGTCGCAGGTGCGGTTGCCATGTCGAAGGCCATGCGGCTATCCCAAGAGAGACAACCTGAGCTCTACGCCCGGATGATGGAACTGAGGGAGCTTCTGTTCCAGGGTATACGCAAAATACCCGGTTTGGTGTTAAACAGCAATGAGTTGGATGCGCCGCATATTATTCATTTTTCCTATCCGGGTCTAAGACCGGAGGTGATGGTTCATGCCCTGGAAGAGATGGGAATGCTTATATCAACCAAATCCGCCTGTTCTTCCAAATTAAGCGAGCCCAGTCGGGTCTTGCTTGCTATGGGTAAAAGCATGGAGGTAGCTTCTTCCGGAATCCGCATCAGTCTCGGTAAAGAGCATCAGCTCGGCGATGCGGCTCGATTCGTGGAGGTTTTGGCTAATGCGTGCAGTAAACTGCGTCCCATTATAGAAAGAGAGGGTAACCGAAGATGACTTATGATATGCTGCTGCTTCGCTTTGGCGAATTTACCCTAAAAGGCAAAAACCGCAACCGATTCGAGAAATCGGTGTTAAATCATATTCGAAACGTGCTTAAACCGTATCCAGGAGCCAAAATTATGAAGGAATACGGTCGTTTGTATATTGAGCTGAACGGAGAACCTCCCGAGATTCTGATCCATGCCCTCAAGAAGGTGTTTGGGCTTGTTTCGATCAGCCCTGTTCGTGTATGTCCATCCGAGCTTGACCCCATTATTGCTACAGCAGTTGAGTTTGTGGGACAGAAGGAATTAACCGATACGACAACCTTCAAGGTCAATGCCAGAAGAGTATGGAAGCAGTTCCCCCATTCCTCACAAGAGATGAATCATCTGGTCGGTTCCCCTCTGCTGCGCACCTATCCTCAGCTTAAAGTAAAGGTGAAGAAGCCGGATATTGAGCTGCGCGTGGAAATTCGTGAGAATGAGACGTACCTCTATTATGAAGTCATTCCAGGGGCAGGCGGGTATCCGCTCGGCACAAACGGCAAGGCCATGCTGCTCCTCTCTGGTGGGATTGACAGTCCTGTAGCCGGTTGGTCGGCCATGCGCAGGGGCCTTGAAATTGAATGCGTTCATTTCTACAGCTTCCCTTACACGAGCCAGCTGGCCAAGGAAAAAGTAATGGAATTGACAAGACTGTTATCCGGTTATACCGGCAAAATCAAGCTACATCTCGTACCATTCACCGATGTGCAAACTTCTTTTGTCGGCATTGGGCAGGATAATCTGATTATTACCTTCATGCGCAGGGCGATGCTTCGTATTGCTTCCTCGCTCGCTGAGCGTGAAGGGGCCTTGGCCATAGTAACCGGGGACAGTCTCGGACAAGTAGCCAGTCAGACACTGCCCAGCATGAATGTCATTGGCAGAGCAACCGAATTGCCTCTGCTTCGGCCGCTTGTCATGATGGATAAGAATGATATCATTAATATCGCAATGGACATCGGTACGTTTGAGACGTCGATTTTACCGTATGAGGACTGCTGCACGTTATTTGTGCCTAAATCTCCAACTACGAATCCGAACCTGAACATTATCGAGAAAGTGGAGGCCTCGTTAACTCGGCTCCCTGCTCTGCTTCAGGCTGCGGTTGAAGGCACGGAGACTGTCATCATTACGCCTGACAGCAAGATCGGTACGATGGCTGAGAAGAATGAAGAGTTCACAGTAAACGAAGACTGGTTCTAGATTTTATCCAGGATCAGGTTATAATTCGTATATAAACGCAGATGAAACTGAAAAACACCCCAAGGCTGATCCCCCTGGGGTGTTTTTGTTCGTACAGTAGAGTATTCGATTAGGAGAGGGTGGAGGACTGACGCCGCTGCACAGATCGTTTCTTCAGATGCCCTGCCGTCAGTACGCCCACGATTATGGCCGCAATGAACAGGTATTTAATGATCAGATGTCCTTCAAAGTAGCTGAGGAAATGCTTCTCATCGGTAATCATGGAGGATGCCGTGAATGCAAGTACAGCAGAGCCTACATAAATGATCCAAGGGAACCGGTTGATCAATTTAGATAAACAAGGTACTGCCCCACACCACGATGGGAACGCTGATGAGAAGACCCACGGTAACAAGAATCATATTGTGCTTGGCCGCTCCTGCAACAGCAATTACGTTGTCCAGCCCCATGGCGGCATCGGCAACAATAATGGTGCGAATCGCAGCTCCAAGGCTTTTGCCTGCTTTTATATTGTCGTGATCATTGTTGTCGTCCGTCATCAGTTTGTAGGCAATCCCGATCAGGAGTACGCCTCCAACGAGCAGAAGCCAAGGGATATTGAGCAGCCATACAACAAGAATGGTGGCTATGATACGAAGAATAACCGCTCCGGCCGTACCGTAGATGATTGCTTTTTTTCTGGGTTTCCTTCGGGAGGTTGCGTGCCGCAAGGCCGATCACAATGGCATTGTCTCCGGCTAAGATCAAATCCAGAAACACAATGTTGATTAGTGCGAGAAAAAATTCAGCGGTTGTGGTTTCCATGAATGTCACTCCTCTTAAAATACGGTTCCACAATAAACAAAGTGGATTTATTATAGGCCTATTTTTCCCGATGTGCAAGCATAGCTTGGACAATTACCACATATGTGTAGAGTGGGGGTGTTGTTCTTGTGGAGACGATTGTTTTGTTGGGACAGATATTGCTGATTAACCTTGTACTCAGTGGTGATAACGCCCTGGTCATAGCGATGGCCAGCAGGGACCTTCCTGAATTGCACCGCAAACGGGCGGTCTGGATCGGAACGGGCGCAGCGGTTCTTCTGAGGTGCATTCTGACTTTTGCTGCGGTTCTGCTGCTCAAAATCCCGTTTTTGCAAGCTGGCGGTGCACTGCTCCTGATCTGGATCGCCATAAAACTAATGACACAAAAAGAGCATGAGGATGTTGCCATGTCCCGTTCCTTGACGATATGGGCAGCGGTCAATACCATTCTGGTTGCTGATTTTGTGATGAGCCTGGACAATGTGCTGGCTATTGCGGGCCTGGCAAATGGTGACCTTGCCCTGATTGTCATCGGCATCCTGTTAAGCATTCCCATTGTTGTATGGGGAAGCGGGCTGATCTCTAAGCTGCTTCATCATTTCCCCGTGCTGCTCTACATAGGAGCCGGTATTCTAGCATTTACGGCAGGCGAAATGCTCATACAGGACTCGCGCGTCGGTCTGCTTCTGGCTTCCTGGATGCCGTATGCCCATAACGCGCTGCCAATCGTCATTGCAGGGGTTGTCGTTCTGATTGGAGGACTGCAGACGATAAGGCGGCCGGGGACATAATCCGGTTCATAACATATGGAACGGGTGAGACTCCGGTAATAAAATAGGAAGCTGGAAACAAAAGGATGGACTGCATCGGCAGCCATCTTTTTTTGTTTGCTTAAGGCATATGCTGCAGGGCGATGCTATTTTTGAGTGGAACAAACTCAAGATATGGTTTTTTTTGTCGGTTTGGGCTAAAATTAACGTAACCACTTATTTTATAAACCGCTATTTTGGGTGATACATATAATGAGGAGAGGGTGATCAAATGTCCTCCAGAAAAGATTTGGCGCTGGGTATATTCATCGTTGTCGCTGGAGTCGTTATTTTGCTCGGCAAGCTGGGTGTGTTTGGATTTTTAGGCAGAACATTATGGCCGCTGGTTCTGCTGCTGCCGGGTATTTTTCTGCATATCATGTTTTTTGGTCGCCGTGCCTCTGCCGCCATCCTCATACCGGGTGGTATTCTAACGGTTTACGGGATGCTGTTCTTCATATGCAATATTGGAGGATGGGGACTGATGGCTTCATTATGGCCTGTGTTGATTCTTGGCGTTGCCGTTGGCCTGTATGAGTATTATCTGTATGAGACTCCGCGTCCCGGTGCTGCACTGCCTGTTGCGCTTGGACTTACGCTGCTCTCCATTCTGATTTTTATATTCACCTGGCTAGAGACCGGGGGATTCTATCTTATTGCCCTGATCTTAATTGCTGCAGGCATTTGGATGATCCTCGGCCGTAATCGCTCTAGACGGAATAATAAATGGAGCAGAGGTTGGTAATTGGTAAGAGATAAATGTTACTGGAAGTTTTCTGAAAAGACTTGATTTTCCCGCTCGTTTACCTATATTATAGGAAGTATGTTGAAGCGTCGGCATGTCGTCCGGCGCTTTCTTTGTGGCTCATTCGAATAGAAGGGATTTGAGATGTATTTATGCAATCAAGAGATCAGATTCGCAACATTGCCATTATTGCTCACGTTGACCATGGCAAAACAACACTTGTAGACCAACTGCTGCAGCAGTCCGGTATTTTTCGGGAGCATGAGACGCTGCAGGAGCGCGCGATGGACTCCAATGATTTGGAGCGCGAACGCGGAATTACCATTCTAGCCAAAAATACGGCTATTACGTATAAAGATTTCTTGATTAACATTGTGGATACACCTGGACACGCCGATTTCGGCGGTGAAGTAGAGCGTATTATGAAAATGGTCGACGGCGTTCTGCTCGTGGTTGACGCTTATGAGGGCTGTATGCCTCAGACCAAGTTTGTATTAGGCAAAGCGCTTGCACATAACTTGACGCCAATCGTTGTAGTTAACAAAATCGACCGCCCAGCAGCTCGCCCGGCTGAAGTTATTGATGAAGTCCTGGACCTGTTCATCGAGCTTGGAGCGAACGACGACCAATTGGACTTCCCTGTTGTATATGCATCAGCCTTGAACGGTACTTCAAGTTTGGATGCCGATAAGCAGGATGATAACATGCTTGCTCTTTACGAAACCATTATTGACCATATTCCTTCCCCTACCGAAAAAGTGGACGAGCCTCTTCAGTTCCTCGTAACCTTGATGGATTACAATGAATATCTTGGCCGTATCGCCGTTGGTCGTGTGAACCGCGGGATTATTAAGCAAGGTCAGCCGGTAACCGTTATGCTTCGTGACGGTTCCACCAAGAATGCCCGTATTGAGAAACTGTTCGGTTTCCAAGGACTGAAGCGGATTGAAGTTGCTGAAGCAGGAGCAGGAGACATTGTGGCGATCGCGGGAATTAAAGATATTAATATCGGAGAAACCATTGCCGATCCCCAACATCCCGAGGCACTTCCAGTTCTTAAAATTGACGAACCTACTCTGCAAATGACGTTCCTTGTAAACAACAGTCCTTTTGCCGGACGCGAGGGTAAATGGGTAACATCCCGTAAACTGCGTGACCGTCTCTTCAAAGAGCTGGAAACAGACGTAAGTTTGAGAGTGGATGAAACCGACAGCCCGGATGCGTACATCGTTTCAGGTCGCGGTGAGCTTCACCTCGGTATTCTGATTGAGAATATGCGTCGCGAAGGTTACGAGCTTCAAGTATCCAAGCCTGAGGTTATCGTCAGAGAAATCGACGGTGCCAAAATGGAGCCGATCGAACGTCTGATGATCGACGTGCCTGAAGAAAGCACAGGCGCTGTAATGGAGAGCCTCGGTGCTCGCAAGGCTGAGATGGTGAACATGGTGAACAACGGCAACGGACAAGTGCGTCTGGAGTTCCTGATTCCGGCCCGCGGCCTTATCGGTTACCGTACACACTTCTTGACGCTGACTCGCGGTTACGGCATCATGAACCACGCATTCGACAGCTATGGACCGCTTATCGGCGGCCAAGTCGGCGGACGTCACCAAGGCGTTCTGGTTTCTACGGAGAACGGCTCTACAACGTTCTACGGGATGATGTCGGTTGAGGATCGCGGAACCCTGTTCTTGGAGCCGGGTACTGAAATTTATGAGGGCATGATCGTCGGGGAACATACCCGCGATAACGATATCGTTGTAAACATCTGTAAAGAGAAGCAATTGACCAACGTTCGTTCGGCAACTAAGGATGATACGGTTAAATTGAAAACACCGGTCATCTTCTCATTGGAACAGGCTCTGGAGTACTTGAATGATGACGAGTATTGCGAGATTACACCGAAGTCCGTTCGTCTTCGCAAGAAGATCCTGAACAAGAGTGAGCGCGAGCGTGCAGAAAAACATCGTAAAATGGCGCAAGCAAATCTATAATAGATAGAGATCTACTTGTCCATAAAGGAGTGAACCTATCATGCAAGAATGGTTTGCCTCGCACCCGCTCATCTCCTATATTGTCATTTTTGTGCTGATCACCTACGTTTACAACAAGGTATTCCGTGTAAAGCAGAAGCTTCCTTTATTAAAGGAAATTCTGCTGTATATCTTGATGGCCTTGGGTTCGGCGATACTGCTTGTGTTTCAGATCGACAAGCTGCCGATTATCCAATGTTTGTTAGTAGCTGTGGCATTGATGCTGATGGTGCGTATTCGTTACTTTGTTGAAGATCGTCAGAAGAAAAAGTCCCAGGCTGAGCCTAAGTCTTAGGCCTTGTAGAAATTTAGCAGCTATGGCAACAAGTATACGGCAACTTTTTGTCAGTCCCCATCGTTTATAAGAGAGAGAAGTCAACAACCATGGTCCGGTAAATGCTTCGATATTTGAAGCGTTTATCGGACATTCATCTAATTTGAATGAAATCAGGTGTTATGATATGAATTCTAATCATACCAATCTCCCTCCGAGAGCCAAAAGTGGGGGGAAGGGCAAGAAACAGCCAGTGCCAAAAAAGAAAAAAAGTCCATGGAAATCATTTTTTAAATTTGTTCTTATCGTACTGTTAATCGCAGTCTTGGCAGCAGCAGGTTATGCCGGATACCTGTTCGTCAAGGGGAATCAGGTTATTGAAAAAAGCGGGATCGACAAGCCTGTAGCACCTGGACAATCCGCAAAAGAAAAGCCACTCACCGTGCTTCTCTTGGGTACGGATCATCGGCCGGAGACCGGAACTTATTTGACGGATGTGGTAATGGTGGCCACCATGCATCCGGAAACCAATTCGTCAACGCTGGTATCACTCCCTCGGGATACGCTGATTGAACTTGAAGGATATAAGTCATCCAAACTCAACGCTTATTATCCAAGGTTTAAAGCGGCATACAATGCAGCTGAGAAGAAGGAGCCGGGCAGCGGTATTCCGGCTGAAGAAGAAATGAAAGTGATGATGAGTAAATATCTTGGCGTTAATATCGACTATGTGACAGTTATCGATTTTCAGGGCTTCCGTGATGTTGTGGATACGTTCGGCGGTGTAGACGTTAACGTCCAATACAATATGTGCCATCGGGATTCGGTGGATGGAACTGATATTAACCTGACGGTGGGTCCGCAGAAGCTTGATGGCAAGAAGGCGCTAGATTATGTACGTTACCGCAAATCTATGAACTGTAGTCCGAAGACCAAGGAATCCAACGACTTTGATCGCAACGCTCGTCAAAGCGAGGTGCTGCATTCCCTGCTCGACAGGATGAAATCGTTCGGTGGCGTTACGAAGGTTGGCAATGCGCTAGATGCGGTTAGTGACAATATGACCACCGATTTCGAGCAGCAGCAGATCCGAGATTTGCTTATGACTTATTATGATATTGGAAAAGAAGAAGTTAAATTTATGCCAATAACCGGTGAGTGGAGAAGTCCTAACGTCTACATTAATAACGATGAACTGGACGCAGCAAGACAAGCACTGCAAGACGAACTTGCTGGCAAACACAATGCACAGGGGACAGAAGCGGATTCTAAAGCAACTCCGTGACAATTGAAGGCAAGTTTTATCGTATGGTATAATACAATGTATCAGATGGAGATCATTGTACAGGAGGCCGAAGGAATGCCCTACCTCATGATGCATACGACACACCCATTCATCCACCAGAATCGGCAGACTGATGAGGATGCCCATGCGTTTGTGCGGGCAGAATCCATCCGCAGATGGGAAGCATGCAGATGCCATCCTTCTGATTCCATGTCCCAGATGACAGGTTCATTCGGCATGGATGTCAAATTTATACCAAATTCGGCACAGCACTCCGAATACGATACGGGTCATGTCTCCGATGCAGCAGCATTGCTGGTTCGAGGCGTTGTTATGACCATAGAAAAAAGCCCAGTGAGCATTCACGTGGGCTTTTTTGTATGAAATTTGGAGACGCTTGACGGACAAACTCGGCTTATGACGGATGAACCACCAATCCAAAGACGATTCATCGTCAGACACTGCTATTTCTTGTGCTGATGTTTGGCTGGCGCATGGTGGTTATTCGGTTTTACCGTCTGAGCTCCGACATCCTCGGCACTACCGTCTCTTGGCGTTACATCTTTAGGCAGCTGAGGGATGATGCGGCCTACGATGTCTGCAAGCTCGCTAGCAACGCCTGAGACTGGATGACCTTGCTGGATATGGCGGCCAAGTTCAGCTATGCGATTCGAAACGTCCAGATCAGCGGTAACAAGTGCGTTGGCACCTGCTGGATCCTTTTGAAGGGCTTCAGCGACTGTGTATTTGATGCTTCCGACTTCTGCACGATCTAAATCTCCATCTACATTAAGACCAACAACAGCGGTTTTACCCATGACTACACAGTTTGCGTTTTTCACGCCGGGCACACTTTCAGCAAGTGATTTCAGGTGATTTGCGGTAGTGGTATCAACTTTCCCGTTGTTGTCATTCACGTTGCCGACTCGCCCAGAATTGGTGTTATCCGGAGTTGTACCGTCTACATTGTTAGTGGTATAACCTCTGTTCCCATTCATGTTGTTAACATTGTTCACTGTGGTTCCATTGGTTTTATTACGAGGAGAGGGTGATGCATTGTGATTTGGTGTCCCGCAGCCTGCGAGCAAAAACACCGTTAGCATGATGGATAGAGCAGCTCTCATGGATTGATCTGTCCTTTCGTAGTAGAGTTCACTAAATTACTCCAGTCGCTAAGCTTATTATGTCCGGGACGGAAAGGTTTATGTGTGTACCTGATGAAGAAGCAGTGGAGGGATAAGATGAAAAAAATATTTGTGCTGGATACGAACGTACTGCTGCATGATCCTCAATCGATCTATGCATTCGAGGAGCATGAAGTCATCATTCCTGCGGTGGTTCTTGAAGAGATTGACTCCAAAAAGCGAAATGCCGATGAGATTGGCCGTAATGCCAGAACAGTCTCCCGTTTGCTTGACGGGTTAAGAGAACAGGGGCACCTGCATGATGGGGTTCACCTGGAGAATGGCGGGACATTGAAGGTTGAGCTGAATCATCGGAGCTTTGTCAAGGTACAGGAGTTATTTAGCGAGGCATCCAACGACAACCGCATTCTGGCTGTCGCGTTGAATTATAAATTGGAGGAGGATCCAAAGGACACTGGAAGACCTGTCGTGCTGGTCAGTAAGGATGTGCTCGTTCGAATCAAGGCGGATGTGCTCGGATTAACGACACAGGATTATTTATCAGACCGGACGGCGGATCCAAGTGAATTGTATTCCGGATTCTCCACATTAAAGGTGCATCCTTCGGTCATCGATGAATTTTACAGCTACCGTTATCTGCCTATTAAACCTCTTCAATTGTCCTACCCGCTGTACCCGCATGAATTTGTTATCCTGAAGGACGAGATGGGTTCAGGGAAGTCTGCGCTGCTTCATGTAAATGAAGACGCAACAAGATTGGAGCCCCTTCATCTAAGCAACGAACCTGTATGGGGCATCAGCGCACGAAATGCCCAGCAGCGCATGGCGATTGAATTGCTTCTGAATGACGACATTCCACTTGTCACCATAACGGGGAAAGCCGGAACGGGCAAAACGCTGTTGGCATTGGCAGCGGGTCTGTCCAAGGTCGAGGATGAACATAAATACAAGAAACTTCTGATCGCACGCCCGGTCGTCCCAATGGGAAAGGATATCGGTTATTTGCCTGGTGAGAAGGACGAGAAATTAAGACCTTGGATGCAGCCGATATATGACAATCTCGAGTACCTGTTCGATACAAAAAAATCGGGAGATATCGACAAAATACTGATGGGGCTGGGCAGCATCCAGGTGGAGGCATTAACTTATATCAGGGGCCGCTCGATTCCGGGTCAATTCATCATTGTGGATGAGGCCCAGAACTTGTCCCGCCATGAGGTCAAAACGATTGTCTCCCGTGCTGGAGAAGGGAGCAAGGTCATCCTGATGGGGGATCCGGAACAGATTGATCACCCATATCTGGATGCCGTGAGCAATGGCCTGACTTATGTGGTAGAACGTTTCAAACAAGAGAGTTTAAGCGGTCATATTACGCTGACAAAAGGGGAACGTTCCAAGCTGGCGCAGCTGGCAGCGGATCTGTTGTAATCCTTATATTTCCCGAGAAATGATGATGAAGAATAATCATAATGATATGGGCTGCCTATGATTAGCGGGCAGTCCTATTTGTCTTCGGTTTTTAACAAAATATGGACTAGATAAATATTAAAAAAGATAGGACAAGAGCACTAGAAGTTTGGTAAAATAAGGGCATGTGCCTGCAGAAGGAGTGAAGATGGGATATGAAGCGGAAAAAATATTGGTTCCTGTTCGCCATTTTACTGTTGTCCTTATCCAGTTTATCTCCCAGTTTTGACTTCACTCACAATACAAGAAGAGAACCGCCGGGGGATGAGCCGATCCCTCCACAGCAAAGGCCGGATATTCCGGATCGTGATCTGGGTCCTGTTAAAGTCGGAGTTCAGTTGAACGGTGATGAGATGCGGCAGCTTAAAGCGATCAATGAGCGGTTTAAGGAGGAGACGGGGGCGGAGATTGAAATCGTTCCTCTGGAAACCAATGAAGAGCAGCTAGAGTCTTTTTTGCTTCAGATGACCCTTGGAGAAGGGCCCGACGTTTTATTGATGGATACACACTATATTAAAGCGCTTGCAATGAACGGCTATTTATTGCCGGTTGATGCATCGCAAGCGGTCATGCCTGGCGGCGATACCTTGAGCGGTCTTCTGCCGCCGCTGCAGTGGAACGGATATCAATGGGGGATGCCATTTGATATAGATCCCTATGTGATGACCTGGCAGGCCAAAGAGAAGGACGGTACTGTATTCAAAATGCCGGAGAGCCGTAAGGCGTGGCAGGAATTTTTTGAGCTACATATAGAAACCCCTGTGATCTCATTTGATCCGAATGATCCATATGCGTTCGGTGCAGCAGTCCACTTGTTGGAAGGTGATCCTTCCAAGCCGGAGCAAGAGGTGCTGGATATGCTGATTCACAACAGGAAGCAAATGATGGAAACGAACCAAGTCGAGGAGGATACTCCGAGGAACACTGAGGAACCGTCTTCTCCATCCTCTGGGAAGGGGGAGGCACCGGTGGTCATAGAACCCTATTCTAGCTTTTCAGACAAGGATACCGAAGGTTTATCTCTTGCCCTTGCGATGGGAAAGACCCATTTGAACACACCTGTCGTCCGGACGAGAAGTTTTGCGGTAGCCGCGCACACGGAATCCCCCGCCTTAGCGATGAAATGGATTACCTATATGACAGATAAAGATATTCAGCATGAATGGAGTAAAGACGTCGGAACTTTGCCGGTTGTTTCGGAGCTGTATGTTACGGGTGCAGCCTTAAGAGATCGGGGCATCTGGCAAAAAGTGGCCGTGCCGGCTCAAGTGCTGCTCTCCCGGAATGAAGCGGCTGCTCTGGAATTCGGGGATGCGGAAGGTTTTCTTACCTATTCCGAGTCGGCACGCCGATTGCTGCTTGGGGAAATGACGAGGGAAGAATATATGAGGTTGTACAGGTCTGATCAACACGAATAATTAAACGAACAAGCTGCCTATCCAGGGCAGCTTGTTCGTTTTGTCAGGACTACGGCACCAGAGAGAGGGGGCCCGCTATAAGTCCAGTTCCATTTTCACCACGAGTCTTTGGTCCTCGCTCGATACTTCGATTGCCTTCAAGAAGGACACCAGCTGTTTCGGATAAAAGTTCATGTCGAATTCTTCCTGCAAAGCTTTGCGGGTTGTATCCGGGAGTTCCAGCCGATTAAACACAAGTTTATCGACTTGAAACATGATGGCGTTCTCCGGTTCATTGATTACGGTGTATTTTCCTTCAATCAGCAGGGATAGATTGCCGCTTTCACCGGTAGCTGTCACCTTCCCGTCGTCAAAATGAAACGAAAAGGCATTAAAAATTTCATCCTGGGACCTCAAAAATGCGTTGAGATCATCCTCATGGATATCAATGGTGTACACCTTCCCGTTGGTTTTCAACATATTTTTGCTACCTTGGACAAATTGCGGCAGATTCTCCATGGCACTGGCCAGGGCCTGAAAGTGACGTTTCACCTCATACAGTCCTACATTCTCCCAATACCGTGTGAATTCTTCAATCAGCTTTTTCATCGCATCCGGGTTGCCGCTGGCTGTCAGAGCCCCGTCAACCTGCTTCTCAAGCGCAAGTACCCGCTCGCGCTGCTTGACAAGGCTGTCCTTTACATCCGCGAGCTGAGCGGCGTTTCGCGCTGCTTCAGCCTGGGCTGATGCGAGGGAGCGGTATTGATTGTTGTAAACCGTAAGCGTATCCCGGTCGTTCTGAATGATAATATCGTAGAAGTCCATGATTCGAAAAAAACCGGCTAAATCCTTGGCGGAAAACAGCATCAAGAATAAGTGATCCCGTTCTCCCATGTAATAAGACCGAAGAACAGCTCCTGCCCGATCCCGCCGGTCTTCAATGCGTGTGCCCATATCCTGAATCTTGATTTGCAGCTCATTCTGAAGCACCTGCAATTCATCCAGACGTTTGGTTATCCGTTCAATTTCATGATCAATCTCCACGATGGATAGGCTGTCCTCCAGAAGTTGGCGCGCCTCTTCCGAATCAGGCATAGCAGGACTTGTTTCCTGCTGCGAATATACCGCGACAGGAGCTGCAATGAAGCAGAACAACAGGGCGATGAACAGCAAGAACGGGAGGATCGGATATTTTACTCGAACATTCAAACGGGAGTCCTCCTTGAATGGTTGTTAGTCGAAAGGAATCCATCCGTTGTCCCTTCATGTTTAACCAATATATGACGTGTACGACTCAATTATCAATCCTTAGGAACTAAAAAAGCGATCCGGCAGCTAAAGCACCTGATCGCTTTTTTAAGTACTTGTTCTCTAAGCGCAAGGAAAACCCACCAGCGCAGCCTCAGGTTGTCCAGGTTGACCGCCGGCAGATCGATAAATCGCTTGCATGGTTATGCTTGTTAGAGTGGTTTGCCCATAATGAAGACCGTCCAATAGCTAAAGCCCGTGAAGGTCACGATCATATAAGCCCAGAAGAGAAGAATATAGGTTCTCTCCGTGAATTTCAAATATCCCAGGATCACGAAAAATGCAGTCTGCAGGAAGAAGAGCAGAGCCATTTCAATATGATCACCGGCAAAGGCCATTAACCCGATAGTCAGGGTGAAAAAGCCAAGGACTCGAAACATCCGTGCCACGATTATATCCTCCTCTCGTATGTACGCACATAATGCTGCTATGAACATTATAGCGTTATGGGAAAAACGTGTAAACGCCTAACTCAAGAAAACCCTTCATTTTTTATTATTATCCAGAAGCAGGGCATTGAATTCGTTAACAAATTCAGCTAATCGGTGGTTTTCCCTCCTGTAAGAGTATGATCTGTATCCAAAATGGAAATACATTTTAGTATCAAATAGATTCTATGAACTCTATGAGAGGCATAGAAATGAATTAAGCAGTTTTTATACCCTATTCAGCAGCCGGATTTACGGTATTGAAGACGGTTATTTTAGGATGTCGTTAGGAGGGTTTTATGGTATGTCAGCAGTGAGACAGGATGCATGGAGTGCAGAGGACGACCTGATATTGGCGGAGGTGACCCTGCGTCATATTCGTGAGGGCAGCACCCAATTGGCTGCCTTTGAGGAAGTGGGAGAAAGAATAGGCCGGACATCGGCAGCATGCGGATTTCGTTGGAACAGTTGTGTTCGCAAGAAATATGAGGATGCTATCAGTTTGGCGAAATCTCAGCGTCAGAAGAGAAGTTATTATAAGAAGCAGCCTTCCTTAAGCGGACCGCAGGTTGCTGGCTTGGCTGCTCCGGAACTGGAACAGGATGTATACAAGAATGAAGGTGCAAGTGAAGAAACGCTTTCTATTGATGCCGTCATCCGTTTCCTTCGTCAATGGAAGGGTGGGCTTCAGGAAAGTTCGCGTCAGTATAAATCGCTTGAGAAGAGTTTGCGTGAGAAAGAGGATGAGCTCGACAAGGCTTCGCAGTGAGAATCAACGTTTGCTAAAGGAAGTAAGCGAAGTGAAAACTGACTATCATGTTGTCAATGATGATTATAAGGCATTGATTCAGATTATGGATCGGGCACGAAGATTGGCTTTCTTAAACGAAGAGGATGAGGAACTTAAAACTCGCTTCAAAATGGATGCAAACGGTAATCTCGAACGAATCGAATAGGAAAAAAGGTTGTTTTGCTATTCACCGTAACCCGCATTAGTGCATTTCATGCGCTTTGGCGGGTTATTTGTGCGTATAGGAGATTATTCTGATATATACTAGGGCTAGTACGTAACGTTTGATTACATTTGGAGGATTCACATGAACATGAATATACATATCATCGGTGCAGGCTCATTGGGCCTGTTATATGCAGGCAAACTTGCGAGCTCCGGCTGCCGTGTCACGTTATGGTGTCGCAGTGAAGAGCAAGCGGACATGCTGAAGGCTTCAGGCATCACCATCGAGGAAGGTACAAGCCGGCACAAGCGGATGGATTCCAGCTCGCTCACGGTCTGCACACTGTCTTCCTTTGCCGAGCGAGGGGCTGCAGCCGATGCGGACTATCTGTTTCTGATGTTGAAGCAGCAAGGGATCGAAGATCTGGCAGCCCGGGTGCTGGCTCCATATGGTCAAGACCATCGCAGGCTGATCTGCTATCAGAACGGGACGGGGCATCTGGAGCGGCTTCAAGAACTGCTGCCTGCATGGACACTGTATGCGGCCATTACAACAGAGGGAGCCAAACGCACAAGTCTCGTATCTGTATTGCATGCTGGCCGCGGAACGACGACAATCGGCAAATTCATGCCCGAACAGGACTCTGCAAGCCCAGTTTCAGAGGGAAATGATGAAAATGAGCTCGTTAAACAGCTGAATAGAGCAGGATTTGAAGCTTTTTTGTCGAATGAAATGGATGTGATGATCTATCGTAAACTGCTGATGAATGCGGTGATTAACCCTTTGACTGCATTGTGGCGGATTCCTAATGGAGAGCTGTTATCATCGCCCGAACGCGTCAGGCTGATGCAGCAGCTTTATGATGAAGGGATCGCCGTATATAAAGCGGGCGGCATTCCTTATGGGAGCAGGCTCTGGGAATGGATTGTAGCTGTCTGTCAATCGACTTCGGGTAACACGTCTTCCATGCTAAAGGATGTTATGGACAGCAGAACGACCGAAGTGGCCTGGATTAACGGAAGCATTGTAGGCCTGGGGCGTAAATATGGCATTGCGGTGCCAACACACGAGCTCATTGTGCAGCTCATTGAGGGGATGAATACATAGGGGGGTTTAAGCATGGGGTTCTTGCAGGGTGTGTTTAACACATTAAGTCTATTACCGTTCATTCCATTTATCCTTGTTTATATGATCGTCTTGCAAAGAAACAAAAATCGAAAACAAGCGTTTGGGCTGGCTATGGATGTCACCACTTTTTTCCTGCTGTTTTCGGTATCCGCCTTGTTTAATAATACGTTCCAGTCCAAATCCGGGTTCTATCTTATTCTCCTCATGCTGCTTATTGCAACTGGGCTAATCGGAAGTGCGCAGAACCGCTGGAAGGGCAAGGTTAACGGCAAAAGACTGGCGAGAGCCGTCTGGCGGCTTGGCTTCGTTGCTATGAGTTTCGGTTACGTAGTTTTCACATTTTTTGGTATCCTTTCATACATAATTAAAGTTACGTAAGAACAATCTAATAACTAGAATTCAATGATAAATCTGTTTGATCCTTGGGTCAGGCAGATTTTTCAATTTATTGATTTCTGGATTTTTTTGACCACTGGTTGTATAATCGATAAGCATATACCTAAAATCTATGAGGGGGATACCGCAAGATGAAGAAACACAAAAAATTACTGCTTCTTATGACGCTTATTCTTGCTTTCAGCTCCGTGTTGGCAGCATGTGGAGCTGACAAGAACGAAGGCGCCGATAATGGCGGAACGGACAAGCCTAAAGAGCAGGTCTTCCGCATGAACCTTGCTTCCGACCCTCCTACATTGGATCCGGGCTTGGCTCAGGATAACACATCGAATACGGTAATCAGTTCTGTATTTGAAGGTTTGGTTCGTAAAGGTGCGGACGGCACCGAAGAGCAAGGCGTAGCCGAAAAATGGGATATTTCTGAAGATGGACTGAAATATGTCTTCACCCTTCGCCAAGATGCCAAATGGAGCAACGGCGATCCAGTAACAGCAAAAGATTTTGAGTATGCTTGGAAACGTGTACTTGATCCAAACTTTACACCTGCATCACCATACGCTTATCAGCTGTATTACATCAAAAATGCTGAAGCTTACAATCTTGGAGACATTAAAGACGCTAATGAGGTTGGCGTAAAGGCAACTGACGATTATACATTGGAAGTTACACTCGAAAACCCTACACCTTACTTCCTCAGCTTGATGTCATTCCAAACGTACTTCCCGGTTCACAGCTCCGTTGAAGGAAATGCTTCTTGGGCAACCAAGCCGGATACGTTGATCGGTAACGGTCCGTTCAAGGTTTCACAAATGACTAAAGGTCAAAAGATCGAGCTTGTGAAGAACGACCAGTACTGGGACAAGGATTCCATCAAACTTGAAAAAGTTCAAATGAGTATCGTAAACAGCTCTGCTACTGAACTTTCAAGCTATCGTAACGATGAGCTGGATTATGCAGGACATCCAACAGGCAACATCCCGACGGATCAGCTGAGTGCGATCAAGAAGGAACTTGGCGATGAGCTGATGATCAAAGGTATTTCATCGACGTATTTCTATATTTTTAACACTACCGAAGAACCATTCGACAATGTAAACATTCGTAAAGCATTCTCGATGGCGATTGACCGTAAGGCAATTGTAGAAAAAATTACGCAAGGTGGACAAATCCCTGCATTTGGTTTTGTTCCTCCGGGTATCAAGGGTGAGTCCGACGAGTACCGCACAGAGGTACCGGATACTTACTTCCAAGAAAATCTTGAAGAGGCTAAGAAACTGCTCGAGCAAGGTATGAAGGAAAAAGGCTATACCACATTGCCTGAAGTTACTCTGATCCACAACTCCGATGACAACCACAAGAAAATTGCACTTGCGATTTCCGATATGTGGAAGAACAATCTCGGGGTTAATGTGAAAGTTCAAAACCAAGAGTGGGGCGTATTCCTGAAAAACCGTACGGATCTGAACTATCAAATTGCACGTTCCGGTTGGGGAGCAGACTATAACGACCCGATGACTTATATCGATATGTGGACATCCAATGGTGGTAACAACGACACCGGCTTCAAGAACGAAGAATATGACAAACTTGTGAAAGATGCTTATGCTACTAGCGATAATGCTAAGCGCATGGAGCTGATGTCCAAAGCCGAGAAAATTCTTGTTCAAGACAACCAGGTTGTAATGCCAATTTACTACTACTCCAGTGTGTCCCTGGTTAAACCATGGGTGAAAAACCTCCATCTGGATTATAAAGGTGATATCGATTTCACACGTGCATATATCGAGTAGTCTTTTGTAAACCAATTATAAAAGGTTACGGTTCGGGATATATATGTGGGGCATTCAAACCTCATATATATCCCGATTTTTTTGTATGAGCGCAAGGTTTCCAAATCTTGTGTCCGTTGGGGAAAGTTAAGGGATGCTCAATCCGTTCTGGAATTATACAATTGTATAGACGGCTTGGTTTAGAACAACTGATCAGGAGGCTAGCGAAATGCTGAGGTATGTGGCGAGTAAGTTTTTTTATATGCTTGTATCGTTGTTCATACTGATCTCAGCCACTTTTTTTCTTATGAAAGCCATACCGGGCGATCCGTTTATGGGAGAGAAAAAGCCATCGCCTGAAATTTTGGCGAGGTTGATGGAACAGTATGATTTAGATAAACCGTTGTTTCAGCAGTATACGAAATACTTGGGAAACATCGTCCAGGGTGATTTTGGTTTGTCCATGAAGAAACAGGGACAATCCGTTACTGATATTATTGTCGACACGTTCGGGCCTTCACTGCGACTGGGTCTCATCGCGATTGTCGTATCCGTTATCGTGGGTGTCCTGCTGGGGATGCTTGCAGCACTGTATCACCGCAAGCTGATTGACAACATCGCTATGATTGTCTCGGTGTTGGGAATCGCGGTGCCGAGTTTTGTACTCGCATCCTTGCTGCAGTACCTATTGGCGGAGAAGGCAGGCATTTTCAATGTCATGGGCTTTGAAGGACCGCTTGATTACGTGCTTCCAGTTATGGCGTTATCTGCTCAACCGATTGCATTTATTGCCCGTTTGACACGATCCAGCATGCTGGAAGTGCTGCACTCGGATTATATCAAGACGGCGAAGGCGAAAGGACTTAATTGGTTTGCCATTATGTTCCGTCATGTTATCCGAAATGGTATTTTGCCGGTCGTAACCTACGTCGGCCCGATGACAGCAAATATTATCACGGGTTCGGTCGTTATTGAACAGATCTTTGGTATTGGCGGCATCGGTAAGCAGTTTGTTGAAAGTATTACAAACCGTGATTATACAGTGATTATGGGTATCACCATTTTCTACGGCATCTTGTTGATGCTGGCGCGTTTCATTACGGATATCGTGTATATATTCGTTGATCCACGTATTAAATTGACCGGCGGGAAGGAGAGGTAGACATGGAGAAAGAACAAAGTATGCCTCATCCTGCGGCACTAAACCTGAAGCCTGAAGATTTTCAGAAGATTGGTCCTGATGAGAAACAATCTGAAGTAATACAGCGTGAAAGTTTATCCTCGTGGAGAGATTCCTGGGAGAGATTGCGTAAGAACAAGCTAGCGATGGCCGGTTTGATTATTATGATCCTGATTGTCGTCATGGCGATTATTGGCCCGATGATCTCTAATTATGACTATGAAACGAATGATTTGATGAATACGAACATGCCGCCTTCATCAGAACATTGGTTTGGAACCGACGACCTGGGACGCGATGTTTTTGTACGTACCTGGATGGGCGCTCGGATTTCATTGACCGTTGGTCTTGCAGCAGCTGCGATTGACTTGATGATTGGTGTTATATATGGCGGCATCATGGGATACTTCGGTGGCCGTGTAGATGAGTTTATGAATAAGTTTGCAGAAATTCTGTATTCCATTCCATATCTGCTTGTTACGATTTTGCTGCTCGTTGTATTCGAACCAAGTTTAGGGACGATCATACTCGCCTTAACCATCACGGGATGGATCAATATGTCCTGGATTGTAAGGGGCGAGATCATGCAGCTCAAGAGCAGAGAATATGTACTTGCTTCTCGCTCCATGGGTGCGGGGACTTCCCGCCTGTTGTTCCGGCATCTGATACCCAATGCGATGGGACCGATCATCGTTACGTTGACCTTGTCGGTGCCTAGTGCAATCTTCGCCGAAGCCTTCCTGAGTTTCCTTGGTCTTGGCGTTCAAGCTCCGGTCGCTTCTTGGGGCTCCATGATTAATGATGCGCTGTCCGGATGGATGTACTATCCATGGCGGATGTTGTTCCCTGCTCTATTTATCAGCTTGACGATGTTAGCATTCAACATTTTCGGTGATGGACTGCGTGATGCTCTTGATCCGAAATTGAAAAAATAGGAGGTGGGAAGGTATGGAACCGATCTTGCAGGTGAAGGACCTCAACGTATCGTTTCGTGTTCGCGGCGGTGAAGTAAAGGCTGTGCGCGGCATGAATTTTGAAGTCGGCAAGGGGGAGACGGTTGCCATCGTCGGTGAGTCCGGAAGCGGTAAAAGTGTTACTGCCCAGACCATTATGCGATTGATTCCGTCCCCGCCCTCAGAAATTAAAAAAGGAGAGGTCATTTTCCAAGGACAAGACCTTCTCAAAAAAACCAATAAACAGATGGAAGCGATTCGCGGCAAGGATATCGGAATGATTTTCCAGGATCCGATGACCTCGCTCAATCCGACCATTAGAATAGGGAAGCAGATCACGGAGGTGCTGGTTAAGCACCAAGGGATGTCCTTCTCGGAAGCAAAAAAACATGCGATTGAAATGCTGAAGCTGGTTGGCATCAAAAATGCCGAGGAACGCTTCAATCAGTATCCGCATGAGTTCTCCGGCGGTATGCGCCAGCGTGCGATGATAGCCATCGCGCTTGCATGCAAGCCGACCCTGCTGATCGCCGATGAGCCGACAACGGCACTCGACGTTACCATTCAGGCACAGATTATGGATGTTATGAAGGAAATGCAGGAGCGCCTCGGAACATCGATCATTCTGATCACGCATGACCTTGGTGTGGTTGCCGGAATGTGTGACCGTGTTATCGTTATGTATGCAGGTGAAGTCGTGGAAACCGGAACGAAATGGGAGATATTCAAAAATCCCCAGCATCCTTACACCAAAGGCCTGCTTCGTTCGATGCCGCGTCTGGATCAGAAAAAAGACGAGCCGCTTATTCCGATTATCGGAACACCGCCGGATCTCATTAAACCTCCGGTAGGCTGTCCGTTCGCTGCGCGCTGTGATGAAGTCTATGAGAATTTGTGAACGGGTAGATCCGGGACGCAACGGAATTCAGTGACACGCATATGGCGCGCTGCTGGAATCTGCATCCGATGGCGAAGGAGGCGCAAGGTTCATGAAGGATAACCACTTGATCGAGGTAAAGGGCCTTAAGAAGTATTTCAATGTCGGTAAGGGCAACATCCTTAAAGCGGTCGACGACTTGAATTTTTATATTCGCGAAGGCGAGACGCTTGGTATGGTGGGAGAGTCCGGTTGCGGCAAGTCAACAGCAGGACGGACGATTCTGAGGCTCTACGAACCAACTGCCGGCAGCGTTAACTTTAACGGAACCGACATTTACAAGCTGTCTCCGGGCAAAATGAAGGCGATGCGCCGTGACATGCAGATGATTTTCCAGGATCCGTATGCCTCGCTGAATCCAAGATTTACGGTTTCGGATATCATCGGAGAAGCACTGGATATTCACGGAATGGCAGGCAGCCGCGCCGAGCGCAAGAAGCGGATCGAGGAGCTGCTGGATATGGTTGGCTTGAATAGTGACCATTCGACGCGTTACCCTCATGAATTTTCTGGCGGTCAGCGTCAACGGATCGGGATAGCCCGTGCACTTGCGGTTAACCCTAAATTCATCATTTGTGATGAACCGATCTCAGCGCTTGACGTTTCCATCCAGGCGCAGGTTGTTAACTTGCTGAAGGACTTGCAGGATCGTCTTGGCCTGACTTATCTCTTCATTGCGCATGACTTGTCCATGGTTAAGCATATCAGTGACCGGGTAGTGGTAATGTACTTGGGTAAAATGGTGGAGCTGGCAGATAGTGAAGAACTGTATGCGAATCCGATCCATCCGTACACCAAAACATTGCTGTCCGCGATTCCGATTCCGGATCCGGAAATCGAGGCAAACAAAAAACGTCTCAAGCTCGAGAATGATATGCAGGGACCGATTTCAGCAGCCAAAGGCGAGGACGGAACCGTCCAGCTGGACGTGAAGGATTCGGAGCTGGTAGAGGTATCTAAAGGACACTGGGTTGCTAAAGCCTACGCTTAAAGCGCGCTTGTCCTAAATCCAGAAATGCTGATCTCTAGAATAGCCGCCGGCTTGTATGCCGGCGGCTATTCTTTTCCTTTGACGCAGAATGCCAACATTCGGTACAATCAAGAAAGGCTAATCATATATAAGAAATTCGAGTGCTTAACAATCTAGATTTGGTTGCGACGCAGAATAGGAGGCAGACCTCATGAATATCGTTCCGGAACCATTGTCCCTCGCTTCGCGTCTCGCTCAGGATTATATTCACCACTTCGAACGGGTAAGCGGGTTCTATGGTGAAGATCATCGCAGCGAGCACGGCTATGCCGAGCGGGTAAAATGGCTGGATCTTTCCGAAGATAAGCGAGTTCAGCGTAAAGTGCTGGTAGACTGTCTTCGTACGTATAATCAGCTACACAATGATCATCCCGCCGTACATACATCACTCCAGCTTCTGGAGCAGCCGGGAACGGTAACCATGGTTGGCGGACAGCAAAGCGGGCTGTTCACTGGACCCCTGCTAGTTATATATAAAGCGATTACCGTCATTCAAGCCGCCCGTGAAGCGGAGGAACGCTTGAATCGTCCCGTTGTGCCTGTGTTCTGGATTGCTGGGGAGGATCATGACTGGGATGAAGTGAATCATACCTTTTTCCTACGTCAGGACCAGCAGATTTCCAAAATCAAGCTCGACGCAAAGGATGGGCTTAGAACGTCTGTCAGTTACACTGGCGTTGCCGAAGAGGATTGGAATTTGATGCTGTCAGAGCTTCAAACGAAGCTGTCAGACAGCGAGTACAAGGCAGATATATTGAAGCTGGCACGTGATGCGTGTAACGGCTCGAGGGGGCTCAGCGAGGTCTTCGCTAAACTGATCAACCGTTTGTTTGGCAAATATGGCCTCATACTGCTGGATTCGGCGGACCCCGGACTTCGGGCGCTGGAAGTACCTGTATTCGAATCGCTGATCACTCACAATGAAACCTTAGGACTTTCGTATCAGCAGGCTGCAAGGGATATCAAGGGACTTGGTTATGATGTTCAGGCCGATGTTTCCGAGAATGGGGCTAACTTGTTCTACCTGCATGAAGGCAGGCGCTTGCTGCTGTACCGGGAGGGGAATGTATTCTCAGACCGTAAAGGCATGGTTACGCTCACAGAGCAGGAACTTCTTCGAGATTTGCATGCGCATCCCGAGCGTTTCAGCAACAATGTGCTGACTCGCCCAATTATGCAGGATTGTCTGCTGCCTGTGCTGGGAACGATACTCGGTCCGGGGGAAATTTCTTATTGGGCGATTACGCGTTATGCCTTTGCTGATTTAGGTCTGCAGATGCCGCTGATCATACCGAGAATGTCGTTCTCCATCGTAGACGGAACCGTCCATAAACTCATGGAGAAATATGAAATATCCTTCGAAGATGTTCATAACCGCCTCGACAAGAAGCGCGAGACATGGCTTGCGAGCAAGGACGAACTGAATCTGGAGGATCGATTCAGCAAGACCCGTGAACAATTTGAAGCTGTATATCAACCCTTAATAGAAGATCTTGGCAGAATGCAGTCAGGACTGTTAAAATTAGGATTAACCAATAAAGATAAGATATTGGAGCAGATGGATTACCTGTTGAGTAAATCCCGGAATGCATTGGAACAGCAGCATGAGGCCGCCTTGGCACAGTGGAAGCGGATCGAGCAAACGCTGTTACCGGAAGGCAAGCCTCAGGAGAGGGTGTACAACATCCTTGAATACATGAATCGTTATGGATTGAATCTGGTGGATAGCCTGATGGAAATCCCATACGAAAGTTCGGGCATTCACCGGGTTGTTTACGTATAATGAGCAGGAATTCAATCAGATCACGGGAGGCTGTTAATATGAGCTCATCATCAATACAAACCAGCAATATTACCGACTTGAAACTGGCACCGGAAGGCCATCTGAAAATTGATTGGGTGCAGGCGCATATGCCGGTACTGAACCGGGTGCGCGAGCAGTTCGAACAAGAACAGCCATTCAAAGGCTTGAAAGTGGCCATTTCCTTGCATCTGGAAGCGAAGACAGCTTACCTGGCAAAGGTCATTCAGGCTGGCGGAGCTGAAGTGACCATTACCGGCAGTAATCCGTTGTCTACGCAAGACGATGTATGCGCTGCGCTGGTAGAAGACGGAATCACGGTGTTTGCCAAGTATAATCCGGATCCGGCAGAGTATAAGCAGCATCTCATTTCAACTCTGGAGACAAGACCGGATTTGATCATTGATGATGGCGGGGATCTCGTAACAATACTCCACTCGGAGCGCACGGATCTGCTTGAAGGAATCCGGGGTGGTGCCGAAGAGACTACAACAGGAATCCTGCGTCTGAAGTCGCTTGAGAAAGAAGGCTCTCTGAAATTCCCGATGGTCGCTGTAAATGATGCGTATTGCAAATACTTATTTGATAACCGGTACGGAACCGGGCAATCGGTTTGGGACGGAATCAACCGGACAACAAATCTGGTTGTTGCAGGCAAAACCGTCGTCGTTGTAGGGTATGGCTGGTGCGGCAAAGGCGTGGCTATGCGCGCTAAAGGTCTTGGCGCCAACGTCATTGTGACCGAGATTGATCCTATTAAGGCGGTTGAGGCTTACATGGATGGCTTCCACGTTATGCCGATGCGTGAAGCAGCGAAGCTGGGAGATTTCTTCGTCACGGTGACAGGCAACCGGGATGTAATCAGCGGGGAAGATTTCGATGTCATGAAAGACGGAGCGATCCTGTCGAATGCCGGTCATTTTGATGTAGAAGTCAATAAGCTGGACCTCACGGAACGTTCCAAGTCGGTTCGTACGGTTCGACGCAATATCGAGGAATATCATCTGAACGATGGCCGCAAGATTTATCTGCTTGCAGAAGGCCGCCTTGTGAATCTTGCGGCAGGAGATGGGCATCCCGCAGAAATCATGGATATGACGTTTGCGCTTCAGGCGTTGTCGCTTAAACATGTGAATGATCAATACCAGCGTATCGGTAACCGTGTCGTTAATGTTCCATACGAATTGGATCAACAGGTTGCATTATATAAACTGGAAAGTCTAGGTATCCAAATTGACAGCCTGAGCGATGAGCAGAAATCCTACTTGGACAGCTGGGCTCAGCACTAATACCGCAGCAGCTTTAGATCATTTGCAAACCTCCTTTTATTCCCAATGAGGAATGAAAGGAGGTTTTTTGTGCGGTGGTTCTGAGAGAAAGTTCCAAAAAAACAAATGCATCTTTGAAGGAATTTGATTCTTGACGCCGAATCTATTATCCTAAAGTGGTGGAAAGTGGTGCAAAGTGGGGAATCGGGGTTAAGGAGTGGAATGCCTGATGTTCATGGGGGAGTTTCAGCATAGCATCGACGATAAGGGGAGAATCATTATCCCTGCTAAATTTCGTGACCTCCTGGGCAATTCATTTATCGTAACCCGCGGTTTGGATAACTGCCTCTTTGTATACCCCCGAGATGAATGGGCCATCATGGAGCAGAAGCTTAAGTCCCTGCCGCTCATGAAGTCGGATGCACGCGCATTTACCCGGTTTTTTTTCTCCGGGGCGACGGAATGTGAATGGGATAAACAGGGAAGGGTAAATTTGCCGGGCAATTTGCGCGAGTTCGCCAAGCTCGAGAAAGAGTGCGTCGTCATCGGCGTATCGAGCCGAGTGGAGATCTGGAGCAAGGAGCAGTGGCAAAATTACTATCAGCAGTCGGAGGAAACATTTAACGACATTGCTGAGAAGCTGGTAGACTTTGATTTTGATCTATGACCAGCATGTGAAACTTTGTAAATGGACAAGTATTACTTAAAAATCATGAATGAGAAACAATGGAGGGCTGCAGCTTTGTTCCATCACATCACAGTGCTTAAGCAAGAAGCGACAGAAGGGCTGCGCATCAAACCAGACGGTATATATGTTGACTGTACGCTCGGGGGAGCAGGGCACAGCTCGCTCATTGCTTCCCAACTAAGTTCGAATGGCCGGTTAATCGCACTGGATCAGGACGACTGGGCATTGAACAATGCCAGGGAAGTCATGAAGCCTTACGTGGACCGGATTACCCTTGTCAAAACTAACTTTCGCGATCTGGAGGAGGTGCTCCGAATCGAAGTGGGAGTTGACGAGAACGGGCAGCCACAAGTTGACGGTATACTGTTCGATTTGGGCGTATCTTCTCCGCAATTCGATGAGGGGGAGAGAGGGTTTAGTTATAATCATGACGCCCCGCTGGACATGCGGATGGATCAATCCGCTGAGCTTACGGCAGCCAAGATTGTAAACGAATGGCCGGAACAGGAAATCGCACGAATATTGTACGAATACGGCGAAGAAAAATTTTCAAGGCGAATTGCGAAGGTTATTGTGGAAAGAAGGGTACAGGGTCCTATTCACACAACCGGAGAGCTTGTCGAAATGATAAAGGAAGGGATTCCAGCCGCAGCTCGGAGAACGGGCGGCCACCCAGCTAAACGCAGCTTTCAAGCGTTTCGCATTGCGGTAAATGATGAGCTCGGTGCATTCAAAGACGCGCTTCACCAAGCCGTGAGATGTCTTGCACCAGGTGGTAGAGTCTCCGTCATCACTTTCCACTCGCTCGAAGATCGGATATGCAAACAGATATTCAACAGTTACATTCCCAAGTGCACGTGCCCTCCTGATTTTCCGATGTGTGTATGCGGAGGCGGCCAAGGTGACCTGAAGCTGGTTAACCGTAAACCGCTCATCCCCTCAGTGGAAGAGATTGAGAGTAATCCAAGAGCACGATCGGCGAAGCTGCGGATTGCGGAGAAACTGTAGAACGTAAAATCCCTGAAGAAGGAGAATCAGCCATGGCTTACACGCGCGGCAATTTAGCCGTACAGGAGAGACAGAAGGAAACGCAGCAGCAGTCCGCTTATCTCGAGAAGACGAAAGTCATTAAACGTCGTTCCCAGCTTCCCCAAAAAGAAAAGCTGCTGTATTTGTTGTCCGTGGTGTTCGTGGTTGTTGTCATGGGCGTCATCGGCATGAGCCATGTTCATTCTTATGATTTGAACCGGCAGATTCATGATACGGACAATAAGATAGTAGAAGCGAAACGGAATATCAATCAGCTTCAGGTTGAGAAGCAGACACTGGAGACGCAAGTATTGGAGAAGGCCAAAGAGCTTGGTTATGTGCCTATTGAGGATGACAACACGATCCATCTATCACCCGTCTCGGGATCAACCGGGACACAGGATTCAGACTCGGGACAAAATGATTGAAGTGTGAGGTTTTGACCGATGATAAAAAAAATTAAACTGCGTACCGTGCTAATAGGGGGATGTATAACCCTCTTTTTTGCTTTATTGATTGGTCGGGTGTTTTGGCTGCAGGTCATTGACAACGATTTTTGGAAGGAACAAGCCGTGTCGAAATGGTCGCGCAAACAGGATCTTCCCGCAACGCGCGGGACGATTATGGATCGGGACGGCGATATCATGGCCATGGATGCCCCTGCGTTTACGGTTGTTCTGAACCCGGCCGTCATTCAAGCTAACGGCTTGGAGAACGAGGTGGTAAAGGGGCTGCATGAAATTCTCGGCAAGGATGAGGATGAGCTCCGTAAACTGGTCAAGGCCAAAAATGAAAAAGGTGAGTACCTCCAGGGCCGGGAAGTCCGCAATGAAGGATGGAAAATCGACCAGGAGAAGATGGAAGAGGTTAAAGAATTTAGTGATGGCTTGAACCAAAAATTAAAGGCTGCCGGTAAAGTGGCGGATTCGGGCATCGGCTTTCAAAGAGAGTCAAAACGCTATTATCCCCAGAAGACATTGGCTGCGCATATCCTGGGATATACCGAGCGTCAGGGTAAGGCTGTCGGGGGTATTGAGCAATACTATGATGAGGATCTGAAGGGAACCGACGGATTCGCTGCGTACAAGAGCGACAAGAAAGGGATCAAGCTCCCGAGCGAGGATGAGTTATACCAGCCTGCGATAAATGGGAAAAATTTAGTACTGACGATGGACGATACAATCCAGTATTATATCGAGGAAGCGATGCGCGAGACGTATAACCAGTATAAACCAATCAGTATGACGGTGATCGCGGCGGATCCGAACACGATGGAAATACTGGGAATGGCCAATATGCCAACTTTTGATCCCAATACATATTCGGAATGGAATCAAAAGAATTTTAATAATCATGCTGTGCGGTCCATATATGAGCCGGGATCGACCTTCAAGATTGTAACGCTGGCCAGTGCCGTGCAGGAGAAGCTGTTTAACCCGAATGCTGCCTACCAGTCCGGATCCATCCGGGCAGGGGGAAGAACCCACTGGGATCTCAATCGATCCGGTTGGGGGACGATCTCTTATACTTGAAGGTGTCAAGAGGTCTAGTAACGTTGCCTTTGTTAAGCTGGGATTCGAAATGCTTGGGAAGGAACGCTTTACGAATTATATTAGAGATTTTGGGTTTACTCAGAAGACGGACATTGATCTTCCGGGTGAGATTCTGGGTAGCCTTAATATGACTTACGATTCCGATATTTCGACGATGACTTATGGCTATGCCGTATCCGTAACGCCTATTCAACAGATTGCGGCTATTTCAGCAGTTGCCAATGGTGGTAAGCTCATGAAACCTCTTATGGTAAAACAGATCGAAGATCCTAATACAGGCGAAGTTCAGAAAATCGAGCCGGAAGTGATCCGTCAGGTCATTTCTCCTGAAGCGGCCAAAGAGACAGGAATATATCTTGAACAAGTTGTAGCTGACCAGGTAGATGGTACAGGAAGATATGCTTATATCGATGGCTACAGAGTTGCTGGAAAAACAGGCACTGCTATTAAATCTAACGGTGGATATGCTGACCGCTCCAAGCAAATTGTTTCATTTATCGGCTATGCACCAGTAAATGATCCGAAAATCGCGGTACTGGTTATCATTGACGAGCCGAATGAGGAGATCGGCGGCGGTAAGTTGGCTGCGCCGATATTTAAAGAGATTGTATCCAAGACATTAAATTATTGGGGAGTCCCGAAATCGAATGTGACACAGCAATCAAGCAAGTCAAATAAGGCAGCAATTTCTGAAAATGCTCGTATCTCTCCTGACTTGTCAGGCATGAAGGTCAGTGAAGTGAAGACCAAGCTGCTTGATGAGGGCGCGACATTCGAAACGTTGGGCAGTGGGAGCACGGTAAAGCAGCAATACCCACCAGCCGGAGCAGCGATGAGTGCCGGCCAGCGTATCTATCTGCTTACCGAGGACAATGCGTCCATGCAGATTCCGCATTTACAGGGTGAATCCCTCAGGGATGCCATGGAAGTGCTCACCTTGATGAAGGTGAAAGTGAATGTCCAAGGTGAAGGCTACGTTGCTGAACAATTGGAAACGACTGAGAATGGTCAGCGAACCGTACATTTAACACTTAAATCCGCGGAGGAATTGTTAACAGGAAGCGATACCCCGGAGGATGAAGCTGAGCCTCCTGCGGATAACGAAGCCGGAGCAACCGGCGAAGGTGAAACTGAAGGCAAGGCAGATGGGGAATAGCTTGTTCTAACCCGAGGTTGTCCCGAATACTCATGTGAAGAACGCATTTCATGAGCTTTCGGGTTCAAACGGGGAGGGAAGCTTAGGTGAAAGTATCCAAGGTATCTCAGCGGAGACGGCTGCTCTGGAGCCTGCTGCTGCTGCTCCTGCTATTCTCTGCACTGATCATCAGACTAGCCTATGTGCAGATCGGGAAAGGTGCGGAGCTGTCGGCGAAGGCGGAGGATCTGTGGCGCCGTGATATTCCGTTTGCGGCACAGCGTGGCGAAATACTGGACCGTAATGGGACCGCACTGGTTACGAATATAACAACACCGACCATTTGGGCGATTCCTGTACAAGTCAAGGATCCGGACCATACAGCCAAAACATTGGCAGGGCTTATTGGCATGAATGAAGCCGATATCAAGAAGATTATTACCAAACGTTCGAGGTTGGAACGGATAAATCCCGGTGGACGAAAAATTACGATGGAGCTGGCTCAGGAAATTCGTGATTTGAAGCTGCCGGGTATCGTTGTTGCTGAGGATAACAAGCGCTATTACCCCTATGGCGATCTGGCCGCCCATATATTAGGATTTACGGGGGCCTACAGCCAGGGACTTACCGGCCTTGAGGCCAAACATGAAGACAAGCTGAAAGGGTTCGATGGCGGAATATCCTATCTGTCCGATGCAGGCGGCAGAATCATGCCCGGCTCTTCGGAAAAATACGTGGAGCCCCGTGACGGTCTGAATTTAGAGTTAACGATTGATAAATCGATTCAGTCCATTATGGAGCGGGAGCTGGATCAGGCCATGGTGAAGTATCAGGCCAATGGAGCCTGGTCAATTGCCATGAATCCCAAGACAGGAGAGATATTGGCGATGGCCAGCAGGCCGGGATACTCACCTGCCAGCTACCAGGATTTCTCGGCCGAGACTTATAATCGCAACTTACCGATCTGGATGACCTATGAGCCGGGCTCGACGTTCAAGATTATTACACTTGCCGCTGCCCTCGAAGAGGACAAGGTGGATCTGAAGAACGATCACTTTTTCGATGGTGGTGCCGTGGAGGTTGGAGGAGCGAGACTGCGCTGCTGGAAAAAAGGCGGTCATGGCAGCCAAACCTTCATGGAGGTTGTGCAGAACTCCTGTAACCCGGGCTTTGTGGCATTGGGCCAGAAACTGGGTAAGGAAAGTCTGTTCCAGTATATCCGCGATTTTGGCTTTGGAGCGAAGACGGGCATTGATTTGAACGGAGAAGAGAACGGAATCCTGTTCAAGCTTGATAAAGTCGGGCCTGTTGAGCTGGCCACAACGGCGTTTGGCCAAGGGGTATCGGTTACACCGATTCAACAGGTCGCGGCAGTATCTGCTGCCATTAACGGAGGTAAATTGTTCAAGCCGCACGTAGCCAAGGCGTGGATCAATCCGGAGACGGGGGAGACGGTTGAGGAAATCGAGCCGGAGCTCGTCAGACAAGTAATCTCGGAAGAAACATCCAAGCAGGTGCGCGAGGCGCTGGAAAGCGTCGTAGCCAAGGGAACCGGTCGCCCGGCTTTCATCGACGGCTATCGAGTCGGCGGGAAGACAGGAACCGCCCAGAAGGTCATTAATGGACGCTACTCGTCAACGGAGCATATCGTATCCTTTATCGGGTTTGCACCTGCGGACGACCCTGAGATCGTGGTCTACACAGCCGTTGACAACCCGAAGGGCATTCAGTTCGGTGGCGTCGTGGCTGCTCCCATCGTGCAGAACATTCTGGAGGATGCACTGCACTACATGAATGTTCCGCCGCGTAAAGATCAGCTTGCCCGCGAGTACAAATACGGCGAGACACCAACGGTGACCGTGCCGAACCTGGTCGGGGCGACGGTTCAGGATTTGTATGAGGATCTGAATATGAATTTCATGCTGGCTAGGTCCGGGACCGGCAATACGGTCATTTCCCAGGCGCCAAAGCCGGGAAGCCGGGTGGAGCGAGGCTCTACTATTCGGATTTATATGGGTGAAGACCCCGAGGAATCGAAACACGAACATTAATGGCATCATCCAGCCGGCAAGCGGGTCGGATGATGCAGATATATAGAGAGAGGGATAACAATGAAATTGAAGCAATTATCATCCGTGTTGGCTGCTGCTGTGATCGATGGATCCGGAGATGTTGAAATTACGGGGATTGAAACGGACTCCAGACAAGTGAAACCGGGGGATTTGTTCATTTGCTTGCCGGGTCATACGGTAGATGGACATCTGTTTGCTGCCCAGGCCGCGGAGAAAGGCGCAGCCGCACTCGTCGTTGAGCGTAAGCTCGAGGTTGATCTTCCGCAGGTTATCGTAAAAGACAGCCGTTTTGCGATGGCAGGCTTGGCTAACACCTTTTTCGATCAGCCGAGCGCCCGCATGAAGATGATCGGTGTAACCGGAACGAACGGCAAGACCACTACAACGTATTTGATTGAGACGATCATGAACGACCACGGCCTGAAGACCGGATTGATCGGAACGATTCAGATGAAATACGGCAATCAGTCTTTCCCGATGCCGAGAACGACACCGGAGGCACTGGAGCTTCAGCGTTACTTGAACGACATGGCTAACGCAGGCACCGAGTGCTGTGTGATGGAGGTATCCTCGCATGCACTTGAGCAGGGCCGGGTGAAGGGGACGGATTTCCGGACCGCCATATTCACGAATCTGACGCAGGATCATCTGGACTATCACCACACCATGGAAGAGTACCGCGGAGCGAAAGGGTTATTTTTCTCCCGGCTGGGCAACGCTTTTGCCAAGGATGAAAAATCGCGCAAATATGCAGTATTGAATGCGGATGATGATGCTTCCGCTTATTTTGCGAAGATTACCGCTGCCGAAGTAATTACTTACGGTTTGGGAGAAGATGCGGATGTGCGGGCCAGCAACATATCGATCACTGCTCAAGGCACCTCGTTCCATGTGGACACATTCCGTGGCAGCGCAGATATTTCGATTCGCATGGTAGGGAAGTTCAATGTATATAACGCGATGGCAGCCATCGCTGCAGCGCTTCTCGAGGGCGTGCCGCTTGAGGACATCAAGAGCAGCCTGGAGTCCGTTCCCGGAGTGGATGGACGCGTGGAGGTTGTGGATGAGGGCCAGCCGTACGCTGTAATCGTGGATTATGCGCATACGCCGGACGGTCTCGAAAACGTGCTTCGTACCGTTAATGAATTCGCGGAAGGCCGTGTGCTCACGGTATTCGGCTGCGGTGGTGACCGGGATCGGACCAAGCGGCCGATCATGGGCAAAATTGCCGCGAAATATAGCGATGTTGTATTGGTGACTTCCGATAACCCGCGTACCGAGGACCCGGATTTGATTCTGAAGGATATCGAAGCCGGCTTGATTGAGGACGGAGTGGCAGCAGAAAGCTACAATCTCATTGTTGATCGCAGGAAGGCGATTGAAAAGGCTATTGAAATGGCAAGCCCGGGCGATGTAGTATTGATTGCGGGGAAAGGTCATGAGACCTACCAGCTGATTGCGGGCGAAGTGCTTGATTTTGACGACCGCATCGTAGCCAAAGACGCGATAAGGGGCAGACAAAAGTGATCCATAAATCATTAAAGAGCATCGCCGACCTGTGCGGCGGCACGCTCTCACGTAACCAAGATGCCAACATCATCATTCAAGGAGTCGGTACTGACTCCCGAACCATACAGCCCGGCAATCTGTTTGTTCCGATTGTGGGCGAGAAGTTTGACGGACACGAGTTCGCCGAAAGCGTGCTTGCAAGCGGAGCGGGCGCGGCGTTCTGGCAGCGGGATCATCAGCCTGTTCCCGATCTGCCGCTCATTCTCGTTGAGGATACATTGACGGCGCTTCAATCGCTGGCTGCGGCGTATTTATCGGAGACCAGTGCGAAGGTAGTCGGAATTACCGGCAGCAATGGTAAAACCACGGTTAAGGACATGGTGTCTGCGCTGCTAGAGACCACGTATAAAGTGCACAAGACACAAGGCAATTACAACAACCATATCGGACTTCCGCTGACCGTACTGGCCATGAAAGAAGATACCGACATCATCGTGCTTGAGATGGGTATGAGTGGACGGCATGAGATCGAACTGCTCTCGACCATAGCACGCCCGGATATGACCGTGATTACCAATATTGGCGAAGCCCATATGCTGCAGCTCGGTTCCCGGGAGGAAATCGCTCGCGCCAAGCTGGAGATCATCAGCGGCATGAAGCCAGGCGGATTGCTGATCTACCATGGAGACGAACCGTTGATCGATCAGGTGCTTGCGGAAGAGTCTACGGTGAAGCCGGAGGGGTTGAACACCTTTACGTTTGGGAATCAGGAGACTAACGACGATTACCCAACTGGATTGATGTTTCATGCCAGAGGCATCATCTTCACGTCGAACCGACATGCAGGAGAAGGCTTCAGCCTGCCGCTTCTCGGGCGTCACAACGTGGTTAACGCACTCGCGGCGATGGCGGTTGCCGCTCATTTGGGCATCGGCGATGAAGCCATTCGCAGCGGGTTTGCCAATTTGAAGCTGTCCAGCATGCGAATTGAAGCGGTGGAGACCCCGTTTGGGGTTACTGTGCTGAACGATGCCTATAATTCAAGTCCGACGGCGGTCAAGGCGGCTGTGGATGTGCTGGGCGATATGAAAGGCTATCGCAAACGGATCGCCGTTCTCGGGGACATGCTGGAACTTGGTCAGCGGGAAGGGGAGTTCCACGCGGAGATAGGAGACTATTTATCTCCGGACAATGCGGATCTTGTGTTTACCTACGGGCCGCTGTCGGTTCATACGGCGGAGAGAGCAAAGCTGCGCTTCCCTGATGGGGCCGTGCTTTCCTTCACCGATAAAGAGAAGCTGATTGCATCTGTGCTTGAGCACGTATCCGAGAAGGATATCGTATTAGTGAAAGCCTCGCGCGGTATGAGGCTGGAGCACGTGGTCGATGCTTTGAAGGCCCTGCCTGGCGGCAACAACGGAGTGAGGGGGTGAGCTGATGGACTTTCAACTGCTGTTACTGACGATCGGTGTAGCGTTTATACTTGCGGTAATTTCGGCTCCGCTTCTCATTCCGCTGCTGCGGCGGATGAAGTTCGGCCAGCAGGTCCGGGACGACGGACCACAGAGCCACTTGAAAAAAGCGGGGACGCCAACGATGGGCGGCGTAGTCATCCTGCTTGCTTTTACGCTGACTTATATTAAATTCTCGCCTGTCGATACGGATTTCTACGTGCTGATCGTAGCGACACTTGGCTTCGGGCTGATTGGATTTCTTGACGATTATATTAAGATCGTATTTCGCAGGTCATTAGGACTCACGGCCCGGCAGAAGCTGTTTGGACAGCTTCTGTTTTCCGGTATTATGTGCTGGCTGCTAATCTCCAATGGACATAGCACTGCTATCAGTGTGCCGGGCATCGACTGGTCCTTTGACTGGGGACCTTGGTTCTACTATCCGTTTATCGTCATCATGATGCTTGCCATCAGCAATGCCGTCAACTTCACGGACGGATTGGACGGTCTGCTGTCCGGTGTCAGTGCGATTGCTTTTGGAGCCTATGCGATTGTAGCCATCCAGTCGACCTCGTTTGCAGCGGCATTCTGCGCGGCGGCGATGATCGGTGCGGTGCTGGGCTTCCTCGTATTTAACGCACACCCCGCAAAGGTGTTTATGGGAGATACGGGATCTCTGGGAATCGGAGGGGCTATTGGTGCGATTGCCATCGTAACCAAGAGCGAGCTGCTATTCCTGATTGTCGGCGGGGTATTCGTCATAGAGATGCTGTCGGTCGTGCTTCAGGTAGCCTCATTCAAAACCAGAGGCAAGCGTATATTCAAAATGAGCCCGATCCATCACCATTACGAATTGTCCGGATGGTCGGAGTGGCGCGTAGTCATTACATTTTGGGCCGTGGGACTGATACTTGCGGGACTTGGACTTTATATCAACAAGGGGTTGTAACATATGAAGCAGCTAGATGATTATCGGGATAAAAAAGTCGTTGTGCTGGGTTTGGCCAAAAGCGGAGTGCAGGTAGCTAAGGTACTGCATCAGGCCGGAGCCTCGGTCATCGTTAACGATAGAAAGGAAAGAGAACAGTGTCCTGAAGCTTCGGAGCTCGAGGCTTTGGGTATTTCTGTTATTTGTGGTGGACATCCCGATGACCTGATTGATCCCGGTGTGGCGCTTCTTGTCAAAAATCCCGGGATTCCGTATTCCGTCCCTCCTGTCCGGAAGGCGCTTGAGCTGGAGATACCGATTGTGACAGAAGTCGAGGTGGCCTATCACCTGTGTGAAGCGCCGATCATAGGGATCACGGGCTCCAATGGCAAGACAACGACAACAACTTGGGTGGGCAAGCTGCTGGAGAGCGCAGGACTGTCACCGATTGTAGCCGGAAATATCGGCACGCCTCTGTCCGAGGCAGCTGCGGAAGCAACTCCGGACAACTGGATGGTTGTAGAGCTGAGCAGTTTTCAATTAAAAGGAACAGAGGAGTTCCGGCCGCGCATTGCTTGTCTTCTCAACATTGCGGAGACACATCTGGATTACCATGGCGGAATGGACGATTATATCTCCTCCAAGGCCAGGCTGTTTGTCAATCAGACTGCGGATGATACCGCTGTGCTCAATTGGGATGATCCCGTGTGCAGAAATCTTGTCCCGTATATCAAGGCGCGCATTATTCCTTTCTCGATGACTGAGAGCCTTCGCGAAGGGGTTTACCTTTCGACGCCGTATGCTCCGGGTTCGCAGGATTCGGATGAAGATGAGGGTGATGTAGGGCGCACCATTATTTATACAGACGGTGAAGGTTTTACGCATGAGATCATCCGTGTGGAGAACATCGGACTGCCTGGGAGATTCAATGTGGATAATGCCTTAGCTGCTTGTGCGATCGCCATTGCAGCCGGAGTTGCGCCTGATCAGTTGGAAGGTGCTTTGTCCAGCTTCCGCAGTGTCGAGCACCGTCTTGAATTTGTTGCCGAGCTTCAGGGGATTTCCTATTACAACAACTCCAAGGCAACCAACTCCAAAGCAACGAATATGGCTCTGACTTCTTTCAAAGAACCTATCATATTGATTGCAGGTGGGCTTGATCGGGGTTCGGATTACGAGGATTTGATTCCTTCCATGCAAGGAAGGGTGAAAGCTGTCGTACTGATTGGCGAAACGAAGGAGAAAATCGCGAATGCTGCAGCCAAAGCGGGATTAAAGGACATCATACTCGTCGATAATGGGAAGGACGCCGCCGCAACCTTGACCTCGGCTGTCCGGAAAGCTTCTGAACTTGCGGAGAGCGGAGACATTGTTCTTCTATCTCCCGCATGTGCGAGCTGGGACATGTTTCCTTCCTTTGAGGTACGAGGAAGCATTTTTAAAGAGGCGGTGCATAACCTTTAAGTAGGGGGGTGGATAAGCCCCTACTAAGGATGTACGAGGTGGCCTTTCCATGAACAAGAACCGCCAGGCGCCCGATCTGTGGCTGCTTATCTGTATTTTGGCCCTGCTGGCCATCGGAATCGTCATGGTATACAGCGCGGGCTCCGTGCTCGCTTTTCATGACTATGGCGATAAATTTTATTTTGTGAAGCGTCAGCTGTTTTTTGCCTGTCTGGGCCTTGCTGCGATGTATTTCACATCCAAGATTGACTTCCGGGTATGGAAGAAGTATAGCAAGCTTGCGCTTCTGGCCTGCTTTTTCCTCCTTGTTATCGTTCTTATTCCGGGTGTCGGCGTTGTGCGCGGCGGGGCCAGAAGCTGGCTTGGCATCAGCTCATTTGGCATTCAGCCCTCTGAATTTATGAAACTCGGTATGATTCTGTTTCTATCGCGCTGGCTCAGTAAACAGGACTACGATATTACGTCGTTTACGAAGGGACTTCTGCCGCCTCTTGGTTTGATTGGACTGGCATTTGGACTGATTATGCTGCAGCCGGATCTGGGGACAGGAGCCGTCATGCTGGGAGCTGCGATGATGATCGTATTCACCGCAGGGGCACGGATGAAGCATCTGGGCTTCCTTGCTTTAGGCGGAATAGCAGGCTTCATAGGCTTGATTCTGGCAGCTCCGTACCGGCTGAAGCGGATTACCGGGTTTCTGGATCCTTGGTCTGACCCGCTGGGCGCAGGCTATCAGATTATTCAATCCCTTTATGCGATTGGGCCGGGCGGTCTTGGTGGACTCGGTCTTGGCATGAGTCGTCAGAAGTACGCTTATGTGCCTGAGCCGCAGACTGACTTTATATTCTCGATCCTGGCTGAAGAACTCGGGTTTATTGGCGGTCTCATCGTACTGCTCTTGTTTGCTGCCTTGGTGTGGCGGGGCATGAGAGTGGCCATGACCGTACCGGATAGCTTTGGCAGCCTGCTGGCTGTAGGAATCGTAGGCATGGTCGCCATCCAGGTCGTGATCAATATCGGTGTGGTTATCGGCTTGATGCCGGTGACAGGAATTACGCTGCCGCTCATCAGTTACGGGGGCAGTTCACTGACACTGATGCTGACGGCCCTTGGCATTCTATTAAATATTTCCCGTTATGCGAGGTGAAGGGTATGCGTGTCGTATTGACCGGCGGCGGAACGGGGGGACATATTTACCCCGCCGTTGCCATAGCAAGACAATGTGAGAAGGAAGATCCGAAGACGGAGTTTTTATATATTGGAGGCCAGCGCGGCCTCGAAAGCAAACTGGTGCCCCAAGAGAAGCTGCCATTTGAGAGCATTGACATCACCGGGTTCCGGCGCAAGCTGTCGTTTGATAACGTCAAAACGATTATGCGTTTCTTCAAAGGCGTGAAGCGATCCAAGGCATTGCTGAGGGAGTTCAAGCCCGATGTCGTGATCGGTACAGGCGGATATGTGTGCGGTCCGGTCGTTTATGCAGCCGCCAAGCTCGGCATACCGACCATGATTCATGAGCAGAATGCGATACCGGGGCTAACCAACCAGTTCCTCAGCCGTTATGCGGACACGGTCGCGGTCAGCTTTGAAGGTTCGGAATCCTCTTTTCCGAAAGCCAAAAGAACGGTTTATACAGGAAATCCACGCGCGACAACGGTATTAACCGCCAATCGTGAACGTGGATTTGCTACGCTTGGCATCCCGATGGAAGCCCAAGTCGTTCTTATCGTTGGAGGAAGCCGTGGGGCCAAGGCGATCAATAACGCCATGATGGGCATGGCGCCGTTTCTTCATAAGCTGCCTGGCGTGCACTTTGTGTTCGTAACAGGCGATACGTATTTCGAGAATACGCGTGAATCCATTTTAGCGCAGCTCGGCACGATGCCTTAATCATCTTCATATCATGCCATACATTCATAATATGCCGGAGGTGCTTGCGGCCACTTCGCTGATCGTGAATCGTGCCGGGGCATCGTTCCTGGCTGAGATCACGTCGCTTGGTATTCCATCTGTACTTATACCTTCTCCTAACGTTACCAACAACCATCAGGAGGCGAATGCAAGGCAGTTGGAAGAAGCGGGCGCATCCAGCATGATACTTGAAAAGGATTTGACGGCAGAAACGCTGTTTGGAAAGCTTGAGGAGATTATGACCAGTCGCTCGACCAGAGAGACGATGTCAGCCGCTTCGAAAAAGCTTGGCAAACCGGATTCGGCTGCCGTTATGGTCGAAGAAATCCGCCGGTTAACCGGCAAACGCTAAAACGGCTGGGCGATTGTCACACACCTATGGAGCCTGACATAAGATACTCTATAATCGTGACACACCCATGAGGCCGGCATTACTGACAGCGGCCATCTCCTTCGTTAAGCAGAAGGAATGGCCTTTTGGTTTTGAAAGTCAAGGGAGGTTTATTTAAAATGCAGCAGTGGAAATCGCTACTATCTGAAGCCAATGTCGGAGCCGTGTTATGGAATGAACCGCTGGCAAAATATACGACGTGGAAAATAGGCGGACCAGCCGATTGCCTGATTATTCCTGAGAACAAGGAACAGCTCAAGGAACTGGTCACTCTTCTCCATGCCCATCGTATTCATTGGACGCAACTCGGGCGCGGTTCAAACATGTTAGTTGCCGATAAGGGCATTAGGGGAGCGGTCATCAAGCTGGGCCAGGGATTTGAGGAGCTTCATTTTGACGGAGAGACAGTAACTGCAGGCGGTAGTCTGTCTTTTGTCAAACTCAGTGTTCTGGCCGGAAAACAAGGATTAGCCGGTCTTGAGTTTGCCGGAGGTATTCCTGGGTCAGTTGGAGGTGCCGTTTACATGAATGCAGGCGCCCATGGGTCTGATGTGTCACGCATATTCAAGTCCGCTGACATTGTACTGGAAACAGGGGAATTGGTTACGTATGCTGCGAAAGATATGGCGTTTGATTACCGACACTCCATTCTGCATGAACGAAAAGGGATTGTGACTGAAGCGGTATTTGGGCTCCGTCAAGGAGACCGCAAAGAAATTTCAGCTGTTATGGCCTCTTACAAGGACCGTCGCCGGCGTACACAGCCGCTCCAATCCGCAACCGCAGGCAGTGTATTCCGCAACCCGCCTGGCGACCATGCCGCAAGGTTGATTGAGGCTGCTGGCCTCAAGGGCCTACGGATCGGGGGCGCAGAAGTTTCTTTACAGCATGCCAATTTCATTGAGAACACCGGTCAAGCGACAGCAGAGGACGTGCTCGCTTTGATGGAACGCATCAAGGAAACCATCTCAGAGAAGAACGGAATTCATATGGTGCCTGAGGTGTACGTTCTGGGCGAGCGGTAAACTCGGAGGTGATACATTGGACAAATTGGTGATTGAGGGTGGAAGGCCCCTATCAGGAACCATACGTATCCATGGAGCAAAAAATGCAGCTTTACCTATTCTAGCAGCAAGTCTTCTTGCAGAAGGGACTGTAAGATTAAGCAATGTCCCGCATCTGCTGGATATTGAAGTGATGCTAAGCATTCTTGGCCGTCTTGGCTCCAAATGCAAGCATGAGCTGGAGACGGTTACCGTGGATACCTCGTCTGCCAATTCGTTTCATGTCCCGGAAGATTTAATGAAGCAGATGCGATCCTCCATCTTTTTGATGGGACCTCTGCTGGCCCGTTTTGGTGAAGTGACGATCTATCAGCCCGGGGGCTGTGCGATCGGGGAACGCAAGATCGACCTCCACCTTCAGGGATTGCAGGCACTGGGTGCGGAAATCGAGGAGAGCAACGATAAAATCCATTGCAGAGCAAGCCGATTGATCGGAACGGATATTCATCTCGATTTTGCCAGCGTAGGGGCAACGGAGAATATCATGATGGCAGCAGCAACGGCACTTGGCACAACGGTGCTCACCAATGCAGCCAGAGAGCCTGAAATTCAAGACCTTCAGCATTTCCTGAACAAGATGGGAGCCAACATTATCGGTGCCGGAACGGATACGATTACGATCCACGGCGTGGAGCGTCTTACGCCTTGCGAGTATGAGATCATACCGGATCGGATCGTAGCGGGAACCGTCATGATTGCAGCCGCCGTCACCCGGGGAAGTGTTACGCTTACAAAGACCAATCCCTCTCATTTAACTTCTCTTATACATGTGCTGAAGCGCGCCGGTGTTCAAACCAGTGTATGCAATGATATAATAAACATAAGCTGTATGAGCCGTCCCAAAGCTGTTGAACGAATTGTGACTTCGCCTTATCCTTCTTTCCCGACCGATTTGCAGTCCCAGGTCATGGTCTTGTTGTCCTTGGCCGATGGATTTAGTGTTATGAAAGAAACGGTATTTGAGGGACGGTTCAAACATGTGGAGGAACTCTCCCGCATGGGAGCAGACATTTCCACGGATCTGAACTATGCGTTTATACGCGGTGTTCAGAGAATTTACGGAGCCACTGTGGAGGCAACCGATCTTCGGGCTGGAGCGGCGCTCGTCATTGCCGGTTTGGCCGCGCAGGGAACGACCGTGGTGGAGCAAGTTCACCATATTGATCGCGGTTATGATCGTATTGAAAACATGTTCCAAGGTTTAGGTGCACGGATCTATCGTCAGTCTCCTGTGCCCAAACCGCTTGATTTAGCCAATTGAGGTCCTGAGCATCCCCTCCAGAGGAGGGGATAACAGGTCTTTATGGAGAGAGTGGATATGTCCAAGACACATATGCCTGTCCTTAAGCAGGACAAGCCCAAACCGAAAACAGCCAGGAAAATTATATGGATTCTTTTGCTGCTGTTTGCAGCGCTGCTGACGATTCTCTTTTTCCGATCGCCGGTCAGCCAAGTTACCGAGATTCATTTTACAGGCAATACGTTTAATACCAATGAGCAGCTTACTAAGCAAAGCGGACTTCGCATAGGAGACCAATATTTCAGCGTAGAGCCTAAAGATGTGCAGGAACGCCTCGTGGGTCTGGGAACTATCAAGTCGGCTGAAGTGGTCAAGAGCTTTCCGGGTGAGGTGCGAATCGCGGTTACGGAGCATCCTACGGTCGCCTATGAGCTGTCGGAGAACGGAGAACTTCAAGCGATTCTGGCAAGCGGTACTTCCGTTCCTGTTACAGCGAGCGGTATCGCCGTGGAGAAGCCGATCCTGACCAAGTGGGATCCATCGGACCCGAACAAGGCTATGTTAAGTGAAGTGCTTGCGGAGATTCCCAATAGTTTGACCTCGGACATCTCGGAAATCATGCCTTCACCGACGGTCTCTTTCCCGGACCGGATCAAGTTGTACACACGTTCCAAATTCGAAGTCATCACTACGGTTTCCCTGCTTCGGGATAAAGTAGAGTACCTGAGTCAGGTTACCGAAATGGAGCGGCCGGGTGTGATTACGATGCTGGAAGCAGACGCTTATGTACCGTTTGAACAAGAAGTTACAGAAGAGTCAGAGGAAGGGCAATAACCCCCTACTCAGGAATAGGAATAAATGGTACAATTGAAAGTATTGACAACTTGTTTCGGTTCTTCTTTTTTGAATGACTTTTACGGCCTGTTATAGCAAATGTTGGCAGTAAAAAAAATGTTGAAAAAAGAGGGAAAGACCTGCGAGTGTGGAATAAGTAGAAATGTATTCTTTATTATCAAATTAATTTGCTAAAAACAGGAGGTGCCAGGGCTTGAGCAACAATGACATCATTGTTAGTTTGGACATCGGTACATCCAAAGTTCGTGCTATTATTGGGGAAGTTAATAATGGAACCTTTAATATTATTGGAGTTGGATCTGCCGACTCGGAGGGAATTCGCAAGGGTGCAATTGTAGATATCGACCAGACCGTACAATCCATTCGCAGCGCTGTAGATCATGCGGAGCGTATGGTCGGTATTCAAATATCCGAAGTATATGTCGGCATTTCCGGAAATCATATCGGACTTCAATCCAGCCATGGAGTTGTGGCAGTATCGAACGAGGATCGAGAAATTGGCGAAGAGGACATCGACCGCGTGCTGAAGGCAGCGGAGGTCGTGGCGCTTCCACCTGATCGTGAAATTATCGATGTGGTTGCTAAACAGTTTGTAGTTGACGGTTTGGAAGGAATCTCAGATCCGCGAGGAATGATCGGCGTGAGGCTTGAGGTAGAAGCGACGATTATTACTGGCGCCAAAACGGCAATACATAATCTGTTACGATGCGTGGAGAAATCAGGCCTGAAAGTGAAGGATCTGGTGTTGATTCCGCTTGGTGCCGGACAACTCGCCTTGTCGAAGGATGAGAAAACGATGGGTTCGGTACTGGTGGACGTCGGAGCAGGCTCAACCACGCTGGCTGTGTTTGAGGGAGGCAGCATTGCCGCAACCTCGACGCTTCCGGTTGGTGGCGATTTTGTTACGAATGATGTTGCATATGGACTGCGAACTCTGACGGATCAAGCAGAGAAGGTGAAATTGAAGTATGGATGCGCACTGATTGAGAGTGCCGCGCCCGAAGTAACTTTTAAAGTGACGAGAATTGGAAGCAATGTGGACAAGGAGTTCACTCAAGAAGATCTGGCAGCTATCATAGAACCTCGTATTCAGGAAATCTTCCAATTGGTAAGCCAAGAAATTAAACGCTTGGGTTACAGTGAGCTTCCTGGTGGTTATATACTTACTGGGGGCACTATGTCCATGCCTGGTGTGCTGCAGGTGGCACAAAATGAGCTGGCGACTTCCGTACGGATTGCTGTTCCGGATTTTATCGGTGTTCGTGATCCGGGATACTGCAGCGGAGTCGGCATCCTCCATAATGCAATCCGGAATGTACGTGTACGCAATACAGGAGGAAGCAACAACAGCAGCGGAAACAGCAAGAAACCGGTGAACCGCGCGAAGCAGCAAAATCCTGTCGCAGCAACTCAGGAGACCAGCCAGAAGCCGGGATTTATTGAACGCCTGAAAAAGATGTTCAGCGAGTTTATATAGCGGATTCATTCGACAGTGGACGTGCCATCCACGCACATTGAGGGGGAGATGGATTAGATGTTGGAATTCGATTTTGAAATGGATAGCTTGGCTCAAATAAAAGTAATCGGAGTAGGTGGCGGCGGAAGCAACGCTGTTAACCGAATGATTGAGAATGGTGTGCAGGGTGTTGAATTTATAACGGTAAATACGGATGCTCAGGCACTTCATCTTGCTAAATCCGAACACAAATTGCAAATCGGGGATAAGTTGACTCGCGGCCTTGGTGCTGGTGCCAATCCTGATGTCGGCAAGAAGGCCGCCGAAGAATCCCGTGATTTGATTATGAACACCCTGAAGGGTGCGGATATGGTATTCGTTACAGCTGGTATGGGCGGCGGAACCGGAACAGGCGCAGCTCCTGTCATAGCTGAAATTGCTAAGGAGTGCGGGGCATTAACGGTTGGGGTTGTCACTCGTCCGTTTACGTTCGAAGGACGCAAGCGTGCTTCCCAAGCGGAGCTTGGCATTGAAGCATTGAAAGAGAAAGTGGACACACTCATCGTCATTCCGAATGATCGCTTGCTGGAGATCGTGGATAAGAAGACACCGATGCTGGAAGCGTTCCGAGAAGCTGATAACGTATTGCGTCAGGCCGTTCAGGGCATTTCTGATCTGATCCAAGTACCGGGTCTGATCAACCTTGACTTCGCCGACGTGAAGACCATCATGACAGAACGCGGATCCGCGCTGATGGGTATTGGACTGGCTACCGGTGAGAACCGTGCCTCTGAAGCTGCCCGCAAGGCAATTATGAGCCCGCTGCTTGAGACCTCTATTGAGGGAGCACGTGGTGTTATCATGAATATTACAGGAGGAGCCAATCTCTCCTTGTATGAAGTAAATGAAGCGGCCGAGATCGTAACCTCAGCTTCCGATCCGGAAGTGAACATGATCTTTGGTGCGATTATCGAGGAAAGCATGAAGGAAGAAATCAAGGTAACGGTGATCGCTACCGGCTTTGAGAGCAAACCTTCACCGATCCCTCCTGGACGTCGCCCTGCTATGCCTCAAGGGGAACAACAGCAGCAGCAGCAGGCAACGGACAAGAGCAATGTGAATCTGAAGCCGTTTGGCAATCAGAACGGCAATGATCAGCTCGATATTCCTACATTCCTTCGCAATCGTTCCCGTAATAATGATTAATTCGAATAAGCCTGTGCTTCGTCATCCTGATGAAGACAGGTTTATTTTTTTTATCTTTCTCCACAGCCTTGCCATACCACATCCCATCCCATCCATAAGAGAGTAAGAAGTAAATAGTGCTGATGCTGTCACACTTTCACGAATAAAGGTTCAGGTGCTCAAACGCTGCGTAACATATGGATATTCCCCTGGTTTTTTCCCAAGATCAAGATGGTTGACTGACGAGCGGAGAGTCCTCTTGGCTCCGGTTTCTAAAAACTGCCCTTCATCGACAAAAAAAGTCTGTAATCGGCCCACAGGTTTAGACAGACTTTGAATTCTATTCTTTTTATACTAGTAACATCTCCCATTGCCCAGAAAACAACAGAAGCATAACGGAAGTGGATTTTTCGACTAGGCAGGTGAACAACCTGGTTGTTTATATTGATCTCATATTTTTGGCAAACCTCGTCATTGACGGCATATTGCTGGCGTTAACCGCCTGGATGCGCAGGGTCAAACCAAGATGGTGGAGGCTAGTGTTATCTTCCGTGGTAGGCGCACTGTATGTTGTCATGATGTTTGTCCCGCAATTGTCGTTTTTGTACACCTTTCTCATTAAGTTTGGACTTTCATTGATTATGCTCTGGATTGCTTTTGGATTTGCAAGCTTGCAGAGTTACCTTCGTCATTTGGGAGCTTTTTATATGGTGAATTTTGCCGCAGCCGGAGGTATTATCGGATTTCATTATCTGGTGCAAAATTCGGGAGAATTGTTCAGTGGGATATGGTATACGACATCGGGAGGGCTATCCTTTGAATTGAAGGTGGGATTCTGGTTTGCATGCATTACCTTTTTTGTAGTTGTATTCGCATTTAAGGCGGTTCAGACCACGAAACGTAAAACCGAGAACCGTGAAACCCTGTTAGGTGATGTCTCCGTATGGATTGGCAGCACCAAAATTTCCTGTGTGGGTTTGCTCGATACAGGAAACCAATTAAGCGATCCCTTGACGCGCACGCCCGTTATGGTGATGGAAGCAGCGCTATGGGAAGCTTATCTGCCCCAGGGCTGGAGCAAACAGCTGATGGAGGGGGAACCGGACAAATTAATTATGGGGCTGGGGGCAGAGGAATTTGACTGGCAGGACCGTCTGCGGTTAGTTCCGTACCGAGGTGTCAACCGGGGGGCCGCATTCATGCTTGCCCTAAAGCCCGACATGGTACGGATTGAACTGGGAGGACTGGAATACGTATCATCCAAAGTGTTGATTGGTCTTGATGGCGGAACGCTGTCCGGCGACAGGGCATACCGGGCCATTATCCATCCGGCTTTGACGGAGGGAGAGGGCACGCCCAAGGTTCATGCAGGTATTGCTCAGGAGGAAGCTTTACAACAGAATACCGAATCTAGCCTTGTTGAATCTGGTGAGGCGAAGACTGCGGGATAACGATGATAAAGCTATTTTCATAGTCTTCGAATCGTGTAATCTATATGGAATGCTGATGTAATCTTTGAAACTCTTATGGAAAGTTATCATGCCAAGCGAGGAAAACCGTGACTACACTTACGAAGTTATGTTGTCCCTTCGGGAAAACGTTTAGGAGGATACGAGATGCCCGTTAAATGGAGATTAGCATTGCAGCTGCAGTATTACCGCGTACTTTTTTTACTAGGCCTGAAGAGTCAGGAAATCTACTACATCGGAGGAAGTGAGGCGCTTCCGCCTCCGCTTACGAAAGAAGAAGAGGAGTTCTTGCTCAAGAAGCTGCCTTCCGGCGATGCAGCCACCCGCGCTATGCTGATCGAACGTAACCTGCGTCTGGTTGTGTACATTGCCCGCAAATTCGAGAACACCGGCATTAACATCGAGGATTTGGTATCGATTGGTGCGATCGGACTGATTAAAGCGGTGAATACTTTTGACCCGGAGAAAAAAATCAAGCTGGCTACATATGCCTCGCGCTGTATTGAAAATGAAATACTGATGTACCTGCGGCGGAATAACAAAACGCGAAGCGAGGTTTCTTTTGATGAACCGCTGAACATCGATTGGGATGGCAACGAATTGCTCTTGTCCGATGTGCTGGGCACCGAGAATGACACCATCTACCGTAACATCGAAGAACAGGTGGACCGGAAACTCCTGCAAAAAGCGCTTGATAAATTAAGCGACAGGGAACGCATGATTATGGAGCTTCGTTTCGGGCTTCAGGACGGGGAAGAAAAGACGCAAAAAGACGTGGCAGACCTGCTTGGAATCTCACAATCCTACATTTCCCGATTGGAGAAGAGAATTATTAAACGACTCCGCAAAGAATTCAACAAGATGGTGTAACTGGAAAACCCAAGGAATAAAATAACCCCCCTCGGAGATAATGTACAGTAATGTTTCTCCTTGGGAGGTTAGTCATCATGACGCGAAACAAAGTTGAAATTTGTGGTGTGGATACGTCAAAACTGCCGGTTCTGACGAATGTGGAAATGAGGGAGCTGTTCCATAATCTGCAGCAGAACAATGAACGATCAGCTCGAGAAAAACTGGTGAATGGCAACCTGAGACTGGTCCTCAGCGTCATCCAGAGGTTTAATAATCGGGGGGAGTTTGTTGATGATCTGTTTCAGGTAGGGTGCATTGGATTGATGAAAGCCATCGACAATTTTGATTTGTCGCAAAATGTTAAATTTTCCACTTATGCCGTACCGATGATTATCGGAGAAATACGTCGTTACTTAAGGGACAATAACCCGATTCGCGTCTCGCGATCCCTGCGTGATATTGCTTACAAGGCACTTCAGGTCCGGGATCAGCTGACAAATGCGAACTCGCGCGAACCGACGATTTTTGAAATTTCCGAAGCGCTGAATGTGCCCAAGGAAGATGTTGTTTTTGCACTCGATGCTATTCAAGATCCCGTGTCCTTGTTTGAGCCGATTTATCATGATGGCGGAGATCCGATTTATGTGATGGATCAAATCAGTGATGATAAGAACAAAGATGTATCCTGGATTGAAGAAATCGCACTCCGGGAAGCGATGCACAAGCTCGGACAACGTGAAAAAATGATTTTATCCATGCGGTTTTATGAAGGCAAGACCCAGATGGAAGTTGCTGATGAAATCGGCATCTCCCAAGCTCAGGTGTCCCGTCTGGAGAAGTCAGCGATCAAGCAAATGCAGAAGCATGTCAAAACTTAGGAAGACCAGCCATCAAACGAAAAGACAACGATCCCATTCAAGGGGTCGTTTTTTTAATTTAAGTAAGTTATTTTACTCATGCGGCTCATATACTGAACAGAGGGTATTTATGTAAACGGCATGCCCGATCCTCAAATACATCTAAGGTGTGAATGCTCATGATACCTGAAAATCAAATGGTGGGGAAAAAGATGAAAATTTCCGATTTTCAAACGAAGGATGTTATTAATATCATTGATGGCAAACGGCTGGGACAGATCAGTGATCTGGAACTCGACTTGCGGCAGGGCCGAATTGAAGCGATTGTTGTGCCGAGTTACGGAAAGTTTATGGGGCTGTTTGGCGGCGGGAGTGATCTGATCATCCCCTGGCGGAATATCGTGAAGATTGGTTCGGATGTAGTGCTTGTCAAGATGGAGGAGCTGCGAAGAATGCCGGAAGATCAGGAGCCGGTGGAATATCTGGATCGCCCGGATCGCCATGATCGGCGCAGCTTCTGACAAGCCGCCAATCGGTTGATGTGTCTCCAGCGTATGTTTTCTGTTACACTGGGATAGAGGTGAAATGTTCATGGAACCGTTTGTGAGTCAGGAGAAGCAGACACCGAGTCTGTTCGTGCTGGAAAAATGGGGAAGGGAAACGGAGGCTGCTGCGATTTCAGCCGGTTTCACAGGCCGGCAAGGAGGCGTTAGCCGGGTACCATATGACAGTCTGAACTTGGCCTTTCATGTCGGAGATGAACCGGGTGACATTGTAGAGAACCGGAAATTAACCGCTGCATCCCTTGGGTTTTCACTGGAGGACTGGACCTGTGGTGAACAGGTGCATGGCGTTCAGATTGGTGTCGTTCATGAAGAGGACAGAGGCAGAGGAAGCTTGGATCGGACCTCGGCCTTTCAAAATACAGACGGACTTGTGACCCATGTCCCCGGCGTGCTGCTGACTTCCTTCTACGCGGATTGCGTGCCATTGTATTTTTGGGACCCCGTTTCGGGTGCTGTCGGTTTGGCCCATGCCGGCTGGAAGGGAACGGTAGGCCGTATTGCTGAAGAAATGGTCGCCAAGATGGCCCTGGAGTATGGCGGCATGCCGCAGAATATTCGTACAGCCATCGGTCCGTCGATAGGCGAGTGCTGCTATGAGGTGGATGATCGGGTCATGGATCGTGTCCGTGATATTGGATTCGGGGGGCTTACGCCAGAGGAAGCTGCAAAATCAGCCCTGTATATCGACAAGGGACGCGGAAAATACATGCTGAACTTGAAAGAAATAAACAGACACATTATGATTAAAGCAGGAATATTGGCGGAACATATCGAATGTACTTCATGGTGTACAAGCTGCAATCACGATCTGTTCTTCTCCTACCGCAAGGATGGAGGGACAACGGGTCGTATGGCAAGTTGGATCGGGATGAGAAAGAGGTGAGTCGTCCCTTGAGTTTGATGGAACGTATCGATCAGGTGGAACAGCGAATAACGGAGGCTTGCGCAAGAAGCGGCAGGGACCGGAATGAAGTGAATATGATTGCGGTCACTAAATATGTCTCCTTGGATAAAACAGCTTCGGTACTGGATCAGGGACTTCAGCATATCGGCGAGAACCGCTGGCAGGACGCCCAGGAGAAGTGGAACGCCCTTGGAGACCGGGGAACGTGGCATTTCATCGGGCACCTGCAGACCAACAAGGTCAGGGATGTCATTGATAAATTTCAATATATTCATTCACTTGACCGCTTGTCCTTAGCCCATGAGCTGGAGAAGAGGGCTGCAGCGCTGAACCTTCAGGTATCCGCCTTTATGCAAGTTAATATCTCGGGCGAGGAATCCAAGTACGGATTGGCTCCTGAGAAAGCAGCCGAGTTCTTGAAGGAAATCAACAGTCTTTCACACGTAAAGGTAACCGGACTCATGACCATGGCTCCATATGAGTCGTCAGCGGAGCAGACGCGTCCTGTATTTCGTGGTTTAAGACAACTAAGAGATGAGCTGAATGAGCAGGCGCTGACATTGGAGCCGTTGACTGAATTGTCCATGGGTATGTCCAATGACTTTGAAGTTGCCATAGAAGAAGGGGCGACCTGGGTGCGTCTCGGCTCAATTTTAGTAGGTAAAGAGGAGGATTGACGATGGGCGTGATGAACCGGTTTATGAATTTCTTGGGACTGCAAGAGGAAGAAGAAGTTGTGGAACGCGAGGTTCTTGCCTCGCAGGACGAGCCGGTGGAGGCAACCCCGTTTGATCATCGGAAAAATCAAAAAAAATGCAAATATCGTCAGCATTCATTCACAGAAGAACGTTAAGGTTGTATTAGTGGAGCCGCGTTCATATGATGAAGCACAGGAGATTGCAGATCATCTGCGCTCATTCCGAACGGTTGTCGTTAATCTGCAGCGCGTACGCAATGATCAGGCGCTGCGCATTATCGATTTTCTCAGCGGAACGGTATATGCGCTTAGTGGCGGAATCTCCAAGGTAGGCGGGAATATCTTCCTATGCACACCGGATACCGTCGAAATTCAAGGTTCCATCTCCGAGATTTTAGCAGACGAGCATGAATATAACAGAATGAGGTGATCTAGGCTTTGAGCAGCGAAATTTATAGCATTGTTGGAACCCTGTTCCAAATTTATTTTTACATGATCCTGGTCTACGTTTTAATGTCTTGGCTCCCGAATGTGAGAGAAAGCTTTGTCGGGGAGCTGCTTGGCAAGTTAGTTGAGCCGTATTTGGCTCCATTCCGCCGGTTTATCCCGCCGATTATGGGCATGATCGATATTTCTCCGATTGTCGCGTTGTTCGTGCTGCAGCTGGCACAACGGGGCGTGTATGCTATCCTCGGATATCTACTGTAGCAGGTGAATAAGCATGAAACTGGACATCTATGATCATTTTCACAGGGACGAACGTGAATTTGTGGACCGGGCTTGGGAATGGGTTGTCAATGCCGGACAGTATCATGAAGCGAAGCTGACGGATTTCCTGGACCCTCGTCAGAGATTCATTCTGGAGTCGCTCGTGAATCGTCACCCCGATGTGCATGCCCTGTTTCAGGGTGGACATGCTGACGCAGAGCGCGTTCGGGCATTGATTGCACCGGATTATCGGGATCTTGAGGGCGAGGATTTGAAGATGAAAGTGCTCAGCATATCTTCCGGGGATCAGAAGTTTCTGGAGCTCGACCATGGCGACTACATGGGTTCGATTCTGGGTCTTGGCATCAAGAGATCCAAGATCGGTGATATTCATGTGCTTGAGGACGGCTGCCATACGGTGGTTGCCGAGGACATCAGTTCGTTCCTGCATCTGAATCTCAGTCAAGTTCACAGGGTGCACGTGATGACGGAACTGCTGCCGCTGGACAAGCTTCAGGTCACGCATACGAATTTCGATACGATGGATATTACCGCATCTTCCATGAGACTCGACGGGATCGCCAGTGACGCATACAGGATCAGCCGGACGAAAATCGTGGTACCGATCAAGGCGGGCCGATGCCGTGTGAACTGGAAAGTGGAAGAGGATCCTTCAACGAATTTAAAAGAAGGCGATGTTGTCTCCATCCAAGGCTTTGGAAGGTTTAAAGTACTGGAGACAGGCGGCCTGACGAAAAAAGGGCGGTACCGTATCAAGGTTGGGAAATATGCCTGACCTTTGAAGGAATTGCCGTTTTTTTGTCGAAACAATACAAGGTACATTAATAATTACAATGGATTTGCCGATAAATCAGAATGACCGCTATTGTCTTCATGGACGGGTGGTTTGGCTACTACAGCGGATGAACCGTCTTGTAAGGCCCATATATTTAGGAGGTGCACACCATGCCATTGACACCGCTTGATATACATAACAAGGAATTTGCCCGTCGAATTCGGGGTTATGATGAGGACGAGGTCAACGTAGTTTTTGGACCAGATTATTAAAGATTACGAAAGTGTGATCCGGGAAAATAAGGAACTGGGAAACCAGCTGTTGACGATGCAGGAAAGATTGGATCATTTTTCAAATATTGAGGAAACCTTATCCAAGACGATCATTGTCGCTCAAGAAGCAGCGGACGAGCTGAAACACAACGCGAAGAAGGAAGCTCAGCTGATCGTGAAGGAATCCGAGAAGAATGCAGACCGTATTATCAATGATGCGCTGAGCAAATCCCGCAAAATTGCGCTTGAGGTTGAAGAGTTGAAGAAGCAGGCATCCATCTACCGTACCCGTTTCCGCTCCTTGGTTGAGGCGCAATTGGAGCTCTTGAAGCAAGAAGGCTGGGAGACGCTGGAGAGCCGTGAAGCAAGTCTTGAGCCTAAAGAGGTATACTAGGCGGGTATCCGGTTGACTTTTTCCCGGAAAGAGTCTATAACTAATAACATATTGTTGATTCATATTCGAATTCGTTGATGGGAATAGTACGCGAAGGATCTGTCCCTCAGAGAGCCGGCGGTTGCTGAAAGTCCGGCGTTCAGACCAAGCAGAAGATCATCCCGGAGAAGTGAAGCTGAAGCGTTTAACCGCGTGTGTAAGCTAAACCGTCTGCCGAACGTTACATCGGACCTTGTCTTGTAGTGAAGACATGGACTTAAGGTGTCGTTATGGATAGTCTTCTAGCGGAAGTCTGTTCAGCGAAATTAGGGTGGTAACGCGAGAACAGGTTCTCGTCCCTTTGGGGATGAGGCCTTTTTTTTATTTTCACAGAACATTACGAATCAGGGCGAAAGGACGATTGGCATGAACAGAGTAGACGTCAAAGAGAAGGCGCGGGCAAGAGAGCTGCGCATCTTGAACAAATGGAACGAGGAGAACACGTTCAAGAAATCGATCGAAAGCCGGGCCGGCAAGCCGAATTATGTATTCTATGAAGGGCCTCCAACCGCGAACGGTGCGCCGCATATCGGTCACGTGCTTGGCCGGGTCATTAAAGATTTTGTTGGCCGTTATCAGACGATGAAAGGTTACCATGTCGTTCGGAAAGCGGGCTGGGATACGCACGGACTGCCGGTTGAGCTTGGCGTGGAGAAGCAGCTTGGCATCTCCGGCAAGCAGGAAATCGAGAATTACGGCGTGGAAGCCTTTATCAAGAAATGTAAATCAAGTGTGTTTGAATACGAGCATAAATGGCGTGAGCTGACCGAAGCGATTGCTTATTGGACCGATCTGGATCATCCCTACATCACGCTGGAGAATGATTATATTGAGAGTGTATGGAACATCTTGGCGACAATCCATGACAAAGGTCTCCTGTACCGCGGTCATCGTGTAAGCCCGTATTGCCCGTGCTGTCAGACGACACTCAGTTCTCATGAAGTAGCCCAGGGCTACGAGGATGTTAAAGACCTGAGTGCAACTGCCAAATTCAAGCTGCACGATAGCGGAGAATACGTACTGGCATGGACGACCACGCCTTGGACACTTCCATCCCACGTGGCGTTAGCTGTAAATCCGGATATGGATTATGCGCGCGTAGAGCAGGAGGACGGCATCTACATCGTCGACTAAAAATCTGGTAGAGGATGTCATGAAGGGCGAGTTTACCGTTCTATCTACGTTGAAAGGTTCTGAGCTGGTTGGTAAAACCTATGATTCTCCATTTACCTTCGTACAAGCGGAGAAAAAAAATATAGTCGTTGGCGCCTCCTTTGTTACGGATGCAAGCGGTACGGGCATTGTGCATATGGCTCCTGCTCACGGTGAGGATGACTACCGGGTATGCCGCGAGAATGGCATCAGCTTTGTAAGTGTGGTCAATGGCCAAGGCCGATACACCGATGAAGTGACAGACTTTGCCGGACGTTTCGTCAAAGATTGCGATCTGGATATCGTGAAGTCGTTGTCTGAAAAAGGTCTTCTGTACAGCAAAGAGAAATATGAGCACAGCTACCCGTTCTGCTGGCGCTGTAAATCCCCGCTGCTCTATTATGCAATGGAGAGCTGGTTCATCGAGACGACAGCCGTTAAGGATCAATTGATTGCGAACAACAATGAGGTAACCTGGTATCCGGGCCACGTGCGTGATGGCCGCTTCGGCAAGTTCCTGGAAGATTTGGTTGATTGGAATATCAGCCGGAACCGCTATTGGGGAACGCCGCTGAACGTATGGGTCTGCGACACGTGCGAAGGACAATATGCCCCGCACAGCATTGCTGATCTTCGTGCCAACGCGGTTGGCGAGATTGCGGAGGATCTGGAACTTCACAAGCCTTACGTGGATGAAGTGAAAGTGAAATGCCCGCATTGCGAAGGTGGCGTGATGGAACGCACCTCTGAGGTGATCGACGTATGGTTTGACAGTGGATCGATGCCTTTTGCACAATATCATTATCCGTTCGAGGACAAGGAGAAATTCGAACAGCAGTATCCTGCCGATATGATCTGCGAAGGAATTGACCAGACACGTGGATGGTTCTACAGCCTGCTGGCCGTATCCACCTTGTTCACGGGTAAAGCTCCTTACAAAGCGGTCATGGCCACAGGTCATATCCTGGATGAGAATGGACAGAAGATGTCCAAATCCAAAGGGAATGTCATTGATCCTTGGGATATCATCGAAGAGTACGGTACGGATGCCTTCCGCTGGGCGCTGCTGGCTGACAGTGCGCCATGGAACAGCAAGCGGTTCTCCAAAGGGATCGTTGGCGAGGCGAAATCCAAAGTGGTGGATACGCTGGTAAACACTCATGCATTCCTGACGCTGTACGCCGGTATTGACGGCTATGATCCGAAGGAGCATGAATTCAAGGGATCGGACCATAAGCTGGACCGCTGGATTCTCTCCCGCCTGAACAGCTTGATTCAAGTAGTTGATAAAGGGCTGGCTGTGAATGATTTCCTGAATGCAGCCAAAGCCATCGAAGCCTATGTGGATGAGCTGAGCAACTGGTACATTCGTCGTTCGCGCGACCGATTCTGGGGCAGCGGGCTCAGCGAAGATAAGCTGGCTGCGTATGGAACGCTGACGCATGTGCTGCTCACCCTCTCGAAGCTTATGGCTCCATTTACGCCGATGCTGTCCGAAGATATCTTTGTCAACCTGGGCGGCGGCGAGAGCGTGCATCTGGCCGACTTCCCGCAAGCAGACCAAGCGCTGATCGACAAGGCGCTGGAGCAGGACATGGAGACGGCAAGACAGATTGTGGAGCTTGCGCGCAACGTCCGCAACGAGACCGGAATCAAGACGCGTCAGCCGCTGTCCGAGCTGATTGTGTCCATGAACCGTGAATTTGATCTTTCCGGATACGAAGACATTATCAAGGATGAGATCAACGTAAAAGCAATCGAGGTTGAGACCAGCGACAGCGGCTTCGTAGATTTCACGCTGAAGATGAATCTCAAGGTTGCCGGTAAGAAATATGGTAAGAATATCGGTTTCCTGCAAGGGTTCTTGAAGGGGATGAGCAGTGACGACACTCGCAAAGCGGTTCAAACGGGCGGTGTGAATGTCACTTCACCGGAAGGTGAGGAACTGCAGATTACTGCTGACGAGCTTCTGGTGGAGAAGAAAGCGAAGGAGGGCTTTGCATCCGCTTCGGGTTATGGGTTAACCGTTGCGCTCAATACCGATATCACCCCAGAGCTGGAGCAGGAAGGCTGGGTTCGTGAAGTCGTGCGTGCCGTACAGGATACACGCAAGAAACTGGATCTGCCGATTGAGAAGCGGGTCAACCTGACTCTTGACACGGATGATGAGCTTAGAGGCGCTATTACCGCTTTTGAAGAGGTTCTGCGCGAGAATGTGCTCGTGAACGATCTGCAATTTGGACAAAGTGAAGGCATGGAGCGGGTTGAGCTTGGCGGCAAAACGATCGGTATCCATATCGCCTGAAAGATAGATTGGATTTAATACCAATGCCCCTATCATGGGGCGTTGGTTTTTTTCATATTCAAGTTGAAGCAGGGTTCTTCAGCGGTTAAGGTTCTATACGAATGATATTCTACCAATAGATACATAATAATCAGCGAATCGTGGTTTCGTATCCAGGCAGAGATTGCGGCTAAAGGGGCGTTGAAATATGGCGGAGAAGTCGGATGAAGCGGAGTTAACAGAAGAGAAGAAGGTGTTGGATGAAGATAAGGATCAACTGAGCGCGATACACCGAATGACCACGGACATTGCACAACAGCTGGAGAAGTCCCGGATTGCGGAATACACTCAGCTGTTGAACCGGCCCTGGAAGCTGATATGGACGAATCTGCTGGCTGGCACAGCCCGCGGCGTGGGGATTGCGATTGGTTTCACCTTTTTTGCAGCCACCATCATCTACGTTCTTCAGGCGCTGGGCGCACTGAATTTGCCGATTATCGGTGATTATATTGCAGACATTGTGCGTATTGTTCAGCGTCAGCTGGAGTTGACATAACAAGGAATGCTTTGCAAGTATGTACAAGGGGCCGGCAGCTGCCCTAATCGCAGTCATACCGCCCACCCGGAACTATTAGTTAGCTGAAGGATTCATCATCGGGGTCCCCGTTGGGATCAAGGAGGTAACTTCCTTCGCCCCGATTCAGGTAATCAACGTACTGGGGACTACGCACGATAAAGACCTCGGAACCATCGATATTGGTTGCAACGAAATTTTCATATACCTCAACAAAACCGCCATGATCATCGCCATTCTCGATATCCATCTCGTTATAACTGTCAATGTCGTTTCCTTCCGCCATTGCAGGTGTGTTGGAGGTGCCCCAGCTTTCGACGATCTGCCAAGCGTCCTCGCCATCAAAAGCGGAATACTCATGTTCATCCATGCTGGATTTACCAAAAGCGGGCGCCAGCACCTCTTCCTCAATCGGACGATTGTAGGACAGGTTTTCACGCGGAGTGTCTTTTACGCAATATTGCGTATCAGGCAGAGCTTCCAGCCGTTCATATGGAATGGGCTGGCCGCAGGTCAGACAAACACCATAGCGTCCGTGATGGATGGCTTCAAGTGAGAAAATGACACGTTGCAGTTCAAGATCTACCCTGTCCTGGAGGGCGAGGTCTTTTTCCCGCTCATAGAGCTCTGTAGCCAGATCACCGGGGTGATTATCGATATGTGATAACTCGCCGGTTGAATCTCTCTCGGACTCGCCGAGCCCATGCTGGTCGTTATAGATCATGCGCCGTTCAAGCTCAACTTTTTGATCCATCAGCTTCTGTTGCAGAATATCGAGTTGCTCCTGAGTTAAATGCGACATGTCAGGCTCCTTTCATGGTCCGAAGTTGACCTTCTGATTCATATGTATAGAGTGCACCTATCGTGTCGGTTTTACTGACGGAAAATGTTCTCGCCAATGGACAGGAATGGACGATTTCTGAGCCGCTGTGCTACAATAAGACGAGTTATGTACCGATCAGCGAAGGTGAACGTTTGGTTGGAGAAGACAAGAACGGAGTGACATAAACAAGTGGTATATTATTTGATTGCATTTGTTTTATTTCTTATTGATCAGGGCACCAAGTACTTGATTGCCACAAACCTGGAGCTATATGAGCAGATTCCGGTAATCGGTGATTTCTTCCTGATCACATCGAGCCGAAATCGGGGAGCCGCGTTTGGCATACTGCAGGATCAATTATGGTTCTTCATTGTTGTGACGCTTATCGTGGTGGCAGGTATCATCTGGTACTTGCAAAAGGTAGTGAAGGAAGGACGCAGATTACTGCCTACAGCACTTGCGCTTGTTCTTGGCGGGGCTTTGGGGAACTTCATCGATCGCCTGGTAATGGGAGAGGTTGTGGATTTCCTGCAGTTCAATTTCGGCAGCTACACATTCCCGATATTTAATATTGCTGATTCCTGTATTGTGATCGGTGTGGCGTTAATTATATTGGATACGCTTCTGGACGGAAGACGCGAGAAGATGAAGACAACAAGTGGAGTTTCGGGTACAGAAGGGAATGAATGATGTTGCAAGACGGAATGGATATGGATTCGGACTTTAACGATGGAACGGTACAGGGCCAGGAGCTTCATGAGTGGACCGTAGATGCTGATTCCTCCAAGACCCGTTTAGATAAATACATAACGGAGAGCCTAGGGGAAGAAGTTTCGCGTTCCCAGGTGCAGTTGTGGATTACAGATGGACATGTTAAGGTCAACGAGGAACCTGTAAAATCCAATTATAAGGTGAGTCAGGGTGATCATATTGTGCTGAGTGTACCTCAGCCATCGGTAGTTGAGATTATTCCGGAGGACATCCCGCTTGAAATTGCTTTTGAAGATCGGGACGTGATTGTGGTGAATAAACCGAGAGGGATGGTGGTTCACCCGGCACCGGGGCATTCCTCCGGAACGCTTGTGAATGCGCTGATGTTTCACTGCAAGGACTTGTCTGGCATTAACGGGGAGCTTCGGCCTGGCATCGTTCATCGAATTGACAAGGATACAACCGGTTTAATCATGGCAGCCAAGAACGATAAAGCTCATGCTTCTCTGGCCGCTCAATTGAAGGACCATAGCGTGAACCGTCGTTATCTGGCTCTTGTACATGGAAATATCAGTCATGATCAAGGAACGATTGATGCACCTATCGGCAGGGATGCGCAGGATCGTAAATTATATACGGTGACGGACCGAAACAGCAAGCATGCAGTTACTCATTTTACCGTGGTGGAACGGTTCGGAGACTATAGTCTTCTCGAGCTGAAGCTGGAGACAGGACGAACGCATCAAATCCGCGTGCATATGAAGTATATCGGCCATCCGCTTGTGGGTGATCCCGTATACGGCAAGAGCAAGGGAATCAAACTGAACGGGCAGGCGCTTCATGCAGCCGTTTTAGGTTTTGTCCATCCTTCAAGCGGACAGTACATGGAGTTTTCTGCACCGATGCCGAAGGATATGGAGGAATTGCTGGCGATCCTAAGGGGCCGCTAGCGGTTCCTTTTTTTTCTTGCGTTTGAATTGTCGGGTATGTTATAGTGACGATAACTTTAATGAAGGAGGTGAGCAGGATGAATATCGAGATGGTAAACAACCGTATTAGCCAGCTACCTGTATCTATGGCTGGCATTGTTCATGCATTTCTCTACAACGGGAGAGGTCTGTCCAATTTCAATTATACGGTTGTACCATCGCGAGAAGTCACCTGCCTGCCTGCACGGATTAAGCCCTAATTAAGGCTTACTATTCTTAAGGGTCCGCAGAGCTTGCTCTGTGGGCCCTTTTTGCATTTGCAGCGCCCGGTTCTTCTCCAGCTAACAGGCATTCGAACAGTACGGATGAAATTTGTTCGGAGCATACAGGAGGAAACCTAATATGAATATGATCAATGTACAAAAACTTACTCAATACCACGGCGCCAATTTGGTGCTGGACCAGATATCATTTGAAATCCAAGAAGGCGAGAAGGTTGCTCTCATCGGAAGCAACGGAAGCGGAAAGTCAACGCTGATGCGTCTTCTTGCTGGTCATGACAAGCCAACCGAAGGACAATTGGCGATAAAGAAGAATGCGAAAATCGGATATTTGGAGCAAATTCCGAGCTATATGGATGCCTGGACGGTGCTGGATGTGCTGTCACAGGGCTTGAGTCATCTGACGGACTACCGAACGGAGATGACAGAGCTTGAGAAGAAAATGAGTGATGTTGAGATCGCCGCGGATGCAGCGCAATTAGATCGTGTACTCCGCCGCTATTCAGCTCTTCAGGAGCGGTTTGAGATCGAGGGCGGTTATGAACTTGAGGCCAGCATCGATAGGATTGCTTCAGGGCTTCAAATCTCCAAGCGTGAGTACGGGCATACTTTCGGCTCGTTGTCTGGCGGAGAACAAACTCGGGTGATGCTGGCATCACAGCTGATCGTACAGCCGGAATTGCTGCTGCTTGATGAACCGACCAATCATCTGGATCTGGCACGTACCGAATGGCTGGAGGGTTTTCTGCGCGACTATCCGGGAACCTGCGTCATTATCTCCCATGACCGATATTTTCTCGATCGGGTGGTGTCCAAAACGATTGAGATCGAGGATGGGGAAGTTTTCACAGCCAATGGCGGTTACACCGCATTTATGAGAGATAAGGAGGAACGGTTGCTCCAACAGTTTGCGGAGTATCAAGAGCAGCAGAAAGTGATCAAAAAGATGAAGGAATCGATCAAGCAGCTGGAGGAATTCGGACGCATCGGCGGCAATGAGAAATTTTTCAAACGGGCGGCGTCCATGCGCAGGGCGCTGGAACGGATGGAACAGGTCAAGAGGCCTGTATTGGAACGGAGGCAAGCTGATTTTGATCTCAATCCGCAGGATCGTTCGGGCCGCCGTGTGGCATACTTTGAACAAGTTGAGGTTGCTTACGGAGATCAGAGGGTGCTGAGAGGGGCATCCGGCTTGCTAGAGTATGGTGAGAAGATTGTGCTCATGGGCTCGAACGGCAGCGGTAAAACAACGCTCTTCAAGGTGCTGATGGGAGAGCTGATGCCGGATTCCGGAACGCTGGAATGGGGTTCCAGGGTGGATGTGGGCTACTTGGCGCAACAAGAAGAGCCGGAGAATCCCAAGGAATCCGTGCTTCAATATTTCCGCGGGAAGGCCGGGGTTGAGGAAGGCGAAGCTCGCGGGATATTGGCAAGGTATCTGTTCTACGGAGCGGCTGTATTCAGAACGGTCGGGCAGCTGTCGGGCGGTGAATGGACACGATTAAGGTTAGCGCTGCTTATATACCAGAAGCCGAATCTGCTTCTTCTGGATGAACCAACCAACCATTTGGATATCGCCTCACGCGAAGCGCTGGAGGATGCATTGCGAGATTATGCGGGGACCGTACTTGCCATCTCTCATGACCGGTATTTTGTCAATCAGCTGTCTCATAAAGTATGGGATTTGGAACAAGGCAACGCTTAGTCGTTTACTTGGGAAATTATGATGATTTTCGAGCCAAGAAGGATCAGTTGGCTGCAGCGTCACTTGCAAGAGAGCTTCCAGGCGGAAGAGATGACATTGCCTTGCCGAAGATAGCGCAGCAGAAAGCGAAGGAGAAGACCAGCGCTCAACCTGCGCAACATTCAAACCGAATAAGAGAGAATCCATCTTCTGCCGAACGGAGCCATTGGCTGGAGGAGGAGATCGACCGTTTGGAGAGACTCATTCAACAGCTTGATGGATGGCTTGAGACAGAGGGTCCGATGGTTGACGGAACGGATGCAGCGCTTCTGGAACAGCGCTGGAATGAGCGTGAGTCGCTGGCTGCGAATCGTGACGAGCTCCTGGCGGAATGGCTGGAATTGTCTTAAGCTGGATTTTGCTGATGAGGCTTAAGTCTATGACATACGATCAAGCTGAAAAAGTACAAATCATTTGATATATAATGCATGGCTCCTGCCGAGATTTTACGGCATATTTATGGATGAATATCATTGCAAGAGTAGGAGATGAACTACAAATCATGAGTATTGACAAATATCAGGAAACGTACATTCAGCAAAACTTTGCTAACCGTATACGGCGGTGCCAACTATGGCAAAGATACAGCCATTTATAAATTTGAGAAAATCAAGAGAGCGAAGGCAGCTGCGAAGCAGGAGCATCCGAACACGGAGCTTATCGATATGGGTGTTGGCGAGCCGGACGAGATGGCGGACGCAGGCATCGTGGCGAAGCTCGCTGAGGAAGCCTCCAAGCGGGAAAACCGGGGATATGCGGATAACGGAATTCCTGAGTTTAAGGAAGCGGCTGTTCGCTACTTGAAGAATGTGTTTGGCGTCGAAGGAATCGATGCGGCTACAGAAGTGCTGCACTCCATTGGTTCCAAACCTGCACTGGCTATGCTGCCATCCTGCTTCATTAACCCGGGGGATGTAACCATTATGACGGTTCCGGGATATCCCGTGCTTGGCACGCACACCAAGTATTTGGGCGGCGAAGTATACAATGTGGAATTGAAAAAAGAAAACGCGTTTTTGCCGGATCTCAGTTCCATTCCTGAAGACATTGCACGCCGTGCAAAACTGCTCTACCTGAACTATCCGAACAACCCGACGGGTGCCAGCGCAACCGTTGAGTTTTTCTCCGAGGTTGTGGAATGGGCTCGCAAGTACGGAGTTGTCGTCGTCCACGATGCTCCATATGCAGCGCTCACCTACGATGGCTTGAAGCCGCTCAGCTTCCTCTCCGTACCTGGCGCGAAGGATGTTGGCGTGGAGCTTCACTCCTTGTCCAAATCCTACAACATGACAGGATGGCGCATCGGCTTCATCGCCGGCAATCCGCTTGTGGTCAAAGCGTTTGGCGATGTGAAGGACAACAACGACTCCGGTCAATTCATAGCCATCCAAAAGGCAGCAGCATACGGCTTGGACAATCCGCAAATTACCGAGAAGATTGCAGAGAAGTATTCGCGTCGTCACAATATGCTGGTGGACGTGCTGAATGAACTTGGCTTTACAGCCGAGAAACCGAAAGGCTCCTTCTTCCTGTATGTGGAGGCTCCAAAAGGAGTTAAAGGCGGCCGCCGCTTTGAGTCCGGAGAGGACTTCTCCCAATATCTGATCCGCGAGAAACTGATCTCTACGGTGCCTTGGGATGATGCAGGACATTTCGTTCGCTTCTCCGTGACCTTCATTGCTGACGGTGAGGAAGAAGAGAAACGGGTAATTTCCGAAATTCGCAGCAGACTTAGCGATGTGGAATTCGAATTTTAATAGCGTAATAAACTCTGTTCGGAACGCGACAACTTTCGACATGATCGAGGTTGACATCTCCTGTGGGGTCTGTCATAATGAGATCAATCGAATAGCACCTTTAAATCAGTCCCGTGAGGCTGGCAAGGTAACGTGAACCGAGGTTCATTAACAGGAGGCATAGCTCTGTCTGCGGATAGATGCTGCGCTTTCCACACTATCTCTATGAGATCAACTCCTTGTCCAAGCCGGGCAAGGAGTTTTTTTGTGTGTAAGAAACCCACGGATCGTCAGGAACTGGAAAGGGCTAATCAAACGTGTTGAAGGAGGACTTAAGGATGAGCAATGAACAGCATGTGATTATGGACGAGACGGCCATCCGCCGCGCGCTAACGAGAATTGCCCATGAAATATTGGAAAAGAATAAAGGGATTGAAGATTGTGTACTGGTCGGCATCCGTACACGCGGGGTGTTTCTGGCTCAGAGAATCGCCGAGCGAATGAACGAGATTGAAGGTACGCCGATTCCTTGGGGAGAGATTGATGTGACCTCCTACCGGGATGACCGGGATAGTAAGGAAGCCACCGCAGAGCGGGTGGAAGGAGCAAAGCTCAGTCTGGAGCACCTGAACATCCATGATAAGAAAGTGATTTTGTTCGATGATGTGCTGTACACCGGACGAACCATTCGGGCGGCGATGGATGCCCTGATGGATTGCGGGCGGCCAAGAATGATACAGCTTGCGGTTCTCGCAGATCGCGGCCATCGCGAACTCCCGATCCGGCCGGATTATATCGGAAAGAACGTTCCTACCTCTAAACATGAGGAAATTACGGTGGCATTAACCGAAATCGACGGCAAGGATGAAGTGACCATTAGCCAAAGAGAGGAACGATAATCATGACAACAGCCATTTCAGTGAAAGAACGCAGCCTCTTAGGATTGAAGGATATTAGCAGAGATGAGATTGGATCGATCTTGAATCGGGCGGCATATTGGGAAGCGCAGTCCGACAAAGTGGTACCGGTACTCAAATCAAAATTTGCGGTTAATATGTTCTTCGAGAACAGCACCAGAACGAGATTTTCTTTTGAAATGGCTGAGAAAAGACTCGGCGCCGAGGTGATGAACTTTGCAGCGGCAGCCTCAAGTGTAGAGAAGGGCGAGTCGATCTACGATACCGTGCGGACCTTGGAATCGATGGGGATTGACGCAGGTGTCATCCGCTTGAAACCTTCAGGAGTGCTTCAAGAACTGGCAGAACGGGTGTCGATTCCACTGGTGAATGCAGGAGATGGCAACAATGAGCATCCAACGCAGGCACTGCTTGACCTATATACAATGAAGAAAAGTTTCGGAGAGCTTAAAGGATTAACGGTGTCTATCATCGGAGATATCAAACACAGCAGGGTGGCGCGTTCGGACTTGTGGGCGCTGCAGAAATTCGGAGCGCATGTGCAGTTCTGCGCACCGGAAACGATGCAGGCACCAGAGCTTGCCCAGTATGCACCTTATGTATCGATGGAGACGGCGCTGAAGGCTGATGTGGTTATGATGCTGAGGGTTCAGCTGGAGCGTCATAACGCAGGAGTATTCAAATCCAGCGCGGAATACCGGGAGCAGTACGGTCTTACGGAAGAACGGGCAGCGAGGCTGTCAGGGCACACGATGATTATGCATCCGGCACCCGTGAACCGGAACGTTGAAATTGATGACACGGTTGTGGAAAGTCCCAGATCGATGATATTCAATCAGATGGCGAACGGAGTGCCGATTCGCATGGCGGTTATGGAACGGGCGATGAAGGGCTAACCTGAAGCATGAATATGGATGAATAAATATTAATAATTATACACAAACATGAATTTTTATTATACAATATACAAAGAAGCGAACGGTGCTTCTGCTGCGGAGGGGAACCAAGATGCAAATGCAAGTGATAAGGAATGCCAAAGTGATCAATGAACAAGGACAGCTCGAAGACAAACATATCGTCATTGCAGACGGATTGATTCAGTCGGTTGTGAGTGAGGCTGGAGCCTTACCGGAAGCGGGCGAGAACGTGCGGATAATCGATGCCGAGGGCAAACTGGTCACACCGGGATTCATCGATATGCATGTGCACTTGAGAGAGCCGGGTTATGAGCACAAGGAAACGATCGAGAGCGGCAGCCGCTCAGCAGTGAAGGGCGGATTTACGACCATCGCCTGCATGCCTAACACAAGGCCGGTTACCGACTCGCCTGAAACGGTGAAACTGATACTGGACAAAGCGAGTGAGGCGAATCTTGCGAAGGTGCTGCCTTACGCTGCAATAACCAGGAATGAGCTGGGTCGTGAACTGACAGACTTCGAAGCCTTGAAGGCAGCAGGGGCGATTGGATTCACGGATGACGGGGTCGGCGTACAGAACGCACAGATGATGAAAGATGCCATGAAAAAAGCTAAAGCGCTGGGCATGCCGGTTATCGCTCACTGCGAGGACGATTCGCTGGTAAAGGGAGCTTGCGTGACCGAAGGCAAGTTCGCCCAGCAGCATGGCCTGAAAGGAATTCCGAACGAGTCGGAAGCAATCCATGTCGGACGGGATATTTTGCTGACGGAAGCCACCGGGGTACACTACCATGTATGCCATGTGAGCACAGAGCAGTCCGTACGTTTGATCCGCCAGGCGAAGGCGATTGGCATCTCGGTAACAGCTGAGGTATCGCCCCCACCATCTGGTGCTATCGGACGAAGATATTCCCGGCCTTGATGCAAACTGGAAGATGAATCCGCCGCTGCGCACTCCGCGTGACGTAGAGGCTTGTATAGAAGGTCTGCTGGACGGAACGCTTGATATGATCGTGACGGATCATGCCCCGCACAGCGCTGAAGAGAAAGCCAAAGGCATGGAGCTCGCACCGTTCGGTATCGTTGGATTCGAAACGGCATTTCCACTGCTCTATACCAAGTTTGTTGCAACAGGCAAATGGGATCTCGCACTGCTGGTCAAACGGATGACAAGTGATCCGGCAAGAGTATTCGGTCTTGCAACGGGTGTGCTGGAAGCCGGGGCAGCAGCGGACCTGACCATGATTGACCTGGAAGCCGAGAAGGAAGTGAACCCGGAAGAGTTCGCTACGAAAGGCCGCAACACTCCATTCACCGGCTGGAAGCTGAAGGGCTGGCCTGTGATGACTTGGGTGGACGGCGATATGAAATGGTCCGAACAAAATGGATTTTAAGTAACACTTAGGCCAATGACTTATAAAATATATTACACATAGATGACAGGAGTGATCGGGATGCAGGCAAGATTGTTACTGGAGGACGGTACGCTGTTCAGCGGAAAATCCTTCGGCGCGGATGCTGAAATGACCGGAGAGGTTGTTTTCAATACAGGGATTACAGGATATCAAGAGGTGCTGAGCGACCCGTCCTACTGCGGACAGATCGTGACGATGACATACCCTTTGATCGGAAACTACGGCATCACGCGGGATGACTTTGAATCCATTCGGCCGTTCGTCCACGGATTCGTTGTTCGTCGTCATGAGCCTGTTCCTAGCAACTGGCGTGCAGAATACAGCGTTGACAGCTTGTTGAAGGAATATGGAATTCCAGGGATCAGCGAAATCGATACACGGATGTTGACCCGCATCATCCGTCATTACGGAACCATGAAGGGGATTCTGACAACTTCCAACAAGCCGGTAGAAGAGCTGAAGGAAATGCTCGGCGACACAACGATTGCTGAACTTCGCAATCAGGTGGCAAGTACTTCAACACCGCAAATGTTTACGAGCCCCGGCTCCAAGGAACGGATTGTTCTGGTTGACTTCGGTGCAAAAAGCGGGATTTTACGCGAGCTGACTTCCCGTGGCTGCGATGTGATCGTGGTTCCGCATGACACCACTGCGGACGAAATCCGCAGACTCCATCCGGATGGAATCCAGTTGTCTAACGGCCCTGGGGACCCGAAAGATGTTCCGTACGCTGTACGATATGGTCAAACAACTGCTTGGCGAATTATCCGATACTTCGGCATCTGCCTGGGTCATCAAATTGTTTGCACTGGCTGCGGGCGCCGACACCGAGAAGCTAAAATTCGGACACCGCGGCGGGAACCATCCGGTTAAAGAGCTTGCCAGCGGACGCTGCTATATTACTTCCCAGAATCATGGGTTTACAGTAAATGAAGATTCCGTTAAAGGCACGGAGCTTGAAGTCACGCATATCAACAACAACGATAAAACGATTGAAGGCTTGAAGCACTCGAAATTCCCGGCCTTCTCCGTACAGTATCACCCTGAAGCTGCACCTGGACCGCACGACAGCAGCTATCTGTTCGATCAATTCCTTGAAATGATAAGAGACCATAAAGAGAATGAAGTCCGGAAGCCGCGCCAGGCGGTTCTGGCCGCAGCCGTGAAAGGAGCTCGCTAATATGCCTAAAAATGAAACACTCAAAAAAATTCTCGTCATCGGCTCCGGTCCGATTGTCATCGGTCAAGCAGCGGAATTCGACTATGCAGGAACGCAAGCTTGCCAAGCACTGAAAGAAGAAGGTATCGAGGTTGTGCTGATCAACAGCAACCCCGCGACCATCATGACAGATACTAACATGGCGGATAAAGTATACATTGAGCCCATCACCCTGGATTTTGTCACGCAAATCATCCGACAGGAGCGTCCGGACGGATTGCTCCCAACGCTTGGAGGACAAACGGGTCTGAACATGGCGGTTGAGCTTGCGCGTGCCGGCATTTTGGAACAGGAGAATGTCAAACTGCTCGGAACTCAGCTGGAATCGATTGAGAAAGCGGAAGACCGCGACTTGTTCCGTGAGCTGATGCGCGAGCTTGAGCAGCCTGTACCAGAGAGCACCATCGTAACGACTTTGGAAGAGGCAATGGACTTCGCTGATGAGATCGGCTATCCGCTTATCGTTCGTCCTGCCTACACTTTGGGAGGAACCGGCGGAGGTATCTGCGCAACGGAAGAGGAACTGCGCGAAACGGTCAGCTCCGGCCTTCGCTACAGCCCGATTACACAGTGTCTGATCGAGAAGAGCATCGCAGGGATGAAGGAAGTCGAGTACGAGGTCATGCGCGATGCGAACGACAACTGTATCGTTGTGTGTAACATGGAGAACTTCGATCCGGTGGGCGTTCATACAGGCGACAGTATCGTTGTGGCACCAAGCCAGACGCTGTCTGACCGCGAGTATCAAATGCTCCGGAGCGCATCGCTCAAGATCATCCGTGCCCTGAACATTGAAGGCGGATGTAACGTACAGTTCGCGCTGGATCCGAACAGCTACCAATACTACGTCATCGAGGTAAATCCGCGGGTCAGCCGCTCATCTGCGCTCGCTTCAAAAGCAACGGGTTATCCGATTGCCAAGATGGCAGCCAAAATCGCCATGGGTTACACGCTGGACGAGATTGTCAATCCGGTAACGGGCCAGACCTATGCTTGCTTCGAGCCTACCCTGGACTATATCGTCAGCAAAATCCCGCGCTGGCCATTCGATAAGTTCATCCACGCTAACCGGAAGCTGGGAACACAGATGAAGGCAACCGGCGAAGTGATGGCGATTGGACGCACCTTTGAGGAATCCATTCATAAAGCAGTCCGCTCCTTGGAGATCGGTGTGCACCGTCTTTACCTGAAAGGTGCCGCTGAGCTGAGTGATGAAGTGCTCCAGCAGCGTCTTGTGAAAGCAGACGATGAGCGGATATTTCTGATCGCCGAAGCATTCCGCCGCGGTTATGGACTGCAGCAGATCCAAGACCTTACAAACATCGACTGGTGGTTCCTGGACAAAATCGAGCGCCTGATTAAATATGAAGATCACATCCGCCAAGAAGCTTCATTGACTTATGAAACCCTGTACGAAGCGAAACGTCTTGGTTTCACGGATCGCGCAATTGCCGAGCTTCGCGCTGAAGGCAATGCGAGTACACATACAACCGAAGAATCAATCAGGTTCCTGCGTCACGAGCATGGATTGCGTCCGGTTTACAAAATGGTCGACACCTGCGCTGCAGAGTTCGAAGCAACAACGCCATACTACTACTCAACTTATGAAACGGAAAATGAAGTCATCGAATCCGCCAAGGAAAAGGTCATCGTGCTGGGTTCCGGTCCGATCCGGATCGGTCAAGGCATCGAGTTCGACTACTCCACCGTGCACGCTGTATGGGCGATCCAGAAGGCGGGATACGAAGCGGTTATAATCAACAACAATCCGGAAACCGTATCAACCGACTTTAATACGTCGGATCGCCTCTACTTCGAACCGCTCTTCTTCGAAGATGTTATGCACGTCATCGAACAGGAGAAGCCGATCGGCGTCATCGTGCAGTTCGGTGGGCAGACGGCCATTAATCTCGCCGAACCGCTGAGCAAAGCGGGCGTGAAGATTCTGGGCACAAGTCTGGAAAGCATTGACGAAGCCGAGGATCGCAAAAAATTCGAAGCGCTCCTGTCCAGACTGGACATTGCCCAACCGAAAGGAAAAACCGTAATATCGGTTGATGATGCTGTAGAAACGGCTCAATCGCTGGGTTATCCGGTACTGGTAAGACCATCGTATGTACTCGGCGGACGGGCCATGGAGATTGTATACTCCGACAGCGAGCTGCTTAGCTACATGAAAGAGGCGGTTAAGATTAACCCGGATCATCCGGTGCTGATTGACCGGTACATGATGGGCAAGGAAGTGGAAGTAGACGCGATCTGCGATGGCGACACCGTTCTGATTCCGGGAATTATGGAGCATGTAGAGCGCGCAGGAGTTCACTCCGGTGACTCGATTGCGGTATACCCTCCACAGTACTTGTCCCAGGATCTGAAGGAAAAGATCACGGAGATTACGATCAAGATTGCCAAGGAACTGAATACCCGCGGACTTGTCAACATCCAGTTCGTTATCTACAAAAATGAAGTGTACGTGATCGAAGTGAACCCGCGCTCCTCCCGGACAGTTCCATTCCTGAGCAAGGTTACCGGCATCCCGATGGCGAACCTGGCTACGCAGGCCATTATGGGCGGGAAGCTCAAGGATTTGGGATACGAGGAAGGCATGTGGCCGGAAAGCGACTATGTATCGGTTAAAGTGCCGGTGTTCTCCTTTGCGAAGCTTCGCCGCGTTGAGCCTACACTCGGACCGGAGATGAAATCTACCGGTGAGGTGATGGGCCGCGATGTGAAGTATGCCAAGGCACTATATAAAGGGCTGATCGGTGCAGGCATGAAGATTCCTTCGACGGGTGCCATTATCGCTACCATCGCAGACAAGGATAAAGCCGAAGCAGCAGCACTGCTCAAAGGCTTCCATAAGCTTGGTTATAAAATCATAGCAACAGGCGGAACAGCCGCGGCATTAAAAGAAGCGGGACTTGATGTGACGACCATTAACAAGCTGTCCGAAGGAACACCAAATATTCTGGATATGATCCGCACAGGTGAAGCGAACTTTGTCTTTAACACATTGACCAAAGGCAAAACGCCGCAGCGTGACGGATTCCGTATTCGCCGTGAAGCGGTTGAGAACGGCGTAGTGTGCATGACCTCGCTCGATACGGTTCGTGAGCTTCTGACCATGCTGGAGACGATCAACTTCTCTTCGGAAGCGATGCCGGTTTAAATCGAGAAGGAGGGGTACAGATGAACGCAAGCTCAAGCTACAATGAAATGGCGGGCCGCCTAATGGTGGCTCTGGATTACCCGGATGCCGATCGTGCGAAGGATCTGGTTCAGCAGCTCGAGGGCATTCCCTGTTACATGAAGGTGGGCATGCAGCTCTTCTACGCCGCAGGTCCTGACTTCGTGAAAGAACTGAAAGCAAAAGGATATTCCGTGTTTCTGGACGTGAAGATGCACGATATCCCCAATACGGTAAAAGGCGGCTCGCACAGCGTTACGCGGCTGGGTGTGGACATGTTTAACGTCCACGCCGGCGGCGGTGCGCTCATGATGCAGGCGGCAAAAGCCGGGGCAGAGGCCGCAGTGGCGGAAACCCCGGGTCTTGCCATGCCTACAATTATAGCGGTAACGCAGTTAACCAGTACGGATCAGGATGTCATGAATAACGAAATCGGGATCCCAGGGCTTGTAGAGGGCACCGTTGTAAGATACGCTTCGTTGGCCCAGCAAGCCGGACTGCACGGCGTCGTGGCTTCATCGCTTGAAGTGGAAGCCATTCGCACCGCGTGCGGTAAGGATTTTAAAACCGTTATCCCGGGCATTCGTCCTGCTGGCGCGGATATCGGTGACCAGGCCCGGGTGCTTACGCCGGGAGAAGCGGTTCGCAGGGGCAGCCACTATCTAGTTGTTGGTCGCCCAATTACCTCTACCGCAAACCCTAGACAAGCAGCAGTACAGATTATTGAGGAGATGATTCAAGCATGAGTACACTCGCGAATATTCCGCATCAGATCGCATCCCATTTGCTGAAGATTGAGGCCGTTTCCCTTCGTCCACACCAGCCGTTTACATGGACGTCGGGCATCAAATCCCCAATTTACTGCGACAACCGCCTGACGATGTCCTACCCCGAGATTCGTGACTACATCGCTGAATCGTTTGCTGCTGTCATCCGGGAGCAGTATCCGGAAGCGGAAGCCATTGCCGGAACGGCGACAGCAGGAATTCCGCACGCGGCCTTTGTATCCCAGAAGTTGAAGCTGCCGATGTCTTATATTCGGGACAAGGCCAAAGGCCATGGCAAGGAAAACCTGATTGAAGGTCTGATCAAGCCGGGGCAGAAGGTGGTTGTGATTGAGGACCTGATCTCCACCGGCGGCAGCTCATTGAAAGCAGCGCAAGCGGTCAAAGATGCAGGTGCAGAGCCGCTGGCGGTACTGGCCATATTCAGCTATCAGCTGGATAAAGCGGTACAAGCCTTCGCCGAAGCTGGAATTCCGCTGCAGAGCTTGTCCAATTACGGTGCACTCATCGATGTAGCCCTATCCGAAAACCGGATTCAAGAAGAGGATGTACAGCTACTTCAGTCCTGGAGAGCGAATCCTTCCTCCTTCGGACTATAAACATTATTGTACAGATTATAATTTTTGATCCGACTGCCGCCTCTGAGATTTTTTGCAGAGGCGGCGTTTTTTATCTTTTTAGAAAGGGATAGTGCCTCTAGAACCGTAGCTGTTTATTCCTTGTGATGAGAAACCAATTTATACTTTGTGAATTAATAAAGTAAATATATAAGGGGTATATGGGATTTAATCAGGGCATAGTTTATACTAAAAATAAAATAAAAGTATAAATGAGGGATGACCATGTTGGCTGTTGAAGCAGTAGGTGTCCATAAAAAGTTTGGCTCTACATACGGAGTTAAGGATTTGAACATGTCAGTTGAGCAGGGCGAGGTGTTTGGCTTTATTGGACCGAATGGCGCTGGGAAGTCGACTACCATTCGAATGATCATGCAGTTATTGTCTCCAAGCTCGGGTGAACTTCATGTGCTTGGCACATCCATGCGGCAAGAGCAGCCGGAACTTCGGCGGCGCATCGGTTACTTACCATCAGAGATCATCCTCTATCCTAATATGACGGGCAGGGAGATGCTTGAATTTACCGCCAGAGCACATGGGCTGAAAGTTAAACAGACCGAGGCTCTTCAATATGCCGAAAGGCTGCAATGGGATCCCGGCATCAAAATCAAAGCCTATTCCCTTGGCAATCGAAAGAAGCTGGGCATCATTTTGGCTCTTCTGCACCAGCCGGAACTGCTTATTCTCGATGAGCCCACTTCTGGTCTGGATCCCCTTGTGCAGCATGAGTTTTTTCAAATGCTGGGTGAGTTCAACCGGAAATGGGGCATGACGATATTTTTTTCGACTCATGTGCTGTCGGAGGTGGAGAAGGTGTGCCAGCGAGTTGCTTTTATACGTGATGGTGAACTGCTCCGTATATCACGCATGGAAGATTTGTCTGCCGGGAGAAGCCATCGGATCATGCTTCGGCTGGAAATGCCGGGTGATCAGCGCGAGAACGACCTTTTGAAGTTTATCGATGCAAAGGTCCAGTTTGATGGAACGTATCATTGGTTTGATACGGGAGGAAACCCGTTGTCGAATACGCTGGCTGCATTATCCCGGCTTCCGATAGCGGATCTGACGATTCGAAGGCCAACAATTGAAGAAATGTTCATGGACGATTATCGGGTGCAGCATGCAGAGGAGGAACGGGTATGAGGTGGAATCTGGTTCAACAGGAGCTTCGTCAAAACAGACGCGGATTCTGGACGTGTTTTCTTGTGACCTTATTAATACTGATTCTTTTGCTGGGCAAGGCAGAAGCCTTTGTGAACAATCCGGAAATGGAACAGCTCATAAAAGGTTTGCCGGAAGGCCTGCTTAAAGCATTTGGCATAGAGCCTGAAAGCTTTCGTACCTTCGAAGGGTTCGTGGCAACGCAGGCCTACCCCTATTTTATCGTGCTGATATCTTCTTTTGCGACGTCGTGGGCAGCTGGAAGCATATCCAGGGAACGAGACAGGGGCACTGCAGAATTTCTGTTCACGCTGCCTTACAGCAGAGGAGAGGTATTCTGGAGCAAAGCGTTTGCGAACTGGCTGCATATGACGATTGTGTTTGTTGTCGGTTCACTGCTTATTCTGCTGCTGGCTAGGTATACGGTGCAACTGGAGCAATATGGAGGCTTATTGCTGCTATTGTTGTCAGGTTATTTACTGGTGCTGCTGTTCATGGGGATCGGTTACGCGTTTACCTCCTGGTTCTCTTCTGATCGCACGGCTGTGGCCGTTGGAGCTGGAGTCGCTGTTCTGGCATTCCTGCTCAAGCTGCTCTCCGGCAGCAGTGAGATGATGCATAAGGTATCTTCAATCTCGCCCTACGGGCTCTTCGATGCGTTGGATATTGTCCGGGGGGGCGGGTTGACAGCGGTGAGCTGGGTCGTTACATTAGGACTGTATGCGGCTGGCACAGCCATAGGTGTCCTTATGCTGAAGAGAAGGGATATCGTTTAACCGATGAATGCCAAGAAAGAAGCAGTGCTGGAAGCTGGGAAACGGTTGTTTTTGGAACATGGAATTTTGCAGACAAGCATGGAACAAATCGCGGAAGCGGTGCCTGTCTCCAAGATGACCATTTATAATTATTATCAGAGCAAGGAAGGGTTACTGGATCATGTAGTGGATCGGATGATTGAGGAATTGATGTCAATTTATCGCGATGTGATGGAGCAGGCCAGGGATCCTCTTGAAGCATTAACCATTTTCTATAGGGATCAGGAGAAATTTTCGGTGCATGTGTCGCAGAAGTTCGTGACGGATCTGGCCAAATTTCCGGAGCAGATGGAGAAGCTGATGCAGTTCAACCAGAAGTATCTAGTGCCTGATTTTGAATTGCTGATCTTTAAGGGCCAGCAGCTTGGCCAGATTCGAAAAGATATCTCCCCTCAGGTGCTGGTCGCTTTCATGACCTTCATTAAGGAGTTTACGGCGCGGAGCGAGTGGTATAATGGTCTGGGCAGCATTAACGCGGTGAGTGAGCAGTTGATGACGATTATGTATTACGGCATTATCCAGAAGGATGACCCGCCTCATCCTACATGAAATCAAAGAACATTCCAGTGGTTGTTTACGACCCGGGATGTTTTTTTTTGTAGGTTTTCAGCGATTCATTGTTTTATATGTGACTGAATTGGGTATATGTTCCTATAAATTTAGGGCCAGGATTTGGTAGAGGGGGAGGAGACGTCTCACCTATAATAGTAATGATGGCTTGTGATTTATTTACAAAAATAGGCGGGACTGACCGTAAGGAGGAGAGATCTTTGGAATTTTCGTCAAGGATCAAACTGACCGGCAAACAATTTTTTGTGTTAACCGGCATCGTTGGTGCAAGAGCTGTCATCGGGCTCGAAGATCCTTTCCGCGGTACGCTTGCCGAGGAGATGCCCGCAGAAGTGGCCAGGATAGAACAGGAGCTCCTGGAGGAAGGCTTGATTGTTACAGATACCGTCGATAACGAGCCGGTTCTTGCGCAGGAATTGCTGGAATACATAGAAGTATGCAGTCGGACCCTGTTAACGATTCACATGAGGGTTACCGGTTCTGAGGGAGAACCGAAGGAGTGTTTTATTTACTACAGTTCAGCCCTTGTCGTAATATCCGAAATCGAGAGCGGTCCATCCGGTGAGCGGATATATGTATTGGAGGAGCTGGGAACGCCTTCAGAGGCCTGGTTGAAGATCATTGGCTACCTGCAGCTTGAGGATAGGAAAAACCGCGGCACGGGCCCTCTGGCTCTGCCTAAGGGTTGGTTCCAGCAATGGATGAACGCTGAACAAGGTGAGCAGGAGCCGCAGCGGCATTTGCTGGCGCAAGGCTACCCGGAATCCGTTGTTACGGCTTTGGCTGACTCTGTAAGCAGTCCGGAGAGATATGCTTCATTCACTGTGTATTATTGTCCGGATCTGAATTGCAGAATCCAAGGGATTGAACTGTTAAGGGGGAAAGATTCCAATTGGCTGATCCGCCCTGAAGGAGATCAGGATCAGATCCGGGGCGCCCAAGTTACAGAGATCATCCATGAGCTTGGAGCCGTAATAGAGCGTATAAAGTGATAGAGGACAAACATGGCTGTAACATCTTACAGTGTGTCTTCTCGATCAACTACATGGAGGATTGTTTGATATGACCAAAATACGTGTAGTACCCGAAATGCTGAACCAGCAAGGAGCAGCGGTATCTGATATTGCACGGGAAGTCCAGCAGCTTCAGGAGCGGATGCAGCAGCGCATTCAGAGCATGTCGTGGGAGACACGTCATCGTGCACAGGTTGAGCAGCGCCTGGCGCAGTGCAGGGCTGCTTGTCAGTCGGTGGTAAGCCGTCTGGAGCAGAATCGCGGGCAGTTGGTGAAGAAGGCCAGCGATTTCTCGCAAACCGACCAGTCGCTTGGGAACAGCTTGACCTTCGGCAAACAATCGGTAGCTCAAATTAGTCCGCATCTGCTGCTACAGACGAGCCTGGCACAAAACGGGAGCAAAAAGTCAGATCCCCCCGTAACGGCAGCAGGGGTTGAATTTAATGCGCTCGCTCCATTTGGCGGAACGGCTGATCAATGGTCCAGCAACCCGCTGGCGGCCACCGGCGTATTGTTCGGGACCGTAACGGCATCAGGAACGATGTATAAATACTGGGACATGTACCGGAACGGATTTGGAGTCTGGCTTGAGAAGGACAGACGCGGCAATATGCGAGCCAATGTGACCAACGGAATGATGGCCAATATCCGCAAGAAAACCTATGCCGAATACAACTGGCGGAATCACCCCCGAATCCCAAAATATGTCCTTCCGGGCGCAGCGGTTAAAGATTCGCTTAGCTGGAAAGGCGGTAAGCTCGGTTATGCGGGTATCGCCATGCAAACGGTGGGCAATCTGGTCACGAATATCAATGAGAACAAAAGTGGAGCCAAAATAGCCGGGGACGCTGCCGTGGATGTGGGTGTCGGCTTGGGTACGGTTGTAGCCTCCGCAGCAGCTGGTGCCAAAGCCGGCGCGCTGATCGGGACGGCGGTGGGCGGTCCGATCGGAACCCTCGCGGGTGCGGCAATCGGTTTTGGTGTTTCGGTGGGTGCTTCCTATGTCATGGATGGGATCAAGTTTGCAGATTTTGACGGGAATGGCGAGAAGGATACTTTAACCGAGGGTTTAAAAATAGGAGTTGAGAAATTAGGGTCGACGATAGCCGGTTGGTTCAAATAAGGGGAGTGTAACAGATGGGCACAAAGATTTCGGAGGAAGCGTTATTTCATTTCCGGCTGATACCCGCAGAGCAAATCCGGGGCGGCATCGTATGTTTTTTATTTATTATGCTGATACCTGCACTGGTTACTTTGTCGGAGCCGATGATGTCGATCTATTTTTACATCGCTTGCGCAGTATGGGGGGCTATGCTGCTGTGGGGAGTGGGCCTGAGTTTAAACCCGTATCAATCCGAGGTCGGTTTCGTGCTGTATTTGGGGTTGTATGGTTTGGCGCTAGGCCGTTACTTGTCAGGTCGCTATATTAAAAATGATGTATCACATGGCTGGAGTGGATTCCATTGGATATGGTCTCAGCTCGGTAGCGGTCATGCTGCTATTGCTCGCTCTATTCTATGTCCTGCATTTTAGAGCGCTGCAGCAAGGAGCCTACCAATCCATGGAGAGGCAGGGTCGGGTCGGAAAAGCTGGCAAGGCCGCCATGCTGTTTGCGGCTATCGGTTACACAGGTTATTACTTGGCAGTCGCGGTTATCGGAGATATTGGCAGGTTCGTGATGGGAATGGCGGCTTTTTCCGTCCTGTTGATTCTCGGTCTGTATTTGGCTGTTGTGTTCATTCATCGCTACTTCTTCATTCAGAATCATATGGATCAACTGAAAGAGCATTACCCCGTTTTGGGGCTGCCGAAGGAGCAGCGGAACGCAGCGTATCTGAACAAAATGAAACAGGGGCGCGCACCGGTGGCACCGCATCGTCCAAGCAAGAAAAGGAGAGGGTAATTATGACACAGCAGTTATTGCCAAACGGATCGATTGTTATTTTGAAACAAGGGGAGAAGAAGCTGGTGATATACGGGCGCAAGCAGATTCTTGCACTTGAGCAGCCGCAAATGTTCGATTATCTGGCCTGCCCGTACCCGGAAGGGTATGTTAGCCCGGAATTTGCCTATGTGTTTAATCATGAGGATATCCAGGACATTATATTTACCGGCTACCAGGACGAAGAGGAGGAGCAGTTTCAAACCGTACTGGCTGAGACAAAAGCTACATAACATCCCAGAGTATATTTTCATAAAGGTTCATAAGGGAGGAGCGTGAGGTAGATCATGTCAGGACGCATAGAGGTATCCCCGGAGGAACTGCGCCGCGCAGCGGCAGACATTCGCAGCGGAAGTGACTATGGCGGGGAACTGGTAGCCAGAATGTCACAGATCATTGAGACGCTGAATGCAGAATGGGAGGGTGTTTCGCAGCAGCGGTTTCGCACAGAGGCTGAGGAGACAAAGGCACAGCTCGTGAATTTTATCCAGATGATGAATTCGATGGAGCAGGAGCTCATGAGCATTGCTGCCCGGTTTGCAGAGGCTGACGGACAATAGGCGGAGCGATTTATTAAGCGACAAAAACAAACTTGGCGACTTTTCCCCGGTTGAATTCCGGGAAAAGATTGCCGCCTTGACGGGGCTAAGATCAGTGGTACGGTATAGGGCTGATTGTTTTTTTTATTAGGGAAGGACTTTGTGGATATTGCGGTTTTTTAGTGGAAGTTTGGACATAATATGACAGCAGCAGATTATACTTCAGGTAAGGAGTCGCATAGGATGAATTGGATCTATTACGGAAAGCTGTATAAAACCAAATTTCAAGCAGGGTGCTTCGCCAAACGGTTGGAGCAGGATGGATGGCTGTTCGGGTACAATGATCCGCGGATGGTGGAGGTTTACCGTTCCAGGAAGGGCCGATACGGCGTTCGATTTATGCCTTGATTAAATTCCATTAAAACAGTACTTGACTTGATGCAAGGGAATGGTGTATATTTATTCTTGTCGCTGTTTGATACAGCATTGACGCGGGGTGGAGCAGTTCGGTAGCTTCGGTAGCTCGTCGGGCTCATAACCCGAAGGCCGCAGGTTCAAATCCTGCCCCCGCAACCAATTTTTAAACGATGTATGTATGACGTCCTTATGTTTATGTGTACATGTATGTTCAGGGCCCTTAGCTCAGTTGGTTAGAGCGGTCGGCTCATAACCGATTGGTCGGGGGTTCGAGTCCCTCAGGGCCCACTTTATCGAAAACCCTTGCGATGCAAGGGTTTTTTGCTGTTTAAAAGGGCGTTACACGTAGCATAAAACTATGGTGAAAATATAGGTTACTTCGATTTGCTAACGCATTTGCTAACGGCAGCTATTTATCCACAGGATCTAGCGTCTTTTCAGAGTACTTTTTAAGCTCTGCTTCAATCCTATCGACGGCTTCATCTTGCATAGTAGGGAGTAAGTGAGAGTATCGTTCATTGAACATTGCTGGAGTCATTCCGAGGCGTTCAGCTGCCGCTTTGGGGTTTATGCCAATCCGGAGTAAAAATGACGCGTGGGTATGTCTTAAATCGTGGAATCGAATCTTCTTTACTCCTGCCTTCCGGACCAAAACGTCCATTCCTTCTGTTATACGTTTCGGTTTTATATAACCGCCGTTTGGGTAGCAGCATACGAGATCATTATCCTCATACCCATCACCGTACTCAGATTTGTACTTCTAAATCTGCTCATAGCGTTCCTGGAGGTCGTCTAAGATAAACTGAAATATTTTACCCTACGGATTGAATCATTCGTCTTAGGGCGCTGTATGACCAGTCCTGAACGGCGATGTCATGGGGGCAAGGGGAACTCTTTCCAACAGCGAATGAAGCGGAGATCCAGCGTACAAAATTCCTGCTCGGAAAATATAAAAAGATGACGATACTCATGCACGATTTTGAAAAATTCGAAGGAGAATTAAGGCAAGTGG